>NZ_JBQRUM010000005.1:0-269736 GCF_053485795.1 Thalassotalea ganghwensis
TTTTGTCTAGCGACAATAGCACTGTGGTACCACCTGATCCCATTCCGAACTCAGAAGTGAAACGCAGTCGCGCCGATGGTAGTGTGGGAGTTCCCATGTGAGAGTAGGTCATCGCTAGACTCCTATTGAAAAAAGCCCGATACATACGTGTCGGGCTTTTTGCTGTTTGTCTCTTGCTATCTGTTTTTTATAAATTTTAAACAAAATCAATTACACAGCCAAATAACACCGGAAAACTACTTTAATAGTTCTTTCAATTTGATCTTATTTCGTCGGGATAAGGTTAGGACATCACCAGATTTTAGCGTAACTTGATAATCACCGTTGTCCTGAGTACTGAGCTCTTTTATATTGGTTTTATTAACAATGGTGGAGCGATGGATACGGCTAAATAAGTTTGGATCAAGCGATGCCTCTAACGCCGAGAGTGTTTCTCTATGGAGAATGTGAGAGCCATCATTTAAGTAAATATCCGCATAGTTACCAGCACCCAAGATATAATTAATGTCTTGAGTTTCTACAATACGTATTCTGCCAGTATCTTTTACAATGAGCTTTTCCTGATAATCTTTTTCCGTTTGCTGTGAAACAATAGAGATATAATCAGAAATTAATGAGTAATCAATTTCTTTTTTATTAATTAAGTCTTCTCTCACTTTATTAATTGCTTGTGAGAAACGCGCGTCATCATAGGGCTTTAATAGGTAGTCAACAGCGTTAATATCAAACGCTTTTATTGCATATTTATCATAAGCGGTAGAGAAGATCACCGCGATCCCCTTTGGTAACTGTGATGCGACCTCAATGCCTGTTTTACCTGGCATTTGAATATCTAGGATCGCAACATTTGGATTATACTGCTCTGCTATTGATAACGCTTCTATGCCATCTTTTGCTTCATAGATATTAATAATATCTGCATGCTCTTTTAGTAACAGTTTAACGGTCTGGCGTGCAAGTTTTTCGTCATCAGCGACTAATACATTAAGCATGATATTCTCTCAGTGGTAATGTTAATGACGTTTCAAAGTATCCATCTTGAAGCTCTTTAAGCTCTAATGAAAATTTATCTTGATAAAGTTTTTCCATACGCTGTTGGCAGTTCTTTAAACCGATACCAAAGCCTTTATGCTCATCAGTCTCCGGAGCGATATTTACCAATCTAATATAGAGCTGGCCATCATTACAGTTAATATCTAAGGTAATATGATTTTCGTTGGTCTCTAATTGTGAGCCATGTTGTACTGCATTTTCGACTAAGGTTTGCAACAACATAAAGGGGATTTCATTTTGCATACATCCTTTGCTGACATTAACACTGATTTTTAATTTATCTTCAAAACGCAGTTGTTGTATCGCCAAATAGCTTTCAATAAACTCCATTTCGTCTTTCAGCGATATCACTTGATTATTACGATTTTCTAGGACCTTCCGTAACATTTTACTTAACTCACTAATCGCTTTTATTGCTGTATTGCGTTCGTCTAAGCGCACAAGGCTTGAAATGGTATTTAGGGTATTAAATAAAAAGTGTGGATTGAGCTGAGACTTAAGAGAGTGTAACTCTACCTCTAGCAGTTGCTTTGAGAGTTGTTCATTTATTTGCTGTTGCAGTTTTACTTTTTGATGATATGACATTGCATACCCAGTTCCAAACACAGCAATGTAAACTAAAACATCCATATAAAGTGGGCTGCGTAGCAAAGAATCAAATGCTGTGCTAATCGTTTCAGCGTTAATCGATTTACCTTTTAGTAAAATAACTTCTAACATTGTTACGCCCCAATAAACAACAAATATTACGGAAGCGACAAACAAACTTTTTAAGGTAAAACGCAGTGGCGAATTTTTATCCAAAGATATCATCGAGGTTGCTGCGATGATTACCGGTGCGATGAAAATCCAATTTCCCCACCATGGAAGGTAATATAGCCATACTTCATAAAACATGCGCGCATGTTCTTTATTTTGTACTTCCCAGCGGTGAGTATGAGCTGCGGAAATGGTGTTTAGCACCAACCAGAACAGAGTATTTGCTAACCAAAATTTGTAGCCGGGTAATCTGTTGAACAATTCTTTAAACATAGATACGCAAAATTCATTACTTCTATTCTTATTATAACGCGTCTTATTTGGTATCGAAGCTAAGTGCTTGCAATACATCCCATAATTTCGACCACTCACCCCTTAGTTTATTTTATCTTATTTTTAATATTCTATTATGGAATAAAAAAGCCTCTTCTATTCTTTTTCAAACGTTCAAAGACTGATTAAACTTGCAGCATTATTTTGAAATAGGCGAATTGACACTATGTTGCCAGAACAACAAAATTTAAATCAAACCATGCTAAATAGCGAGCAGTTGACATCGTTAAAGCAAGTAACGAGTAGTTTGTCGCCATTGCAATTGGCATGGGCGAGCGGGTACTTAGCTGCACAGGCGGAAAATGCAGGAGGTACTCAAGTAGGAGCGGTATTAGCGCAATCAACGCAAGCTGCTTCAACATTGACGATATTGTATGGTTCACAAACAGGCAATGCGAAAGGTGTTGCCAAGGTCTTGGCTGCACAAGCTAGCGCTGCTGGTATAAGTGTCGAATGCAAAAGCATGGCTGAAATAAAACCAAAGGCGATAAAGAACATTAGTCACTTGTTGATTGTTGCCAGCACCAATGGTGAAGGCGAGCCGCCCGATGATGCTATTGCGTTACATGAATTTTTATCGTCTAAAAAAGCACCCCAATTACCAGAACTTCACTACAGCGTTTTAGCGCTTGGTGATACCAGTTATGAATATTTTTGCCAAACCGGTAAGGACTTTGATGAGTTTTTATCGAAACTTGGAGCTAAACAAATGGCGCCAAGAGTTGATTGTGATGTTGACTATGAAGAGTTGGCAAATGCATGGACAAAAGACATAATAGAAAAAGCAAAAACCTTAGTGGCGAGTGATAATCAGCAAAGCAATGTTGTCGCAATGCCTACGGTTGGAGCAAGTTCTGCGTACAGTAAACAAAACCCTTATCAAGCAGAGTTTGCCTTAAGCCAAAAAATCACTGGTCGTGATTCAGCTAAAGATGTTCGTCATATTGAGATTGACCTTTCAGATTCTGGTTTAGTTTATCAGCCTGGCGATGCGTTAGGCGTCTGGTTCGAAAATGATCCAATACTTGTCGAAGAGCTTTTGTCAAAATTGTCATTAGCTGGTGATACTTTAATAGAAATTTCAGGTGAGCAGTTAACGTTAAAACAAGCGCTAATTGAAAAGCTTGAAATCACTCAAACCTCCGTAAATTTTGTTAAGTTTTGGGCGGAATTAAGCCAAGACGCTACCTTACTAACGCTAATTAATGACGGTGATAAACTGCGAGCTTTTGCTGGTGAGCATCAAGTCGTTGATGTTGTCTCGACGTTAGAAAACCCAGTTGATGCGCAAGCATTTGTTGATTCGTTAAGAAAGATCACCCCTCGTCTATATTCTATTGCTTCCAGTCAAAAAGAAGTTGAAGAAGAAGTACATTTAACCGTTGGTTTGGTTGAATACAACAGAAATGAAAAAGTCAGAGCCGGAGGCGCTTCTGGCTATTTGGGCAAGCGTTTACAAGATGGCGATAAAGTTAAAGTGTTTATCGAGCATAATGACAATTTCCGCTTGCCTACAGACGGCAATGTACCGGTAATCATGATTGGTCCTGGTACAGGTATCGCTCCTTTTAGAGCTTTTATGCAGGAGCGTGAAGCGACTGATGCTCAGGGTGATAACTGGCTATTTTTTGGTGATCAAACCTTTACTCAAGATTTCTTGTATCAGGTTGAATGGCAGTCATACCTTAAGTCTGGACTACTGACGAAGATATCACTTGCTTTTTCTCGTGATCAGCAAGAGAAAATTTATGTTCAACACCGCTTAAAAGAGAACGCCAGTGAAGTTTACCAATGGTTAGAGCGAGGCGCTCATCTCTACGTATGTGGTGACATGAGCAGAATGGCTAAAGATGTAGAGCAAGCGCTGGTTGAAATTATCGCTTGTGAAGGTCAAAAAACAGAAGCGCAAGCTGAAGAATATTTGAAAGATTTACGTAACGCGAAGCGTTATCAGAAGGACGTTTACTAATGAGTGACTCAATTAAAGCCAATGGCCCACTAGTGGTAGAAGGTAAGTTAGCTGACAATGAGCGCTTAAAGCGTGAAAGTAATTTCTTGCGAGGCACGATTGAGCAAGATCTCAAAGATCCTGTTACTGGTGGTTTTACTGCAGATAACTTTCAGCTTATTCGTTTCCATGGCATGTATCAGCAAGATGATCGCGATATTAGAGCAGAGCGCGCAAAGCAAAAGCTTGAGCCTTTACACAACGTCATGCTTAGGGCACGTATGCCTGGTGGTATTATTACCCCAACACAGTGGTTAGCGATTGATAAGTTTGCTCAAGAGCATACCAGTTACGGTAGTATTCGTTTAACGACAAGGCAAACGTTTCAGTTTCACGGTGTATTAAAGCCTAACATTAAGTTGATGCACCAAACGTTAAACAGTATTGGCATAGACTCAATAGCAACAGCAGGAGATGTTAACCGCAACGTTTTGTGTACCACTAACCCTGTAGAGTCAGAATTACATCAAGAAGCTTATCAGTGGGCGAAAAAAATTAGTGAGCACTTGTTACCCAAAACACGTGCTTATGCGGAAATTTGGCTCGACGGCGAAAAAGTGGAAGGTACTGATGAAGAGCCAATTTTAGGTTCAAACTACTTACCAAGAAAGTTTAAAACAACGGTAGTGATCCCACCACAGAATGACGTTGATGTTCATGCAAATGATTTAAATTTTGTTGCGATAGCTGACAACGGTAAATTGGTAGGTTTTAACGTATTGGTTGGCGGCGGTTTAGCCATGACTCATGGTGATAAGTCTACGTATCCGCGAAAAGCGGATGATTTTGGCTTTGTTCCATTAAATAAAACCTTAGATGTTGCTGCTGCGGTGGTTACAACGCAGCGTGATTGGGGAAATCGAGTTAACCGTAAAAATGCGAAGACTAAATATACTCTTGACCGTGTTGGTACCGAGGTATTTAAAGCTGAAGTTGAGCAAAGAGCGGGTATTACCTTTGAGGCAAGTCGTCCTTATGAATTTACAGGTCGAGGCGATCGCATTGGCTGGGTGCAAGGCTTTGATGGCAAGCATCATTTAACCTTGTTCATTGAAAATGGACGCTTACTTGATTATCCCGGCAAACCGCTAAAAACTGGGGTAGCTGAAATAGCCAAAATACATAGCGGTGATTTTCGTATGACGGCTAATCAAAACCTTATTGTTGCCAACGTTAACGAACAAGATAAAGCGCAAATCGAAGCAATCGCTCGTCAACATGGCTTAATGGATGATGGCGTTAGTAATCAACGTAAAAATTCAATGGCCTGTGTTGCATTTCCTACATGCCCACTAGCAATGGCTGAAGCTGAACGTTATTTACCAGGGTTAGTGACGGATGTTGAAGCTATTTTGGAAAAACATGCCATTCAAGATGAAAGCATTATTTTGAGAGTTACGGGTTGTCCTAACGGTTGCGGTCGCGCAATGTTAGCCGAAATAGGATTAGTAGGTAAAGGTCCGGGTAAGTATAACATGCATTTAGGTGGTAATCCTGAAGGGACACGTGTGCCTAAAATGTATAAAGAAAATTTAACTGAACAAGAAATTCTGACTGAGATTGATCAGCTAGTTGAACGTTGGGTAGCAGAAAGAGAAAGCCAAGAAGCCTTCGGTGATTTTGTTATTCGTGCTGGCATCATTAAGGAAGTTATCGTCAGTAAGCGAGATTTTCATGACTAATTTGACGCAAACAGCCAATGGAGCGGCGATCAGTAACCGCTTTCCTGCTTCTCTACCGGAGCCTTGGCTGAATCAATGGAATGAATTATTAGAGCAGCAACGTGCAGAGCAACGCGTAGAGTGGGCGATGGAAAACTTGCCTAGTGAGTTTGTTTTGTCGTCAAGTTTTGGTATTCAGTCTGCCGTGATGCTGCACATGCTCACCCAGATAGACGCAAATATTCCGGTCTTGCTAACGGATACCGGGCATTTGTTTCCAGAAACTTATCGTTTTATCGATGAGCTTACCGATAAACTGAACTTGAACTTACAAGTTTTCAGCGCAAAAGAGAGTGCCGCGTGGCAATTGGCGAAGTATGGAGAAGAATGGGCTAAAGATGAAGATTCATTAAAAGCTTATAATCGTCGAAATAAAGTTGAACCGCTTGAAAGGGGCTTAAGCCAGTTAAATGCTCGTACATGGTTTTCTGGTATTCGGCGACAACAGTCTTCTCATCGAGAAAATCTTTCGGTAGTTAGCATTTTAAGAGGGCGTTTTAAAGTGCATCCAATTATTGATTGGTCTAATCGCGATGTTCACCAGTATTTGACCAAACATAATTTGCCATACCATCCGCTATGGGATAAAGGTTATGTATCGGTAGGCGATGTGCATAGTACCCAACCCCTGACTTTAGGTATGGATGAAAGCGAAACCCGTTTTAACGGTATGCAACGCGAATGTGGCTTGCACACGGATGGTGATGGCATCTAATCAACAAGGTTTAGGGCTTTATATCAAAATGAAGTCCTATTTGTTGTTTCAACACGGTTAAATACTCATTATCAACTTCATCAGGTATTAAGTTAGCCAATTCAACGCCGATACCGGTAAATTTATAAAAGCTTAACAAGCAATTGTTTTGTTTTGCCGTTAATATCAACGGTTCTCCATTACAATAAAAGTGAATTGTTTCATTGACTGCCATTGGTGCAGTTTCAGTTTCTTGCATAAACAGTAAGTGATTATCTGCTAAGGTTAAAAACTCTGAGTAGCTTAAGCCAAAACGACTTAAACTTATGGTGCGTTGTCTCTCTTTGCTAAAAAAGTTAAAGACTCCGGGCAATTGGTATGAGCCAGAGATGATTCGATAACTTTTATGGTTACTACCTTTAACGGCAACCGCACAGGCTTTTGCGAACAGCCGCGCTTCACTTATACTCATCGTGCGAAAGGCTTTTAGCGTCTTTAATGAAAATGATCCCGGTTTAGTAACTTCATAGGCAAGTATCTTAGCCCATAAATCTTGCATCGTTGGGTTACTAACACCTTCGGCAAACTCGGTAAAACTATTAAACCAATCAATGTCTGCTCTATCGGTTATTTCACTGTCTGAACAATACTGAATTGCTTTGGCAATTATTGCTTCAAGATTCTGTTGCTTTCTTAAGCGCAAATACCTTTCACGTTTTTGCGTTCTATCCTCAAGTGGAGCTTTATTTTCCGGTGACAGTAGTGCGCCATCAAGGACAAATTGCTTTGCTAAGTTTAATAATTGTAGCTGTGATGACGGCCCCGCTTTTGAGGCTTTCGCCTGTTGCTTTGCTGGTTCTTCTACTTCGATCTTTTCAGTTTGTTGGGTATGTTTTACTTTACCAACTTCAGTAATTATCGGGGTACTCGTTTTGCCAACTTTCATCTTTGCCTCATGATGATGAAATAAATTATTCGCATCTTGCACAATAACTCGCTAAATTAACCATAACCGAAATAGTGCTAAGAGTGGATTATTTTTGTAAAAAACCACATAAAAATGTGTAAAGATGAAAATAATTACCTAAACTTATGCTGTTAGCGGCAATCGATAGGCAATTTTATTGAATTGTTTTGTTGAATATTATCAAACTGACTTTTATGATGTAATTTAATAAGATTATTAAAAAAAATATTTTAAAGATACTTTTTATAATGTTAACTGGCGACCTGTCAGTTATTTGAGGGTAGTATGCAGGCTTCTGAAGATACTAACGACGATTTTTTGTTTATCGATGATAGTGGTGAAGATGAAATTTTAGATGACTCTAATGCAGAAACATGGAAAGTGTTGATTGTTGATGATGATCCTGAAATTCATTCGGTAACGCAGCTTGCGTTATCTGATTTAGTTGTTCTTGGTAAACGCCTTGAGTACATTCATGCCTATTCTGGTCGCGATGCTTGTCAGCTAATTGAACAACATGAAGATATTGTCTTAGTTCTGTTAGATGTTGTGATGGAAACCGACGATTCAGGCCTTAACGTTGTCAAGCATATCCGTGAAACCTTAAAAAGAGCCGATATTCGAATAGTTTTACGAACAGGTCAACCTGGCTATGCACCCGAAGAAAGTGTCATTAAAGACTATGACATTAATGATTATAAAACCAAAACTGAATTAACCCGTCGTAAATTAGTGACAACCGTTTACGCTGCCATTCGTTCCTATCAACAAATTGATACCGTCACCCAAAATAGAGAAGGACTAGAAAAAATCATCGCAGCTTCAGCTGAGTTGCTTGAACTTCACTCTGTTAATAAATATGCCGCCGGCGTATTAGACCAGCTTAAAAACTTAATTGAAATTGAAAATGGCGTTTTCTGTGCACGCGGACAAGGCATTGTCGAAGCTGCAGATGACTTAAGTTTGTACATCTTGGCTCAGGATGGATTAACAAACGATATTGTTAATCGAAAAATTAGTAGTTTTGAAGATGTGCATAAAGAAAATGTCATTAAAAACTGCTTTCAGCAAAAACAACATCATATTGAAGGTCAGCAAACCTGTTTGTATTTATCAAGCGGTGGTTTTAGAGCGGTCATTTTTGTTGAACTCGCCAACCCACTGAGTGAAATAGATAAGCAACTAATTGAAGTGTTTTTAACCAATATTTCTGTTGGTTACGAGAATGTTCACCTATTTCAAAAGCTTCGAAATGCGGCTTATAAAGATTGGTTGACAGAGTTGCCGAACAGGCTGGAGTTTTTAAATCTGCTCGATGACTTTGGTCAAAGTACTGACATGATGCAAGTGGCTGGCTTAATTGACTTGAACCACTTTAGTGATATTAACGATGGCCTCGGTCAAGATTTAGGTAATCAATTATTAATGTCGGTCACTGCGCGTATGAAGGCGATGAGTGAACGTTGCAAGTTTGCCCGTGTCGGCGCAGACGTTTTTGGTATTATTGGGCCACAGGACGTTGTGAACCCAGAGCGTTTAAACGAGTTATTTGTTGAGCCTTTTAGTGCAGGAGAGCAGAACCTACCCGTTAAAGCATGCTTTGGGCTTTGCACTAAAGAAGATGCCGGTTCACGTGGCGTAAAAGTGTTAAACCAAATAAATATTGCGTTAAATCTCGCTAAGAAAAGTAATCAAGGCCATTTTGTCTATTATAAACAAGAAATGGAAGAGAAGACCTTGTGGCGCTTAGGAATGATCCGTCAGTTGCGTACAGACTTTGCTGACAATCGTCTAGAACTCTGGTATCAGCCACAATTAAATCTCTCGACAGGAAAGGTTATTGGTGCTGAAGCGTTACTAAGGTGGAAGACTGCCGAAGGGAAGTTTATTTCTCCGGCGGTATTTATTCCGTTAGCCGAATATTCTGGGTTAATTATTGATATCGGAGATTGGGTGATAAACCAAGCGTGTCAAACCATCAAAGTGCTAGAGCACAAAGGTTTTGATGACGTTGGTGTTTCAGTGAATGTATCTATTCCGCAGTTTAAACGTGATAATTTTGTGCAGAGTATTATTGAGGCGACAAAACGTCACCAAGTTAAACCCGATAAACTAGAACTAGAGATAACCGAAAACATCTTGATGGATGAACCACAAGTCGTGGTTGATGCGTTAGCCGAGTTGAAAAAACAAGGTATTAGTATTGCCTTAGATGATTTTGGTACCGGTTACTCATCAATGAGCTACTTGCAGAAGTTACCGCTGGATCGCCTTAAAGTGGATCGCTCTTTTATCACCGAAATTGCCGAGCCTGGACAAGCTATTATCGCCGATACCATTATAAATTTAGGTAAGCAAATGAATCTTACCGTAATCGCGGAAGGCATAGAAGAACAAGCACAAGAAGAGCATCTTAAAGCTCTGGCGTGTGACGAAGTACAAGGCTTTTATTATGCGAAGCCGATGCCGGAAGACGAGTTTTTAGCTTTCTTAGAAACAAATAGATAGTAATTCAAGTCTTTTGCCTTATAGAGCTATAGCTTAATAGAGAAGGCGCACGGTTAAACCGTAGCGCCTTTTTCTTTACTTGATTCTAGATAGCTAAACTCGATCCCTTGCTCTGGATGATTCGGTATAAGGTGAGATAACGCCAAAGAGCAAAAAGCAAAGCCAGCTCCTACATAAAACACCCACGAAGAATTGATGATCCAAACCATCCCTAACAACGCAGGAATAACAACCGCGGCAATATGATTAATCGAAAAACTTACACCAGCACTTGCCGCAATATCTTCAGCTTTAGCGATTTTTTGAAAATAGGTTTTTATGGCGATCGCCAATGCAAAAAACAAATGATCAACAACATATAAGATAGCGGCAAGTATGCTGTTATCAACTAACCCATAGGCAATAAAAAGTAGGATCAAGCCAATATATTCAATTTTTAAGGCCCTGCGTTCGCCAATTACACTAATGAACTTGCCAATTTTTGCAGCAAACAACCAGTTAAATACGTAATTAATAAGAAATAAGGCACTAATTTCAGAAACACTATAACCAAATTTTTCCACCATCAAGAAAGCAGCAAAAACAACAAAAATTTGCCGGCGAGCACCACTGAAAAATGTTAAGGCGTAAAATAACCAATAATTTTTCCGTAACACTAAATTCTTATTCTGCTCGGTATGCTGAGGAAATTCCTTAAACAATATGAGCAGACAAAGTGCGGCGATTACGCCCACGGTACCAAAGAATGCATAAGTCATTTGATACGACCAAGTAAAATACTCCATGAGCAGCCAAATGCTGCCAAAAGCAAGTAGTGAGGCAATGGATTTTGCTGATAATAAACGGCCCATAAAGTGCGCAGTTTGACCTTTATCAATCCATTGTAAGGTTAATGATTGATTAACCGTCTCGAAGTAATGAAAGCCTACAGACATAATCACAGTGGTTATGTACAGGCCAATCACTGAAGGAAAAAAGCCAGTTAGGCCAACACCAAGTGCTGTAATAAATAAGGAAATGATTGCTAAACGTTGCTCTTTAATAAACAACAATAAATAAACAGCGGTAAACGCCAAAAAGCCAGGAACTTCCCTCAGGCTTTGTAAAATGCCGATTTCCTTACCGGTAAATTGCGCTTTTTCAATAACAAAGTTGTTGAGCAATACCATCCACACAGAAAAAACGAGCGGCATCACAAATGCCATAGCAAGTAGCAAGGTTTCGGGTGAGTTAAAGCGAGTAGATTGTTTCATTGGAATAAATGGATGCTCTTACAAAACTAAATTTTATCGTAAAACGAGCATTTCTCCCAATGATAATTACGCCGACTGGCCTTAAAAGTGATAAGTATATTCAATGACCCAATGCTGACCTCGAGCTGGAAGCTCTCTTAACGGCATATTATCAGCATTCCCTATGGTGGTAATGGTCGGGTGGGCGTATTGTTTATCAAATAGATTGGCCACTTTGAGTTTAACTTCATTTTCACTATCAACTTGATGACGGATGTTCATATTGGTTGTTAATAAAGAGCTATGGTTACTTAAGGTCGCTATTTTGCTTCGCCAGTGAAATTGCACATCACCACTTAGACTATTGTTATATTGCCATTTTACGCCCAGCAGCCCATATTTTTTCGGTGATAACAGCTCTGAGGGAATAAGTTCACTGGGTATGCGCTCACCAGGTGATTCTGCTTTAGAACGGTTAGATAGCAGTTGGGTAAAATGGCCAAATAGTTGCCAGTTGTTGTTTAGTGTCCAACGCCATTCTGTTTCAATGCCCACAGCTTTATTACTCGATATATTGGCAAGTTTACTGACGGTACCACTGGTATCAAAACCAATAAGATCACTAATATGATTGCTAAACAGCGTCGATGAAAAGAAAAGGTTGTCGTTGGCTAATTGGTAATTTAGTTCTGCTGATTTAAGCACCGTTGGTTTTAATGTCTGATTACCGTCAACTAAGCCATTTTCTTCATCATATAAATCGCCCAGCGAGGGAACGCGATACGCCTCGTTATAAGAAAGCTTTATAATGCCATTACCTAACGTCTCATAAACCAAAGCTAATCTTGGGTTTACGCGATTTTCGATATCATTATAACTGTCATATCTTACACCCGAAGTTACCGTAAGTTGGGGAGATAGATGAGCCTTTAGCTGTGCGTATGCGCTTAAGGTTTTTCTTTTGACATCTAAGACTATTCGTTGCTCTTTTTCACCAAATACGGTGACATCATTTAAATATTCAAGGTCACCATAAAGGTTATAGTTACTTTTGATTGCGCCATCTGGAAGCTCACTTAAACTCCATTGAGCACCTGAGGATATCTCAAAATCACTATTTAGTGGGTAGATATAGTCAACATTCAGTTGCTTATTCTCAAAGGAAAAATTTTCACCAAAAAGCAGCGGAGCGTAGTTAAAAATGTCGTCGTTTTGTGGTTGCAGCATAGCAAGGGAGCGACGTTTGCCAGTTCGCCATTGTCCCTTTAAATGTAATTTTTGCCCCGAGGAAAAATTTTCAACATAGCTTGCTTGGTGAAGCAGGTTATTGAGCTGTAATCGGTTTACATCATTATTAAGGCGTCTAAAGAGATAAAATTGCTCAAATTGATAATCGTTGTATAAAGTTAGCCAATGAAAATTTTGGTAATTTGCCATTAGCATTGCTTGATGGCTTTTTCGTGGATCTGAGGTTTGTTGTGCAAGCGCGAATCGATCAAATACCGAATTAAAGGTATCACCCTTTTCTTGTTCTGTTTCAAATGATAAGCCTATATTCCAATCGTTGAGATGCGTTTGCCAGCCAAAGCTTCCTCGATAAGAATCTAAATTTCCTATCGACGCACTAATGCTCGATGTTACTTCGGTAATAATATTGACAACACCATTAAAGGCATTAGCTCCGTATAATGATGAACCAGGTCCTCTAATGACTTCTATTCTTTTAACATGCGAGAGCTTTAAATTCCGAATAAGGTAGTTAATACCACCAGTATAATCTTCATTTATCCGTTGACCATTAACAAGAAAAAGAATCGTGTTAGCATATTTTTGTGCATGACCTCGACTGACCATGTAAGAGTCATTACCTTCAACAGAGTTATAAGCCGAATAAAATCCAGGGATGTAATCAAATAGCTCGATTAATGTGCTAATGCCCAAAGCGTTCAAGTCATCTTTTGAAATTAAAGAAACACTTGCTGGCGATTTTAGCACTGATGATTCACTGACCGTGGCAATAGTAACTGGAGTTTGCATCAACTGCTCTAACGATAGCTCAAAAATATCATCGCCAGCGATAGCGCTAAAGTTGAAAGATAATCCAAATAAAAGCCAATAAAGCTTTTTATTGATAATGGAACGCTTGATGGTAACCAACTAAAATTTTCCCTAATATTACTGTAGCAATAGCAGCTAAAGTTCTAATTATCTTAATGTTGTGCAGTATAGTCATTTTTTCCTGTTTTCGAAACCAATCAGATTAATACACATAATTAAAACGCGCGTTTAAAAAATTTGCTTTTAGAATTCTTTCAAGGCACACTCATTCAACTATTATTAGAAGCAACTGAATATTTAGAAACCCAATTTAGAAATCTAAAGGTGAGGAGACAAGGCATGTTATTTCAGGGCAACAGTCTCAGTGCAGAGTTACTCGACGACGGCATTGTAGAGTTTAAGTTTGACGCGCAAGGTTCAGTCAATAAGTTTGATCAAGCAACGTTTGAAGATTTTAGAGCGGTTGTTAAAGCAATTAATGAATGTCCACAAGCAAAAGGTGTTTTAGTAACGTCCGCTAAATCAAGTTTCATTGTCGGCGCAGATATTACCGAATTTTTAGAAACATTTAAAAAACCAGTTGATGAGCTAATTCCTTGGATCAAGCAAGGTTCAGATGTCTTTGATTCTTTTGAGGATTTAAACGTACCAACTATAGCGGCCATTAATGGATTTGCTTTAGGTGGTGGTTGTGAGATGACCTTAGCGTGTGACTATCGAATTGCTGATACCAGCTGTTCAATCGGTTTACCAGAAGTAAAACTTGGCTTAATGCCTGGCTTTGGTGGCACCGTTCGATTACCTCGCCTTATTGGTGTCGATAACGCGGTTGAATGGATGAGCACAGGTAAATCGTGGAAACCAGAACAGGCATTAGCCGTTGGTGCTCTTGATGCTGTTGTAGCACCTGAAGCATTGAGAGAATCTGCATTAAAAATGTTAAAAGATGCGATAAATAATAAATTGGATTGGCGAGCAAAACGCCAACCTAAGTTAGCACCCTTGATGCTCAGTGATGTTGAAGCGTTAATGACCTTTTCTACATGTAAAGGCATGATAGCGGCGAAAGCGGGTAAACATTATCCAGCGCCAATGCTAACCGTTAATACCATTGAAGCGGCCGCTAAACTCGATCGAGCTGGGGCGATGGCCTGTGAGAACAAAGGCTTTGCTGAGCTTGCCAAAACTGACGCGGCAACAGCACAGATTGGATTATTCCTTGCTGATCAAGTGATCAAAGGTAAAGCGAAAAAAGCGAGTAAGTTAGCAATAAAAGACGTTAAGAAAGCTGCAGTACTGGGTGCAGGTATCATGGGCGGAGGTATTGCTTACCAGTCAGCCTATAAAGGCACGCCGATCGTTATGAAAGATATTAATGACCAAGCGTTGGACTTAGGATTAACGACAGCGGCCGGAATTTTAACAAAACTTTCCGACCAAGGTCGTATTAATGCTAAGAAAATGGCTGGCGTATTAAACAATATTACCCCCACCCTTAGCTATGATGGCTTAAAAGATGTTGATATCGTCGTTGAAGCAGTAGTTGAGAACCCCAAAATCAAAGCCTCAGTGTTAGCGGAAGTAGAAGACAGTGTTAGCGAAGATACAATAGTAACCTCTAATACCTCGACTATTTCCATTGATTTATTAGCAGAAAGCGTTAAACGCAAAGATAAATTCTGTGGTATGCATTTTTTTAACCCCGTTCATAAAATGCCTTTAGTGGAAGTGATAAGAGGTAAAGAAACCTCTGATGAAACGATTGCCGCTGTGGTTGCATACGCAGCCAAAATGGGTAAATCACCAATCGTGGTAAATGATTGTCCAGGATTTTACATTAATCGCGTTTTATTCCCATATTTTGCTGGTTTTAGTCAGTTGGTATTAGAAGGCGCTGATTTTACTGCTGTTGATAAAGTCATGGAGAAACAATTTGGTTGGCCGATGGGACCAGCATACCTTCTTGATGTGGTTGGCATTGATACTGCTGATCATTGTACAGGGGTTATGTCTGAAGGATTCCCAACTCGCATGGCAAAAATTGAAAATGACCCTGTGAGTGCTTTATATCATGCTAAGCGTTTAGGTCAGAAAAACGGCAGTGGTTTCTACGATTATGGTAAGGATAAACGTGGTAAGCCAACGAAAGTTGCAGCTTCAGCGGCATACGAATTGTTTGGGGTGCAAAGCAAAGCATTTGAAAGTGAAGAGATTATAGCCAGACTTATGGTACCAATGATCAACGAAGTGGTCCGTTGTTTAGAAGAGGGAGTTGTCGATAGTGCTGCCGAGGCAGATATGGGACTCATCTATGGCTTAGGCTTTCCGCCATTTAGAGGAGGGCCAATCCGTTATTTAGAAACGTTAGGACTGGATAACTTTATTGCCATGGCTGATAAATACGCGCATCTTGGCGAGATTTATCAAGTTACCGACGGTTTAAGAGCGATGGCTCAATCTGGTAAGTCATATTTCACTACTGATGTTAAAACAGCTTAAGCAAAGGAGAACACCATGAAAGAAGTCGTAATTGTCGATTGTATTCGTACACCAATGGGGCGCTCTAAAGCTGGCGTGTTTAGAAATGTTAGAGCTGAAGCACTTTCAGCCCATTTAATGCAGCAATTATTGGTGCGGAACCCTAACTTAGATCCGGCGTTAATTGAAGATATTATCTGGGGTAACGTTAAGCAAACTAAAGAGCAAGGTTTTAATATTGCTCGCAATGCACAGTTATTAACCGATATTCCAAAGCATGTTGGCGCTGTGACGGTAAACCGTTTATGTGGTTCATCAATGCAGGCTTTACATGATGCCACAACCAACATCATGGCTGAGCAAGGCGATATTTATTTAATTGGTGGTGTCGAGCATATGGGTCACGTGCCTATGATGTATGATGTTGATTTTGACCCCGCACTAAGTAAATACATTTCGCGTGCAGCAGGTAACATGGGGCTAACGGCAGAGTTGTTAGGTAAGCAACATGGCGTGACACGAGAGCAACAAGATGCTTTTGGTGCCCGCTCACACCAACGTGCTCATCAAGCAACGTTGGAAGGTCGCTGGGCAAAAGAAATTGTACCTACCTTAGGCCATGATGAAGCCGGAGCCTTATCATTGATTGAGCATGATGAAGTGATTCGTCCTGAAACGACGGTCGATACCCTATCTGGTTTACGCCCTGTATTTGACCCTGCTAATGGTACAGTAACTGCCGGTACTTCATCTGCGTTATCAGATGGCGCATCTGCCATGCTGGTGATGTCGGCAGATAAAGCCAAAGAGTTGGGATTAACCGCTCGTGTTAAGATCCGCGGTATGGGAGTTGCTGGATGTGATCCGTCAACCATGGGCTTTGGCCCCGTACCTGCAACGAAAAAAGCACTGAAAAAAGCGGGCTTATCACTTGGTGATATTCAATTGGCAGAATTTAATGAAGCTTTTGCTGCGCAAGCGTTATCTTGTGTACGTGCATTAGGTTTAGAAGATAAAATGGATGATATGATCAACCTCAATGGAGGTGCAATTGCACTGGGTCACCCATTGGGTTGTTCTGGCGCTCGTATCTCAACAACCTTGATTAACTTAATGGAAGGTAAAGACGTTAACATTGGCTTAGCAACGATGTGTATCGGTTTAGGCCAAGGTATCGCAACGGTATTTGAACGAGTTTAGTTTTCCTAATATTATCGTTGATGAAAAGCCAACTACATAGTGATGAGTTGGCTTTTTATTTTTACGCTGTTTCAACGTTAAAAAGTTAGACAGTGGCCTTTTTCCGGTAATTCCTCCGCTTTTTAAAAGGTTGTCTTGCTACCGCTTTTACCCCTTGTAAGCTTTTTGGTAATTCACTAGCGGTTTTATCGATTAATGCCGTCAACGTTGACGTCAGTGGCACCATTAAGTGCTGATAGCTCGCTTGCTTTTCACTGATCAGGTTTAAGGTTGATTCCCAATGAGCGGTCATATCGGGAGTGCTGCATTGTTTCGGAAGCGCATTAATCAAACCTACACCCGCTTCTGTCGCATGGATGGATTTTCCGTTACGAACTAAAAAACCTCGCTTGAATAATAAATCAATAATACCCGCACGAGTCGCTTCTGTTCCAAGGCCATCTGTTTCTTTTAAGATCGATTTAAGGGATTTGTCTTCAACAAAGCGACTAATGGCCGTCATTGCTTCTAACAGCGTTGCATCGGTAAATGCTTGTGGCGGTTGAGTTAGCTTCTCTTTGAGTACTCCTTGGTGACAGGTCAATAGCTGCCCTTTCGTTAGAGGAGGTAAATTGGTTTGAAGGTTATCATTATCTTGTACTGATTTACTGTTAAATAAAGCCTTCCAGCCTAATTCTTGGACGGTATTACTTTTTGCTACAAACAGTCCACCTGCAATAGTGATTGAAACTTTTTGATGCTGATAGCGATAGTTTGGATAAAACTGTGCTAGATATTGCCGAGCAATGAGTTGATAAATATTCTGCTCAGCATTCGATAGCGAAAGGTTTATTGGTGATTTCTCTGTCGGCACAATTGCATGGTGAGCGCCAACTTTTTTGTCATTCCACGCCGAGGAAACTATCGATAAATCCGCGTCACTAGCCTCTCGTTTTACATCAGGATATTTTGTTAGAAATCCGACGATATTAGCTGCTTGCGCTAACTGAGCTTTCGGCAAGTAGCGACAATCCGAGCGAGGGTAGGTAATAATTTTATGTTTTTCATAAAGCTGCTGACAAACATCAAGCACCTGTTTGGCGCTCATATTAAAACGTTTAGCGGCACTGATCTGCAAAGAAGATAAATTAAACGGCAAGGGTTGCTTATTCTGTTTATCTTGAATACTTATGTCAGTGACTTCTCCTTGCTGATTGCTAATGCGGCTGACCACGTTCTCTGCTAACGCTTTGACTAACACACGGCCTTCTTCATCCATGTATGGTTGACATGCGTCACTCGGTTGCCAGCGAGCAACAAACGCTTCTTGCTTATCGGTATGGAGTAATGCGTCGACTTGATAGTAAGGTTTAGTCGTAAAATGTTTAATTTCATTATCTCGTTTAACTACCAACCCTAGAACAGGTGTTTGCACGCGTCCAACCGACAATACTCCTTGATACCCCACTTTTTGTCCTTGAATGGTTAACGCTCGGGTTAAATTTATTCCATAAAGCCAGTCGGCGCGACTTCGAGCAAGTGCTGCAATCGATAATGGCATATAGTCAGCATTTGATTGAAGGTTATTGAGCGCTTTTACGACAGCAGCTTGGTTCATATCGTTAATCAATAATCGTAGTGTTGTACTTTTTTTGGCGTCACTAACACCGAGATGATTGATTACTTCATCAACCAGTAGTTGTCCTTCACGATCAGGGTCACCTGCGTGCACTAATATTTTGGCCTGTTTGATGAGCTTTTTAATGATAGTTAATTGACTACGAGTCTTAGTTTTTGCATTAAGTTGCCATTTATCGGGAACAATAGGCAAATGTTCAAGCGACCATTTCTTAAATTTGGCATCGTAAGCATCAGGATCCGCTTGCTCTAACAGATGACCTATACACCAAGTGACGACATCGCCATTAGCAAGCTCAATATACCCTTGGTGCTTTTTATGGGGTTTTGGCAGCGCATTGGCAATTGCTCGGCCGAGACTGGGTTTTTCTGCAATATAGAGTTTCATCAAAAGGCTAGTTGGTTTTAAAGGCTAACTAATAACAATTAGTGTAAAGGTTTACTGTCTTTATATCCAGTATCGCGTCAAGGGGTAGGTAAGAAATGTGCTTAAACGAGGTAACCTAGTTACCTCATTTAAGCATGGATTAGTAACAACTGCTGACCGTTATTTTTCGCTAAGCGCCCATTTCATCATGTCTTTAACACCGGGCTCTTTACCATACATGGTCATGCCCATTTTAAATAGTCTTGCCGCACTTTTACGCATCCATAAACATAAAGCTAAACTTAATAACGCTGAGATAATCGGTTGCCATATTGGTACGTCAATTAACGACATTTTTACTGGCATGGCAGCGAACGAAGTTAGCGGAAAGTAACTTAAAAAGTTTAATGCCCAGCCAGATGGACTATCCATGGTTAAAAAGGTGATGATAATTGGTACGAGCGGTAGCAACATGATGCTGGTTTTCGCGCTGTGATTGGGATCATCGATAGCTGCAGCAATTGCTGCAATAAAGGCGGTACAAAAATAAAGACCAAGTAAAGAGAAGATCAATAACCAAGGCAATAACGACCACTCTATAATTGATAAATCGAAACTATTGCCGGCAAGAACGACATTAAAAAATGCATAGCCTAATAGGGCAGTAATAGCGCTGGTAAACATCGCTTTTATCGCATGTAATATTTGACCAAAGATTTTGCCATCTATCCATGTTTGTGGACTAACACATGAATAGAGTTGTTCGGTTACTCGTTGCTGTTTTTCGCCAGTAATGCTGACAAATAACTGACCAAATGAGGTGAAAACGCCGATTGCTAACAGGATAATCATCCCCGTAGCCGTTAATGAACCGACATTCTCATCTGACTTTACTTTATCGTCAAAGTAACGGTTTTCTATTTGAGTAGGTTGTTTTAAACGTGCTACTTGCTCCTCTTTTAAACCTAACGTGTTCGCGTAGATCTGGCCAAACTGTTGGTTTAATACTTGGTTGAGATCATTTAACCAACTTTGTTTATCAAGGCTATAAACGGTTAATGCAGTTTTACTTCCAGCAGCGCGTTCTTTGGTAACAATTGCATGCCATGTTTCTGTTTCTATCATTTGCTGCTTTAACTGTTCAAATGATTCAGTTGTGGAAACAAAATTAAATTGCTCATCATTATTTTCTAAGGAAATAGAAGCTGGAATCGCAACTTGGTAAACCGTGGTAAATTCTCCTTTAACTTGTTCCCACAATAGAATAAACAAGGCGATGGCCACCAAAATCACTTTTGAAATGACTTCTTGCTTCCACTTAAAGAAGTGTGCGAATTCCCAGCGAGTTACTAGCCAAATTTGAGATAATTGATTGTGTTTATTCATGATGACCTCCATGTGCAGCAATGGCATTTAAGTAAAGTTGGTGTAAATCCATTTTTTGACTTTGCAATGCCGTCACATTGCCAAGTTGGGTAACCGTACTTAGAACGTCATTGAAGTTTTGCTGATGAGTAAGCTCTAGAGTGATGGCGTTAGGCGCATCGATGAAATGATTTAGCTGCGCTAAAGTGGTGGTGATTTGCTCTTCACTGGGCAGTGCTTGATAGGTTACCGTTAACCTCGCTTGGCTATTGGCTTGCTGACGAATTGCATCAATGTCACCATAAAATACCGCTTCGCCCTTATTCATAAGTAACATTCTATCGGCAAGCTTTTCTACCATCGCCATTTGGTGAGCACTAAGAATAACCGTCATTCCTTGTTGCTTGAGCTCTGACAAAAACTCGACGACTTTTTCTTGATTGACCGGATCGAGGCCAGAAAATGGCTCATCAAGTATTACCCATTTCGGCTGATGGAGCACCGCAGTGATAAGTTGTACTTTTTGTTGATTACCTTTAGAAAGTGACTTTAATGGGTCATCATGTCGTTCACTTAAATCAAATTTTTCTAGCCAGAAACGGGCTTTTTCAAGCGCATCTTTTTTTTCCATCCCGTTGAGCTGACCAAAATAAATTAGGTTTTTAATGACCGATTTTTCAGGATACAAGCCCCTATCTTCAGGAAGGTAGCCTAAGGTGTGCGCGGGAATATGTGAATAGTATTTCCCATCCATCTCCAATGAAATGCTACCAGAATCTGGTTGTGTAAACCCAGTTAGCATTCTGACTAACGAAGATTTACCTGCACCATTAGGACCAAGTAAAGCGAAAATTTCTCCTTCATTGACTATAAAGTTAAGTTGTTTTATCGCAGTGACATTGCTGTATTGCTTGCGTATGTTGTTTACGGTTAGCTTCATTAAAACTCCCTGAAACGAAGGTTCTATCATTAGAAATTATCGTTATAGTCGTCGTATCAGCGGTTTTATTACAGGAAATTAACGTGTTTTTACAATTACCCTACAATATTTGCAAACTAGCTTATTGATTTTTCATTTGATAGTAGACCACGTCACAAGTAAATACTGGATCTTCATGGTAGTAAGTTTTCACATATTCCATACCGATTTTTTTCATTACCCCAACAGAAGCTAGGTTCTCTTCACTGGCAATGGCACTAAATGCTTTATATGATTTATCTTGTGCAAAATGATTTTTTATATGAATAGCCGCCTCGCTGGCATAGCCCATACCCCACGTTTTTCTGAAAAAACGCCAACCTAACTCAAGATTATCAAACTCGGTATGATCAGAAAAAAAATACATTGGTCTGACTAAAATAAACCCTAAAAACTCATTATTTTCTTTCGTATTAACTTGCCAAATACCCCAGCCTTTTTTTTCGTCACGATAAGCTCTCATTCTCGGCATAAAAACATTATCAATATCTTCTCTGCTCGTTACCTTGCCGCCGCTAAGATAGCGCATCACTTCAGGGTCTTGATCAAGCTCAAAAAAGAGATCCGCATCACTTTCATCCATTAGTCGGTAACTGAGTCGTTCACTGTTTGGGATATTCATACATCTCCTTGTTTTTATTACTATCACTATAGAGAATAAAAAGCTCAGCAGAAGCTGAGCTTTTTAACATTTTATCAATGGTTTGATTTAAGCAAAGGATTCTTGCAAAGGTGGTACCACTTGTTTTTTACGTGATAATACACCGTCTATCCATACGCGACCATTTTCAGTGACTTTGCCATAAGCTTTCTCGGTTAAGTTTTCGTCATCACTCACCACTAAAAACTCAGAGCCTTCTTTCATGATATCGGTTAAGAGTAAGATCACACTATGACGATTTCCTTCCGCTTTTAGTGCCGCTAAATCAGCCTCAAGTGCTTCTTTCATATTATCGAAAATTGCTAAATCGATGACTTCTAATTGACCAATACCAACAAGGTTACCGTTCATATCAAAATCTTTAAAATCACGTAATACTAAATCACGAACAGGCGTGCCTTCGACAGCTGATTTCACTTTGAACATTTCCATGCCTAAGGCTTTAGGGTCTTCGATACCGGCGATTTCAGCTAAAGCTTCTACGCATTTTATATCTGCAGTGGTACAAGTAGGTGACTTGAAAATAACGGTATCACTTAAGATGGCACACATCATCGCACCAGCAATATTTTTTGGAATTTCAACATCATGAAAATCATACATCATTTTAATGATGGTATTAGTGCAACCAACAGGACGTATCCAACACTCTAATGGTGCAGAAGTGGTGATATCACCTAGTTTGTGATGATCAATAATGCCTAATATCGTTGCTTCATTAATATCATCAGGGCCTTGAACGCGATCAGAGTGATCGACGATATACAAACTTTCACCTGCGTAACTGGTTTTAAGTTGAGGTTGCTCAAAACCAAATTTATCAAGAATAAATAATGTTTCAGGTGATAACTCACCCAAACGAGCAGGAACAGTTTCTTCACCCAAGGTCGTTTTTAAATAAGAAAGGGCAATAGCAGAGCAAATAGAGTCAGAATCTGGGATTTTGTGACCGACAACATAGTTTGGCATAGTGTTCTCTTTATGACATAACAAAATAGTTTTAAATTGGCGATATTTTAACAAATAAACGATGATAATAAAAAGCCGCTTATTGGTATAAGCGGCTTTTTATTGGTTATAAACGTTCGAAGTTGCCTTTAAATGCTGTTTTACCCTTAGCTGTAGTAGCTTAAGCAGGCATTTACTTCATTTTCTGAGCCCATAATGACTTCCACACGTTGGTGAATATCGTTTGGCTCAATCTCCATAATGCGACCTTCACTAGTCACTGCTTTTCCTCCTGCTTGCTCAATTAAGAAACTCATTGGGTTTGCTTCATACATCAAGCGCAGTTTATAGGGCTTTTCAGGATTTTTAGTATCTGCTGGGTATGTAAATATACCACCACGAGTTAACACGCGGTGGATATCGCCAACCATCGCTGCAATCCAGCGCATATTAAAATTTTTACCTCTTGGGCCAGTATCACCAGCGACAAGATCATTTATATAATTTTGCATTGGCGGATGCCAAAAGCGTTGATTAGACATATTGATAGCGAATTCTTGGGTATCTTTCGGTACTTGAACGTTACGTTCAACCAATAAGTAGCCACCATGTGTACGGTCTAGGACGTAAAAGTGAGTACCTTTACCTGTAGTCATCACCAGCATGGTTGACGGACCATATAAAACATAGCCCGCGCACACTTGTGCATGACCTGGTTGTTTGAAGTGTTCAGGATCATCGGCGGCCAATTCAGGCTTTGCTTTGTGGATAGAGAAAATTGTACCAATCAGTGAATTAATATCGATATTGGAACTACCATCTAAAGGGTCAAACGAAACGATGTATTTACCATTATCTTCGCCAGCGACCGAAGTCTCTTCTTCTTCAGAGGAAATGGCTTTAACAAACCCTGATTCTAATAGAATATCTTTAAATAATTCATTGGCAACAACGTCCAATTTCTTTTGAACTTCTCCTTGAATATTTTCATCAAGAGTAGAGCCTAACAGGCCACCCAATTGTGCTTGGCTAACACGAAAAGAAATTTCTTTTGTCGCGGCAAGAATAGTTTTTATCAAAGAAATAAGATCTAGAGGGACATCATCTGCTCGTAGAGCGGGTGCGAGTCGTTGCATGCTAATACCTAATTATCGTTTGTTTAATTTGTATATTTTATATTATGCTTAGCCCCTTCTAATCAAAGAAGCCAAGATTGAGTGCGTATTGTTGTTATTGTTCGTACGTGGGTAAACGTCTTTATCCACAAAATTTTTACAATTATAACAATAATCTTGCTATCTTCTGTATAAAAAAATAACGCTTTTACAAAAACAAGGAATATTATGAGATTACTTCGATTGTTTTGCATTGCTATCACGATAATAACATTTAATGGTTATGCAACTGATAACTATGAAGAATTTATTAGTAAAAACGAGCTGCATCAGGGCTATTTTTCGTTCTATTTAGAGCAAAGCTCTGGAAAAGTGTTTTTGCAAATTTCTGATTTTGAAAAAGAGTTTTTGTTTCAAAGTAGCTTACCGCGAGGGGTTGGTTCGAATGATATTGGCTTAGATCGCGGTCAGTTGGGCGATACACGACTTGTCAGGTTTGAACGTGTCGGCAGCAAAGTGGTGCTTAGGCAGCTAAATACCTATTATCGCGCTGATACCGATAATCAACTTGAGAAGTTGGCGATGGAGGAAGCTTTTGCGAGTTCGATTATTTGGGGATTTGAAGTCGCATACGAAGACAAGCAATCGACTAAGGTGTTGATTGATTATACGCCATTTTTATTATCAGATATCCATGGTATCTCTGAGAAGTTGAAACAACGGAAGCAAGGGAGTTTTTCGGTTGATTCAAGTAGAAGTTTTGTCTTTAAGGAGCGCAGTAAAGCATTCCCTAAGAATACAGAGTTAGAAGCGACAGTCACTTATAAAGGATCTGGTGCCGGTGCTTACTTACGCAGCGTTACGCCAGATAATAGCGCGGTTACCGTAAACTTACACCATTCATTAATTCAATTGCCTGAGCCAGGTTATCAGCCACGTACGTTTCATCCCTATAGCGGATTTTGGCAACATAGTTATGCGGATTATGCCACAGCAATTGATGAGCCGATTGTTAAGCGTGTGATCCCTCGTCATCGATTAGCGAAGAAAAACCCATTAGCAAAGGTAAGTGAAGCGATTGAACCCATTGTCTACTATCTTGATGCTGGTGTACCTGAGCCGGTAAAGAGTGCTTTGCTTGATGGGGCGTTATGGTGGGATGACGCGTTCAGTGCAATAGGCTACAAAAACGCATTTCAAGTGAAAATGTTGCCAGCAGATGCGGATCCAATGGATATTCGATATAACGTTATTCAGTGGGTACATCGAGCAACAAGAGGTTGGTCATACGGCTCTTCTGTGATTGATCCACGCACAGGTGAGATTATCAAGGGGCATGTTACGTTAGGGTCTCTGCGAGTTCGTCAGGATTACTTGATTGCTTTAGGCTTGACCTCTCCTTTTGATGAAGAAAATGTCGATACCAGCGAAATGAAAGAAATGGCACTGGCCCGTATTAGGCAGCTCTCTGCTCATGAAGTGGGTCATACTTTGGGAATTGCTCATAACTTTGCCGCAAGCGTTAATAACAGAGCCTCAGTGATGGATTATCCTCATCCTCTAATTGAGTTGGTCAATGATAAAATCAGTCTTGAAAACGCCTATGACGATAAGATAGGGCTGTGGGATAAACATGTTATCGCCTACGGTTATGCCGATATCGCTACTGAAAAAGAAGCGAACTATCTTGCCAAAGTGATTAGCAGTGCGCAGCAAAGTGGATTACTTTATGTATCTGATCCTGATGCAAGGCCTGCCTCTGGTGCACACAATACCGGACATTTATGGGATAACGGAGAAAACGCCGCCAACGAGCTTATTCGTGTGTTAAAAGTGAGAGAAAAGGCGCTTGAGAACTTTGGTTTAAACAGTATCCCGGTTGGCGCGCCATTGTCTGAAATTGAGCAAGTGTTAGTGCCAGTTTATAATTTTCATCGCTATCAAGTAGAAGCAGCAGCTAAACTCATTGCAGGGGTTGATTATCGATACCAAATGCGAAGCCTTAATGAGCCTTCTGAATTAACATGGGTTAGTGGTAACCAGCAGCGTCAAGCTATAAAGGCGCTACTTCAAACACTTTCTCCTGAAGTGTTAACCTTACCTGAGCGTATTATTAAGTTAATACCACCTAAAGCTTACGGTTACTCTCGAGATCGTGAAAGTTTTACCAGTAATACTGGGATCACTTTTGATCCTGTGTCGGCAGCTGAGGCCAGTGCTAAACAGACATTATCTTACTTACTCCATCGTGAAAGATTGGCTCGTTTAGCACAGCAAGCAGTTATCCAAGATGATATTCCAAGCGTAGCGGAGCTTTATGAGATGCTAATATCATCAACGATCAAGCAAATGCCAAACAGAGGTTTAGCGACTTTAGTTCAACAAAGGGTTAACCAGCAGGTTGTTGAGCACTTACTTTCACTGTGGCATAACCCTTCTTTGGTTAGTGAAGTAAGAGCGCAAACCTTCGTTGAGTTAACCGATTTAAAAGCTTGGTTAGAGAAGCACGCTAAAGATAAAAAATATCGAGCGATGGCAGCCCAATTTATTTTATTGGTGGATCAGATAGATTACAGCTTATCTCAAGGAAAAATGTTTACACCAGCATCAGAGATTAAGTTACCGCCTGGGTCGCCAATTGGTGGCTAAACTTGTAAGAGAATAACATTAGCCGTTAATGCTTAATAAAAAAGCCAGTTTTACACCGGGCTATTGAGTCAACTTGGAGCCGTTTTGTGGAAATAACAAAGCGGCTTTTTACTTTCAGAAAATATTTTCTTTATTTTTCAATTGAAACTAGGCTAAAAGAAAACATTAAAATAACTTCAAAATTTACGATTAGTTAGATTATTCAGTTAGTTAACGAATGGATTTGAAAGCGTTTATGTGGGTTTTACTATGCTTTTATATATCTAAAAACAAAAAACACTAACCATAGCGATCAGTGTTTCTCTTATAGCTAAGTTTTAGGATCAAGCTTGCTTATTAAATTTACGGGAAACTAATCCCAATAAACCTATAGCAAGTATCGCCATACTTGATGGCTCTGGTACACTAGTTGAGTGATTTTCTACTGATACGTTTAATACATAATCACCATTTATACCTACAGGATTCTCGCAACATCTGCCAACTCTAATTGCAAATAGTCCTGTTGTTGGCAAGGTCAGTTCAATATATGAATCTAATGTTCCATTTGCGCTTGAACCAGTATCTATATTGAGCCAGACATCATCATTTTGGGCAATAGAGTTACCAGATGGATCAAAAAGTCTCAAAAAGGCATCTAAACCGCCGTTATTCGTACAAGATCCAAATGTACTCGCGCCGCAGTCAATATCGAAAATTGCAGTACTGCCTACAGTCCCCCAAAAACTGAATACATCATATGAAGCCGTATCACTAAGTGTTCCCTGTATTTCTACATGTGGAATTAATGTAGATGTATTTATTCCTAATGAGTTTTCAATGTTTATATCAAATGCCAAATCAAAGTAGCTATCAATATTTTGCGCAGTCGCTATCGTATCATTGGGTTCTGACTCTATAATCAACCCAGCATTAGCAAATCCACTAACAGCCAAAGCAAATGCAGCAGCCACACCCTTTAAAAATATATTTTTCATTTGAGTTTTCCTTTTAATCCCTTTCCATCGAGGTTGGAAGGTGTTTAATAAAGCTAAAAATAAATACTTGTTGGACAAAGGCAAGCACTGTGCCAGTTGGATAACTTGCAAAAAAAAAACAGTAAGTTAGTGAGTGTTGGTGATTTCAGTTTTGCACAATTGTAAAATAACCTGACACTAAAATCGGTTACTCATAAAGCTTGGCTGATGTTCGGTTTTGTTACGATACACTTCATCAATGCGAACTTTATCTAGGCTAAATGACAACAAATCCTCAGCGGTATATAGCTTTCTTGTTAAGCCTAAACGCATTGCTGGTGTAGACGGTTTAGGTTTGTTATTACCTTTGAAATTTCTGTTAATGGTGCGTTCATTGGTCATGCAATAATTGAAATATACGCGCTTAATTTCAATCAGTTTTACCATCCATTCAGGGTTATAGCCAGCATAGGCATTCCAGCGTTTTGCGTTGGTGGCACTAGTGACGGGACGTTCTAAAAGATTAATGTGTCTGCGTAGAATTTGAAACCAATTATCAACACCATGAAGTGAAGCGTTGGCTAATATACTTGCCACTAGTTTTTGGGTTCGTGCTCTTTACATCGCCAAGTGGCAACAACATCGCTAAACGTGATTTACTATTAGGGTTGATTAGCCATTCTGATTTAGCATTACCGACACGAACTCGGTTTGATAATTGCGCTTCCCAAAGTACTTTCTTAATGTCTTCATTGGTGATGTCTGGGTTTTCTTTTTTTGCGTTCGCTCGAACTTCTCTGAATCGTTTAGATGCGTCTTCATCTAGATACTGAGCGCTGCCTGTTTTCTCTGCTGAGATTTGAAAGGCATAAAGCTTATTGCGTGCTATCCAATCGTTAAAAATAGCTCCTACGGCTAATTTAATACCTGAATCATTATCTGCGTATAAGTTAACTTGATTGGCATATTTGAGCTTTTGTTTAAGTAAAGCAAAGTGAGCCAATACGCTATACGTTTGCTGTACCAGTAATCCTTTGGGTGGTAGCTGGAGGTCAACAGTGCGTTCATGCTCAGGTGCCTGAACATTAACATCATCATTGCTTAATACGTATTACGCGTAACGTCTGTAATACGGAAATTTTTCCAGCTCTTTCTTTTCTCGATGCTCTTTGTTTATCTCTAGATAATCACTGGTGAAATCAAAATTCACATTGGAAACGAATACAAAGCCTGATTGATTATCGACCGTTGTTGTATTCACGATGGGCGTAGGTTTTGGCATGTTATGGTCGCCCCAGTTACTTAAATAGAACTGTCTATCTGAACTAAGATTCAGTGTTCTGGTTGCTACCGCATGGTCAATCATCTGTGAGTGATAATGGTCAAAGGCTAAGGCTTGCTCGTAGAAAAAGTTGATTTTGTCGTAGATAACCTTAGCCCCCAGTTCATGCTTGTCCATCATGCGATTAAAGATGTCTTTATTCATTAAATCTTTGAAGATTTTAACGTTATCTGAATCTCGATAATGACGGTTTGCTGGGTTTAACTTAACAGTTATCTTACTATCACATGCATGACAGGTAAGAAATTGTGAGCCAAGCTTTTCTTCCTTGATTATTTGAGTGACGGGCTTACCACCTTTTTTGAGTGGCTTTTTGACAATGCGCTCGACAATGCGGTCAGGCTGGGCTTTCCCATCTAATTTGTAGAGTTCGGGGTGAGTATAAATTCCCTTGTCTCTGTTTTTACACCGAGGCTTTTGCTTTTTAATGCCACGCCTATTATTAGGAGATAGTGGGATATAGTAGTGCCGAAACGTCTTAGGTTGTCCGGGGATAGCTTTATTCTGACACGTTGGCTCGACTGGCTCGTATATGGTTGAAAGACGTTTTACTTCTAATTCAAAACAACGATTGTGTAACATGGTGGTACTGTGACCACATAATTTGCAAGTGAGCAGTTGCTCAGATTTATCGTCACTCCATGTAAGCTTGTATTCGTTACCTAAGCCCCGTTTAAGCTTACCATTTACTTTGTAAGTAGGGTTTTTAGCTACGACACCAAAATTCTTACATTCTGGATTTTTACAAAAGTTAAGCTGGGTATATATGCCAGTTTCCTTGTTTTTATAAGCTCTTGGAATGGATATGGCTTTGGTTGGCGTATGCTTATTCTGTTGTGGTGTTGATTTTAGCGGCTCAACCGTATCATCAAGTAATTTGAAAAACAGCACTGCACATAAAGAAGCATCAAGTAGCGCACTGTGTTTAGTTCGCCTTGAAATATCAATGCCGTATCGTAAGCAAGCCGCATCTTGGCTGATTTTTCTAACACCGAATTTGCTCTTAGCAAGCTCCATTGCACAAGTGACTTCAGCACAAATATCAGACACCGTTGAAGGGTAATTAACTCGGTTTAACTCTGCATTTAAAAACCGTAAATCAAAAGCTGCATTGAAGATAACGAGGTGACTGTCCTTGATAAATTCAATGAATTGCTGATGGATATCACTAAAGGTGGGTTGGCCTTCTAATTCTTCATCTAGGATTTCATGAACTCGAAAAGCGCTCTTAACGGACTTTTTGCCCTCAGGATTAATTTTGAGGTTGAATACATGTCCCGTGGGAGTGGAATCTTCATATTCTATGCAGGCTAGGTCGATGATCCTATGGTTGCCTTTATGGGGATCTAAACCTGTGGTTTCCGTATCTAAGAAGACATATTTCGTCATAATTACCACTCCTATAGCCAATATTATAGGAGGTTTTGACAAGTTTTAAATAACTCATTGAAAAAACTGACTAATCGTACATTATTTCAGTTATTTTAACTATGGAATTAAGCTTGCAATAAAGATTTATTCGTTACTTTTCAAGTGTATAAAATAATAAAGAGCCACTATCCTAAAATAGCAGCTCCAAGTTGACTCAATAGCCCGGTTTTACACTGGCTTTTTTATGGTAATTTGTTGAGCTCTGCAAATCTACCGTTACAAAATGTAAATAAAAGCGAGTACTTGTCATCGGTCGATTATCAGCCGTCATCTATCGCAAAGGAATGTGCATTGTAAACGCTGCTGATTAAATTAGCTTCAATAACAAAACAAGGAAGATAATATGCGCTTCATACAATTAACATTAGGCACACTACTATCGTTGTCTAGCCTTACATTATTTGCTTCACAAACGATAAATACATCAACAGAAAATCATCAATTGATCAAAAAGGTTGTGCAAGCCTACGGCGGGGATTCACTGTTAGCACTATCAAGTTATCAGTTAACCGACCACTACAAGAGTTTTAGAGAAGGGCAAAGTTACAGTGCTGATGAAATTGATCTTGAGCATGCTCGTGCACAATTGACTGTTGATTTAGCAAAGCAAAGAAAAGACTTTAAGTGGCTAACTGGTGATAAAGATAGCTTTTCTGTTCGTCAGCAACTTTTTGATGGTAATCAAGGTTATCGTCTTAATCACAGTGACAAAACCTTATCGCAAGTACCTAATCTCAATTTTATTTCAACTGAGCGCCATTACTCTTATCATTTGGATACTGCGCTGGCGTTATTAATCAAAGATAAAGAAACTCAAATTACTCGATTAGATGACAAAAACTTATATGGAGCCCCACATTTTCAAGTGCTTTTGGAAAGACAAGGTTATCCTAAGTTGACCTTGTTAATAAATCAGCGCGATTTTCGAATTGCCAAACTAGAGCGGCCACATTGGTCTGGTAAAGTGTTTAGTTACCGCTTTAGTGACTATCGAAATGTCGATGGTCTTTTATATGCCAACAGCGTTTTTGTCACGCGTGGTGGGGCACCTTATTCCGTGCTTACACACAGAGAATTTATCCCTAACTTAGCGGTTAAAGAGACATTTGAATTACCTCAAGATTATCGTCAAGCTGGCAAAGGGATAGACTTTTCAGCAATGCAAGCTAAGCAAATTGACGACAAGCTATATTTGGTTGGCCAAGATTGGGGCTTTAGTATCTTTTTAGATGCTGGCGACTATTTTGTTGGTGCAGGTGGCTACAAAGATCTGAGTAAACGATTAGCCTTTGTTCAAGATAAGTATAACTTACAAAAGCCATTGAAATATTTAGTGGTCAGTCACCACCATCTTGATCATTTAGGTGGTATGAAGGAAGCGTTCGATCTCGGGGCAATCTTGGTTACTAAGCAGCAACATTTAGCGACAATAGAGTCTATTGTCGGTGAAACTATTGCAAAAGAGCGTCTTTTATTCGTAGAAGAACAGTTATCGTTGGCTAATGGTCAGGTGCAGGCAATTAATTATCCTAATAGCCATGCAGAATATAGCTTAGTGACATACTTTAATAACGAGCAAGTATTATTTAGTGCAGATACTTACTTTTCCAGAGATGAAACTGGTTCGCCGCAAGGTTACCAAGCGCTTCATGGATTACAAAAGCGACTTGAATCACTGGAAGTTTCGCCAAAACATTTTGCTGCAGCTCATAGCTTTCGCGTGCTCACTGACCAAGATTTTGTTCATTCGCTTGCCAATATGAGATCGGCACAGAGCATATGCCCAGTCAATTGGACTATTTGTCCGCAGTAAAATTATTGCTCTAATAGTGACTTATACAGAGCGATATCAACAGATTGATGTCGATCTTTATCGTTATCTGGTTTAAGTTTGTGGCGAATTTTAGTATAACAGGTGTCAATTGATTTTAATGAAGGAAGTGTTAATGGCAAATGTCGCGATAATTTTAAGTGGCTGCGGTGTGTATGACGGCAGTGAAATTCATGAAAGCGTATTAACCTTGTTAGCATTAGAGCAACATGGAGCGACTTATCGTTGCTTTGCACCTGACATAGAACAGCATCATGTGATCAATCATTTAACGGGTGAAGTTAGTCGTGATGAGCACCGCAATGTTTTAGTTGAATCCGCAAGAATTGCTCGCGGTGATATTGAGAATTTAACTGAATTAAGGGTCGCTGAATTTGATGCCATTATCTTTCCCGGCGGTTTTGGTGTGGCGAAAAACTTATGTGATTTTGCGATACATGGTGAAAAGTGTCAGATAAATGAGCAAATTCTTCTTGCTGCAAAGTCATTTGCTGATGCCAAAAAGCCCGCCGGTTATATGTGTATCGCCCCAGCATTACTAGGATTTATTTATGGTGAGGGTGTGCAAGGAACGATAGGTGATGATCAAGCCGTAGCAAGCTCTCTATCTACCTTAGGGTTAAGCCATGTTGATTGTTCAGTTGATGATATTGTCATAGACCATGCACATAAAGTGGTTTCGACACCAGCGTATATGTTAGCAACCTCTGTTAGCCAAGCGGCAAGCGGGATAAATAAACTCGTTAAACAACTGTTATCAATGGTTTAATTAACACACCAAAGAGATAACCGACTAACTGAACAAAGCGAGCCTTATTTTGACTCGCTTTTTTCTTGATTGGCTTTAAGCTCTGCTTGTTGCAAACGCCATGCTTTTCTTGCGGCGTAGTAGGTATCCCAAACACAAGGTGTGCAAGCGCTATCACAGCACTCTCCATCTGCTGGCGGTTCGGGCTTTTCCAATAAAATAATCTTTTCTTCTTTACTCATGATCCGCTAACTATTGATTGCAAGCTTTATAAAATACTAGAAATAAAAAAGCTCTGCAATGGCAGAGCTTTACTCGCTTAAATTGATTGGTTATTCAGATTCAGAGAGCTTTTTCTCTAGATAATGAATATTGGCGCCGCCATTGACAAAGCCCTGATCGTTTAGGATGTCTTTGTGCAAGGCAATATTGGTTTTTATACCATCGATCACTAATTCGTTTAATGCATTGCGCATGCGCGCGATAGCAACATCTCGGTTATCACCGTAGGTAATGAGCTTACCAATCATTGAATCATAATGAGGCGGTACCGAATAATCAGCATAGACATGTGAATCCCAGCGAACACCCATACCACCTGGCGGGTGGAATCGTGTGATTTTCCCAGGTGAAGGGATGAAAGTACGCGGATCTTCAGCGTTAATACGACACTCAATAGAATGCCCAGAAATTTTTATATCTTCTTGGGTATAAGAAAGTGGCTGACCTGCGGCTATGCGAAGTTGTTCTTTGATTAAGTCAACACCAGTAACCATTTCAGTAACCGGATGTTCTACTTGAATACGAGTATTCATTTCAATGAAATAAAACTCACCATTTTCATACAAGAACTCAAATGTACCTGCGCCACGGTACCCAATCTCTATACAAGCACGACAACAACGTTCACCGATTTGCGCGCGCATGGTTGGCGTAATACCTGGTGCTGGAGCTTCTTCGACCACTTTTTGGTGACGGCGTTGCATTGAACAGTCACGCTCACCTAAATGAATAGCTCCACCTTGACCATCAGCCATAACTTGAATTTCAACGTGACGTGGATTTTCAAGGAATTTTTCCATGTAAACCATATCGTTATTGAATGAAGCACGAGCTTCTGTTTTGGTCATTTTTATCGCATCAAGTAATTCAGATTCTTGGCGAACAACGCGCATACCGCGTCCACCGCCGCCACCAGAAGCCTTGATAATAACAGGATAACCAATGCGCTTTGCATGAGCTAAGTTAAGTTGGTCATCGTCAGTTAATGGACCATCAGAACCTGGAACACAAGGCACGCCGGCTGCTTTCATTGCTTTAATAGCAGATACTTTGTCACCCATTAAGCGAATACTTTCTGCTTTAGGGCCAATGAACGTAAAACCTGAATTTTCTACTTGTTCAGCAAAATCTGCATTTTCAGCTAAAAAACCATACCCTGGATGTATTGCTACCGCATTCGTCACTTCGGCGGCAGTAATAATCATTGGGATATTAAGATAGCTGTCAGTAGCAGAAGGTTTACCAATACAAATGGTTTCATCTGCTAACAGTACGTGCTTTAAGTTACGATCAGCTGTTGAATGAACAGCGACCGTTTTGATACCGAGCTCTTTACATGCGCGAAGAATTCTTAACGCAATTTCGCCTCGGTTGGCTATAACTACTTTATCTAACATGGAATTACCCTTATTGGTTTGGGCTTATTCAATGATGAATAGCGGTTGGTCAAACTCAATCGCATCTTCGTTTTGAGCTAAGATTTCTTTAATGACACCAGACTTATCTGCTTCGATCTGATTCATCATTTTCATTGCTTCAACAATACATAACGTATCGCCAGCATTAACGTGCTGTCCTACCTCAACAAAGGCAGGTGAATCAGGAGAAGCTGCCGAATAAAATGTACCAACCATTGGTGAACGAACTACATGGCCTGATAATGCAGGTGCAGCAGACGTTGATGATTCTGTAGATTGCGCAGCAGGAGCTGCTGGTGCAGGTGCGGCTGCAGGGATATGTTGAACAGCAGGCGCTTGAGCAACGATAGTACCACCACGACTAATGCGTACAGACTCTTCACCTTCAGAAATTTCTAACTCGTTTATGCCTGATTCTTCAACAAGTTCGATAAGTTTTTTGATTTTTCTAATATCCATGAGACACCTATTGTTGTGTTTAAATTTTGTTTATTAACCTAAAAATACTCTTCTAATAGAGCACTCAATCAGTTAGTTGATTACTTAAATATTGCTTAGCAGCCAAAAGTGCGTATTCATAACCTTGAGCACCTAAACCACAAATGACACCGAGCGCAATATCGGATAAATATGAGTGATGTCTAAAAGACTCACGCGCATGTACATTTGATAAATGTACTTCAATAAAAGGAATATTAACCGACAACAGTGCGTCTCGAAGCGCAACACTAGTATGGGTAAAAGCTGCCGGGTTAATAATAATAAAATCTATTTTTTCGAACGCTTGATGAATAGCATCAATTAGTGTTGCTTCATTATTGGACTGGCAATGGTGGAGGTCAATTTCCATTGCATTCGCTTTCACTGTTAAAGCATCTATAATTTCATTGAGACCTAATGCACCGTAAATAGCTGGTTCTCTTTTGCCTAGCATATTTAGGTTTGGACCATTAAGTACTAAAATGTTAAATTTTGCAGCCATTGTCGCCAATAAAGTCACTAAAATTAAAAGTGGTGGTCATCATTACATAAAACGAGCTTTTTGGAAACAGGTTCGATGGATTTCTGATGAAAAATATAATATTGCTGCATATTATAGAGTTTTCGCAGAAATTAGCAGCAAAATAGTGGTCTAATCTCTTGGTGCTTAGATTTACGTAGCAGCATGATAATTTGCAAATCATTTGTTATTTGGTGTTTTAAAAACAATTGACTAAACTTTAATCGATAAGGCAAAAGCTGATATGTATATGAAATTTAATAAATAATATCGGTTGACCTTAGTAGGTTATTTTAAGTAGATTAACGCTGATTTTTGTCTTTTGATAAGGAAATCGTTATCAATCGTTTTGCTTTGGTATTGTTCTTCACATTTTTGCTTGGGTTATCCACTAAAGTCTATTGCGTGGAAGTTATCGTGCACCCGTCGGCAAAGGTGGTCGAGTTAAGCTCTTCTCAATTACGAAGAATTTATTCAATGCGTCAAGTAAAATGGGCTAACGGACAGCCGATCACCGTTTTCGTTTTGCCTTCCCAGACAGAAATTCATCAACGCTTTTGTAAAGATAATCTGAAAATTTTTTCATATCAGCTCGACAGAATTTGGAATAAGTTAACCTTCTCCGGGTTAGGGGTTGCCCCTACAAGCGTTCAATCATTAGAAGCATTAATTCAAGCGGTTAAAAAAACACCTGGCGCCATTGGTTATGCAGAAAAAGGAATTGAGGAAGACGATGTTAATGTCATTACGATCACAGAGTAGCAGGTACTTTCGCTCAACCTTGCCAATAACAACACTTATGAGCCTGTTACTTGGGCAAAGTATGATGTTTAACACTTCATTACACGCGAGTGAATTTAAATATCATGGGTTTGTTTCTCAAGGTTTGATTGCTGTGGATGGAAGTAATTTTGTTGATGACGATGACGGGGTATCTCCAAAACTTACGGAATTAGGCATTAATGGCTCGTATCAACTGACTGATAATTTAAGAGCCACGGGGCAAGCAGTATATTTAAATGGAGGTAATCGTTATAACGAGGGAGTTCGAATTGACTACTTGTTAATTGATTGGAATGTCTTTAGTAATGAACACTGGCAAACTAATCTGTATTTTGGACGATTTAAAAATTTCCATTGGTTATATTCGAGTACACGAGATGTGCCAATGACTCGCCCCAGCATTATTTTACCGCAATCTGTGTATTTTGATGCAACCCGCGATATGTCGGTTGGTGGAGACGGCTTAGCAATAAAAAGCACTTATAGCAGTGAGCATTATGGCGACTTTGATTTTAATCTTAGCTCTGGTAGTTCGCCAACCTCCAAAGAACAAACGCGTATTATCATGGGGCAGTTCTCCGGTGGGGATTTAGATCATGATGATGATTTACAGGCGAGTATTTATTATCGTCCAGCACTTGCAAATTGGCGTTTTGGCATCGCGATAACAGATGCAACCTTTAGTTATGAAGCTGGTAAAAATGATTATTTCGTTGATGGTGAAGTTGAATTGACTCGTCATTACATGAATGCAGAATATCAAGGGCAAAACTGGACGCTAAGTGCTGAATTGTTGCAAGAGGAGATGATATTAAAAAACGTTTTATATCAAGGTTTTGTTCGCGGGACAAAAGGTCAAGGTGGCTATGTTCAAGGTCAGTATCGTTTATCTAATACAATGCAATTACTAACGCGCTATGAACATTATTGGGCCGATAAAAACGATAAGAATGGTAGCAAACTGGAAGCGGCGACCGAAGGGCTTATTCCGCATTACTTTGGTTATCAACGAGATTTTACCGTCGGTATAAATGTCGATTTAATGCCTAATTTAAAACTTCAACTAGAGCAACATTGGATTAAAGGTACTGCTCGATTGACGCCTGTTGTCATTCCAGATCCAACTGTCAATAAAAGTGAATATTGGCAAATTTCATCTGTACAAATGACATATTGGTTTTAACCATGAAAAAGATCTTTGTCAGTGTACCAATAAAACTGTTATTACTTGTCGTTAGTGCATTAATGTTGCTTAGTGCCGGTATCTCGGTGATGTCGCTGTCTCGTTTGAATCAAGAGTTCAAACAATATCAAACCGATACCTTGAAACAAGGGCAAACGCAGTTTCAAATAAATTCTCAGCATGTTAGAGATAAACTCAGGCTCTGGCAGGAATCTTTTGCTGATTTAGTGAATATTAAGTCGGAAAAAGATTTTTCTAAACTTTCAGAGGAACTCGCTGCACAATTTGATGCAATGCAGTTTAATTTTAACGTCAAAAATGCCTGGTTGATCAATGATAAAAATGAGTTGCTATTTCAAAGCAAGCAACTACCCGCCTATGTTAAGGATAAGATTGATGAGGCGAAGCAATTAGAGCAGCCAATTGATTACTTGTACTGTTCGAAAGTGTGTGAGCAGCTTACGGTTGTACCCATTCTTAACTTTGATCGAGAGGTAGCTTATCTCGCTATATCAGTCTCTTTAGTCGATATTATTTACGATATTAATCAGGCATTAAAAAGTGAAGTGGCAATTATCAACTTTCCCAATATGCCTCTCGCCCAAATACGGGAATTCAGCAAAGTATCTGCTTCAAATCAAGAGTTACTGCATGCGTTGTTTATCGAACATGAAAAGTCAAATACTTTAGTTGAGCAAGTAAAACAAAGTGGCTTGCAACTCGATAATACTTCAGGCAGTTATCTCATTAATTTAATGCCACTGTTTGCTAATGATCAGCAACAATATTTTATTGCACTAATTGATGATGTTACGGCATTAAAGCAGAGTTACCAAGATTACCGATTACAGTTTTTACTATCAGCGTTGCTTATTTTTATTACCCTGGCAATATTGGTCTATTTCGTTGCAAGTCCATTTACCAACCGAATTTTAATGCTATCGAGCGCTTTGCCTTTACTTGCCTTAAAAGAGTTTGAGCAGTTTCGAGGAATAAAATTTAGGCGTAAACGTTTCTTTTCTGACGAATTAGATATCGTGACTAATGCTGCAACTGAGCTTAGCTTTGAGCTAGAGCAGTTAAATATTGAAGTCGAACAAAAAACAAAAGAATTAGAAAACATTGCGATGTATGACCTATTAACTGGTCTGCCTAATCGTAATATGCTTAATTATCAATTGCGTAAAGCGGTTGCTAACATTGCACGTTTTAAACGTGGTGTTGCTGTGCTGTTTCTTGATTTGGATGATTTTAAGAAAGTTAACGATAGTCACGGGCATGGTGAGGGGGATAAGTTACTGATCGAAGCCGCCAACCGTATTCGTTTAAGTATTCGAAATATTGATGTGGCTTGCCGGTTTGGTGGCGATGAATTTGTCGTTATTCTTGGCCATGTTGATGACGTAGATGACGCAGTAGCCGTAGCGCAAGAAATTTTGGAGCGGTTTAAGGCACCGATCAAAATAGGTACCAGCATTTTTTATGTATCAACCAGTATCGGTATTGCTTTTACTCAAGATGAATTGATTAAACCAGAGCAGTTAGTGAGTCATGCTGATATCGCTATGTATGAGGCGAAAGAAGCCGGTGGCGCTAGGTTACATATTTATCATGCCGATATGTATAAGCGTGTTGCGCAGCGTGTAATGTTGGAAAGTGAAGTGAGGCAAGCGCTGTCGAAAAACCAGTTTAGCCTCAGTTTACAGCCACAGCTTTCTGCACAAGATAAACGTCTTTATGGATTTGAAGCACTGCTGAGGTGGAATCACCCCGATAGAGGCATGGTTTCTCCAGATGACTTTATTCCGATTTTAGAAAACTCTGAACACATGATTGAGTTGGGCTATTGGGTGATCAGGCGTTGCTTTGAATTAAGGGCTCAACTTCGAGATAAGGGGTTGGATAGGGTACGTATTGCTATTAACTTATCAGCAGGTCAGTTTATCGACATTCATCTTCCAACATACTTAACGTCTTTATTAGAAGAGTTTTCTTTGAGTGCTGATTGCTTTGAACTTGAGTTAACCGAGCAAACCTTGGTGACTAATCTCGATAGAGCAATAGAAACTATGGACGCGATGAAAGCCTTAGGCTTTACTTTTGCGATTGATGATTTCGGTACTGGCTATTCTTCTTTAGCTTATTTAAAACGTATGCCAGTTGACGTCATCAAAATTGATAAAAGTTTCGTTTTCGGCATGTTAGAAAATCACGCGGATTACCAAATCATTATGTCGACTATTGCCATGGTTAAAAACTTGGGCCTTACAGTAGTCGCTGAAGGCGTTGAAAGCAGTGCGCAACTTCGCAGTTTAACTGAGAATCAATGTGATATTATTCAAGGGTATTACTTTTCAAAACCTATCCCAGAAGTAGATATAGATAGCTTTATTGATAATCATATTGTTGATGGCTACTGGAAGACCCGAGCAATGGCCTAGGCCTTCCTTTAGCGCGCTTTAGTTAAATATTTTATTGATATGTTCAGCGAACTTTTCAGCACCGACAAACCCGGTTACACGCGCTTCTGTTAACTCTTCACCTGAGGTGTTGAAAAACAAAATCGATGGTAAACCAAAAACATTAAAATGCTTCATTAATTCAACGCTACTTTTGCTGCCGGTATCGGTAAGGTCTATCCGAATTAGCATAGTGTTAGCTAATGCTTTTTTAACGTTAGCATCAGGAAAGGTGTATTGCTCAAATTCTTTACATGCAACACACCAGTCGGCATATAAGTCGACCATAACGGTTTTGCCTTGTGCATTGGCGTCTGCTACTTTCGCTTCTAGTTCACTCAGCGAAGTGACATCAATAAATTCTCCGTGGCTGGTTTCTTGGCTAGTGCTTGGAGTTGGCAAGATTACAGTTAACGCTTTTTGTACACCAAAAAATAATATTGCAAAAATAATCACTGCACGGACAATTAGCCACGGTGTTTTTTTACTATTGTGATTAACCCAGAAGAAATAACCACCGGTCATTATCAATAATGCGCTCCATAGTAATGAAACGATTTGTTCAGCAAGTAACCTTTCTAATAAGAAAATTGGTACGGCAAGCAATAACAAACCAAATATATTCTTTATGATATTCATCCAGTTACCCGCTTTCGGTAGTAACTTACCACCTGAACTACCAATGATCAGTAACGGGATACCCATCCCTAAACTTAACGCGTAAAGCGCAGAAGCTCCTAAAACAACATCACCTGATTGAGAAATATAAAGTAGCGCACCAGTTAAGGGGGCGGTTGTACAAGGTGAAGCAACTAATCCTGAAATAACGCCCATGGTAAACACACCACCAGCAGAGCCACCTTGTTGCTTATTACTCAGTTGGTTTAACTTATTTTGCCATGAATTTGGTAATGCAAGGTTATAAACCCCAAACATTGACATTGCGAGCAGGATGAAAATCACACTTAAGGTGATCAAAACGGCGGGGTGTTGAAACATGGCTTGAAACTGAGCACCAGCAAGCGCGACAACAATACCTAATATTGTATAGGTAATTGCCATGCCCTGAACGTAGATGAACGACAATTTGAAAGCGCTTTTATTCGTTAGCTTATCGCCTTGACCAACGATAATTCCTGTTAAAATGGGATACATTGGAAAAACACATGGAGTAAACGATAACAATAAGCCGCCAACAAAAAACGCGACTAAAGTTAATAATAAATTATCTCCTTTTAGCATGTTGGCAAGTTGATATTGTTCGCTGGTATTATCTGTTGTAGGAGGACCATCAGTGGTATTGGTATTTACTTCATTTTCAGTTAGCGCCCCGAGTATCGTGGTGTTAGATGCCGATGAAGAATCCATTGGTGATAACTCGATGGTTTTTATTTCTGGAGGAAAACATAACCCTTTTTCGGCGCAGCCTTGATAACGAATTGATAAGGTCGCGTTTTCCCCAATATCTTCAAATGATATTTGAAAATTTGTTTCGCCAACATAAATTTCTTGAACACCAAAAAACTCATCTTCATGCGATTTACCTGTTGGTAAAGATACAGGCTTTATCACGGCATTATCAGCAGTAAATTTGAATTTGCTTTTGTATAAGTAATATCCTTCGGCGATGTTGAAAGACAAAGTTAACAAGCTATCTTTTTGATAAAAGCTGTATTGAAAGGCTTGATCTGGGCTTAAGAACTCGTCTTGGTTATTAAAAAGAGACGAAGAAGAGGTATCAAAAATAGAATCCTGAGCATAAGCAAAGGCACTATTAAAAGAGATTGCTATCAAAGCAATCAGCAACAACATTGTTTTTTTCATAGAATTATTTTAACGACTCATTGATCCAATTTAAATATTGCAAATCGCCTTGGTGAACAACCATCGCGACAATTTCTGGAATATCGTAGGGGTGAAGTTCTCTGATACGCTCTGATAACGTATTAAAGTTATCTTTGGTAGACTTAATCATTAACTGCACCTCAACCTGACATTCAACTTTGTCTTGCCAACGGTAAATAGATTTAACGTTAGATAATAAATTAACGCAAGCAGCTAACCGTTCTTCTACTAAACATTTTGCAATATGCTCAGCAACGTCTTCATTTGGACAAGTACATAAGACAATTTCAAACATTAACTTAGGTGCCTTAACAAAATCTTAAATCAATTAATGACGTTACAAGAGTAGCACAGAATAAGCAAAAATCGATAGCTTATGACTGGTGACAAAGCCAATAGTTGAAATAGACCGAGTAACCCCCATATCAGTTTCAATCTTTTTTAATTGGTGCCCTAATGTTTCGCATTCTATTTCTGTTATTTATTATTGTTCCGATCATAGAAATCTCACTATTAATACAAGTTGGTAGCTTTTTAGGCTTTTGGCCTACGATGGCAATTGTTATTGTAACCGCTTGGTTTGGCGCTAAGTACGTAAAACAACAAGGCATGGCTACGTTAAGGTCGGTGCAAGAAAAAACGGCCATGGGGCAAGTGCCTTCAGATGACATTATTAGCGGTGTTTTGTTACTTGTCGCTGGCGTTGTTTTAGTAACACCAGGATTTGTCACTGATATTATTGGTTTAGCTTTGTTAGTGCCTGTGGTGAGAAAGTCACTGATCTTAAAATTGCAAAAGCACTTTGTCGCTTCAGCGAATACTCATGTGCACTTTCATACCACTAGCCAGCATTTTTACCAAGAAAGTGATGTGCCTGAGCAGGGTAAAGCGCATCAAGGAAAAACCTTGGATGGAGAATATGAGCGCAAGGATTAAAAAAAATTAAAATTAGACCTTGTTAAGTATTGAACCGCCCCCATCTTTGAAACAAAGAAAATTTAACCCCTTTGGTTTTAATTGAAATTTAGTCTCAGGAGACCATAAATGAGCATTCGTCCATTACACGATCGCGTGATCATCAAACGTAAAGAAGTAGAAGCTAAATCTGCTGGCGGTATTGTTTTAACTGGTAGTGCAGCAGAAAAGTCTACTCGCGGTGAAGTTATTGCCGTTGGCAATGGCCGTATTTTAGAAAACGGAGATGTAAGAGCCTTAGATGTGAAAGTTGGCGATCAAGTCATTTTTAATGAAGGTTATGGCGTGAAAACTGAAAAAATCGACGGTGAAGAAGTGTTGATTCTTTCAGAAAGCGATATTTTAGCGATCGTAGAATAATCGAGTAATCCCTAATCTCATGATTGTATCTAGGGTTGAATGCCCTAGATTAATGTAAAAGTTTAAAGGAAAAGAAAATGGCAGCAAAAGACGTATTATTTGGTAATGACGCTCGTGTAAAAATGTTGAAAGGCGTTAACATCCTTGCAGATGCAGTAAAAGTAACGTTAGGACCTAAAGGTCGTAATGTTGTTCTAGATAAATCATTTGGTGGACCAACGATCACTAAAGATGGTGTTTCGGTTGCCAAAGAAATTGAACTTGAAGACAAGTTTGAAAACATGGGCGCACAAATGGTGAAAGAAGTTGCGTCTAAAGCTAATGATGAAGCTGGTGACGGTACTACAACTGCAACAGTTTTAGCACAAGCTATCGTAAACGAAGGTTTAAAATCAATTGCCGCAGGTATGAACCCGATGGATCTTAAGCGCGGTATCGATAAAGCGGTATTAGCAGCAGTTGAAGAGTTAAAAACCTTATCAACGCCATGCGCTGACAATAAAGCTATTGAGCAAGTAGGTACTATTTCAGCTAATTCAGACGAAACCGTGGGTAAAATTATCGCTACAGCGATGGAAAAAGTAGGTGCTGAAGGTGTTATTACCGTAGAAGAAGGTCAAGCACTAACTGACGAGTTAGATGTTGTTGAAGGTATGCAGTTTGACCGTGGTTACTTATCACCTTACTTCATCAACAACCAAGAAAGTGGGGCGGTTGAGTTAGAAAACCCATTCATCTTATTGGTTGATAAAAAAGTATCTAACATTCGTGAATTATTAGGCACCTTAGAAGCGGTTGCTAAAGCAGGTAAGCCGTTATTAATTATTGCTGAAGATGTTGAAGGTGAAGCGTTAGCGACACTCGTCGTTAACAACATGCGCGGCATTGTTAAAGTGGCTGCGGTTAAGGCGCCAGGTTTTGGTGACCGTCGTAAAGCGATGTTACAAGATATCGCGACTTTGACTGCTGGTACTGTGATTTCAGAAGAAATCGGTATGGAGCTTGAGAAAGCAACGTTAGAAGATTTAGGTCAAGCCAAACGTGTTGTTATCTCTAAAGATAACACCACGATTATCGATGGTGTTGGTGAGCAAGCTGACATTGAAGCGCGCGTTGCGCAAATTCGTGGTCAAATTGAAGAATCAACGTCAGACTACGATAAAGAGAAGCTTCAAGAGCGTCTAGCTAAACTAGCTGGTGGTGTTGCTGTTATCAAAGTTGGTGCGGCAACTGAAGTTGAAATGAAAGAGAAAAAAGCGCGTGTTGAAGATGCATTACACGCGACTCGCGCAGCGGTTGAAGAAGGTGTTGTTGCCGGTGGTGGTGTTGCGTTAGTACGCGTCTGTGAAGCAATTAAAGACCTTGAAGGTGCTAACGAAGACCAAACTCATGGTATCAATGTTGCAATACGTGCGATGGAAGCACCGCTTCGTCAAATCGTAACAAACTGCGGTGATGAAGCGTCAGTTGTGCTAAACGAAGTGCGTAACGGCAAAGGTAACTTCGGTTATAATGCTGGTAATGGTACATATGGCGATATGTTAGAGATGGGTATCTTAGACCCAGCTAAAGTAACGCGCAGTGCATTACAATTTGCAGCGTCAGTGGCTGGTTTAATGTTAACCACTGAATGTATGGTTACCGATGCACCACAAAAAGACGCTCCTGCAATGCCTGATATGGGTGGCATGGGCGGTATGGGCGGCATGGGTGGAATGATGTAAGCTTAGCCGCTTTATACATAGCTTTATCAAAAGCTTACAAAAGCCCGAATAGCAATATTCGGGCTTTTTAATTTAATGTTCTCAGTTGTATTTGGTTTTTCTTGTCTAATTTATTTAACTTACTAATATTTTTTCGAGCGCAAACTTTCCATACTTAAACGGAAATCTTTTTTATGACAACTGTTCAGCAACGACCAAGTGCCTTACCGTGATCTTTGGTACTGGTTTGGGTCAACTGCTTTGTGGGTCATTTTATGTCTCCAAAAGTAGAAAACCTCTTTAGTGCGCTATATTACAAAACATTTTATTGAAGTACATCACCACTAAAACTGTTCATATTATTTTCAGATAAGCTTTAGTATGATGGTTTGAAAGAATGGGAGGTTTTGATGAAAAATAGTTTTTTAATGGGGTTAATCTTAGGTTGTTTGTCGTTATGTGGCTCAGTAAACGCCGCTAAATTGGAAATTTCTTTTAAGAAACCTGAAAGTTATCGAGATATCTATGCAGGAGAAGGGCATCAAAAAAATTTTGAGAAGAGCGTCTTTGAGGAATTAGAAAATCACTTTCAGAAGTTGGCCGCTAAGTTACCAGATGAGCAATTATTAAAAATCACCATAAACGACTTAGATTTAGCCGGGGATGTTCACCTTGGAGGCATTGAGAGAGTTCGTATAGTGAAAGATATGTATTACCCTCGTGTTGCCATGAATTTTGAGTTAGTCTCTGGGCAACAGCAAACGCTAATGTCAGGCGAAGTAAACTTAAAAGATATCAATTTTATGACTGGGCGTTCGCTAAAGTATCGTCATTCAATATTATCTTACGAGAAAAAAATGCTTGATGAGTGGTTTTCAAAGACATTTCTTGAGTAGACACAATTGTTTACAAATCGAGCTTTCAAAATTACATTTTATTATTTCTAATGTTAATGGATTATTAAATATTATTAAGGATTATAACAATGAAAATATTAGTTTTGTTATCCACGGTTACACTGCTGTCGTTTAATGCTTTTGCGTTCAATATTCAGGTTTCTTGGAGTGACCCTGCAACATTTACCGATATTAAACCGGCTAATGAAAACAAATACACATTTACTGACGAAGTAAAAGGCGTTTTTGAAGGACATTTACAGAAGTTATCTGAAAAACTGCCAAAGGATAAGTCATTATTTATTAATGTATCTAACGTCGATTTGGCTGGAATGATCACCTATTCACACAGTAAGAGATTAAGATTAATTGGTCAGTCTACGCCCCCAGCCATTGAGCTTTCATTTCAAATGATTGATAGCGATAACACACTTTTGGTATCTAGAAGTGTGAAACTAAAGCCTAAAAACTTTAAGTTTAGAGATCAAAGACGTTATGAAAAACCTTATCACCATGAGTTAGCTTTGTTAACAGAATGGTTTGATAATACATTCGCGCCAATAATAAATAATTAGTAATTAATGGATATGCGTCAAGAGTTTCTTGACGCATAAATTGTTGACTATTCAGTGACTGGAAAGTTTTGCTCAGTTTCTTCGCCATTAACGATGGATATTTCTTTTATTTCGCTAACTGGGTTAGGAATGAGGATGTCGCCGTCGTAAATCTCTGGATCATCTCCTTGTGCTCCCGCATCACAGGCATATGCTACGGTGTAATCCCCTTCAGGTAAGAAGCCTATCTCGTAGCGATAACTGGCTGAGTTTTCATCAAAGCTTGCTGTCGTGCTATCAAACGGTGATATTGAACCTTCTGGTGCGCCATTGTTCGCCAATTCTACCTCTACATTATCGATCAGGCTAAGAAGGTTGAGTTCATGCCCTTCGAAAACATAAATCATCTGATTATCGGCAACACAGTTTTCATTTAAGTTAATAGTATCAAAGTCAACACTACCAGATAAAGTACCCGCTTCACTATTATTGACGACTCTAACCCCGCTTGGTTTTAAGTTGTATTCATCTGGACCGGGTTTGTAGGTTAGCGACTTTCTTAGATTAAATTCAACGGTGAGTTGTTGGTCGCCCTCTACATTACTTAAATCAATGCCACCAAGCTTTAATTTATCGCTTGGCACTTTAATAGGTTTATTCTCACCACCTATTTCGGTTAAGTAGGTGAGTACAATGTCTTCATCTAGGATATCAATAAATATTTGCTCATAGTTGCCCGCTTCAATTGTTGCTCCTTCAAGGACATTAAATTGTGCGCCTCCTTGGAATTGCAACAAATCGAGAGTGATCGTTTCAGCATCAACAATCCCTTCGCTTTCGTTGGAAAATGTTTCAAAAACAATATCCTCTCCATCTTCCACTTTAAAGGTAATGCTTTCAATGGTTACAACAACGGCTTCTGCGTCATCAACAGGCGCATCCGATAATCCTAAGTTAAAAGAGACGTCACTAGATGAACTTGGTGGTTGTAAATCAGGGGTGTTTGTTGAATCATTACTTGAACCACCGCCACAGCCGCTCAATACTGCGACAGTTAAGGTGCTAAGCGCCAATGATTTAAGCGATGACTTTTTCATTGCCTTTTTGTTGATGGAAAATATTATCTACTCCTCGATGATAATTCGTTTAACCAGTATAGTTGATGAACCTAATAATGTTAAAGTTGTCTGCTACAACACACACAGCTCACAATTGAAAGTCTATGGCTGATGATAGCTTTGCTCAAAGTTTGCTAACACAGTAAACAATTGCTCAATTTTTTTAACAAGGTTTATCAGCAGCGTTTGCTCTTGCGTTTTTTGCCACAGTAATAACTCATCGGCAACTTCTTCAACATAGGGTTGAAAGGTATTAGCCGAGCAATTAAAGCCAGCGTCTTTTTTAAAAACAGCTTCAAAACCCGCCATTTTCTTTTCTCGTAAATCGGCTAATGTTGCGTCAGCTGCGAGTGATTTTTTTAAAATAATTGAAATGTTTTCAACAAGTTTTTGGTTTATCGATTGGGTCATAAGTCCACTAACTACTATAAATTTAGCCTGCTATTATGCCAAATTTAGCGGAGTTTTGTTAGCCTCGCCAGCAATTTCTCTTACCACTTTAGGCATAAGGAAACCGGGTAAGATCGCCATCATTTGTCTAGTTATTTCGATAGCTTGTTCTTCGCTAATATCGAAATGGGCTACACCTTGCACCTTATCACATAAATGTAAGTAGTAGGGCATAATGCCATGATCAAAGAGCTTTTCACTTAACTGGCACAGCGTTCGGGCATCATCGTTAACACCTTTTAGCAGAACACTCTGACAAAATAACGGAATTCGCTCCCGACACAAGGGCTCGATGGCATCAATAACATCTTGCCCTATTTCATTGGCGTGATTGATGTGCAATACCATTGTCGATTTAAGTCGAGTTTGGCTAAGTAACGCGACTAATTTCTCGGTGATACGTTGTGGGATCACGACCGGCAGACGCGTGTGAACTCTAAGTCGATGCACATGTGATATTTGTTCGATTTGATTGATTAACCAACTTAGGTGTTCATCATTAGCCATTAATGGATCGCCACCACTGAAAATGACTTCGTTAATTTCCTGATGCTGAGCAATATAATTCAATGCATGTTGCCAACGGTGTTTATTTGGGCTGTTATCTTCATAAGGAAAATGTCGACGAAAACAGTAGCGACAGTTAATTGCACAGCCACTTTTGACTACCATCAGCACACGATGCTTGTATTTATGCAGCAAGCCCTCAGCGACGGTATCGTGTTCTTGCAAAGGGTCGAGTAGATATCCCTTGGTTTGAATAAACTCTTCTGACAGCGGCATTATTTGTCGAAGTAGTGGGTCATTAATATTACCCCTTTCGATTCGGCCGACAAAGGGACGGGGTGCTCTAACAGGAAATAACTTACGTGCTGAAAAATGTTCAAGGTACCTTTGAGGTTGAATACCGACGTTGGTTAAGAGCTCTTTAGGATCAGTGATGACGTTAGCTAATTCTTTTTGCCAAGAAGTGTGCAATTGTTGGCTAATTTGGGTTATTATTTGCGGCATTTCAAGTTTAGCTCTTTGTATTTAAGATTAAGAGAACATTTTATGGCAACTTTTAGTACAAACCAATTTAAAAACGGCCTCAAGTTAATGATTGATGGCGAGCCTTGCAACATTTTAGAAAATGAAATTGTTAAGCCAGGTAAAGGTCAAGCGTTTAACCGTGTAAAAATTCGTAAGCTTATCTCAGGTAAAGTCCTAGAAAAAACCTTTAAATCAGGTGAATCTTGTGAAGGTGCTGATGTTATGGATGCCGAATTAGCGTACCTATATGCTGATGGTGAATTTTGGCATTTTATGAATAACGAAACCTTTGAGCAAGTTGCTGCCGATGACAAAGCGGTTGGTGATACAGTTAAATGGTTAAAAGAAGGTGATCTGTGTACGATTACTTTTTGGAATGGCAACCCGATTTCCGTAACTCCTCCCAATTTCGTTGAATTAGAAATTACTGAAACCGATCCTGGCCTTAAAGGTGATACCGCAGGTACTGGCGGAAAACCAGCAACCTTAGTTACAGGTGCTGTGGTTCGTGTACCATTATTTGTACAAATCGGAGAAGTGGTAAAAGTTGATACGCGTACCGGTGAGTATGTTTCAAGAGCGGGTAAGTAAACCTATATTGCTAGTTAATTTTAGAGGCCGGCATTAAGCTGCCTTTCCTACATAAATCCCTGGATGAATATCGAGGGATTTTTTTATGAATTTATTGAAAAAAACTTGTTCTGCTCCATTTATTTGGTGGAGAGGTAACTTTCTATGTTTTCAGCAAGTGCATATTAAGGAGGAAACAAGTGTCATCATATTATTCAAAATAGGGCAACATTCATAGTGTCTCCGGTTGGTTATTTTTGTTTGGCGATAGATCTGATCACCAAATGTCATGAATGTTCCCTTGATTTTTGAGTACCTAGTTGTTTTATTTTGAGAATTTTTAGGGATGCATCAGAGGCAGAGTCATCGATTTTAACCAACGTTGCTACATTAGAAGTAGCTGGGTGTATTGGCATAATGTTATAGGCGCTTGGCAAAACACATAGAGGCGATAGCACACTTTTTACAAACTGTAATTACTAAAATATTTATTTACTTCGAGTAATATCCTTGATTGAGTCTTTCGTTTAACTCTTGTAATCGACCTTTAGCTCTTAACATAGATAAACCTTTGTTAAATTGTTCAACTAGCTTGACACTTTTTTTGTTTTTCTTTGGGAATAACAAGTGACCAGTGTGTATGAATAGTGGGGGGTGCATCGTTTCGACTTGGTTAGCTTTTTCTTTGTTACTTAGGTTATGAATATAGTGCCACCCTACGACTTCTTGTGCTGGAAATAGGTCGACTCGCTCTGCCAAGAGCATTTTAAAATTTTGCTCATCAGACATAACAAGAGATACTCTGTCTTTATTATCTGCTGCGTATTGCCATAACTCTTTTGTGTAAGCAAACCCACGAGTCAACCCCATGGTTAAATGAGCAAAATCAGAAAACCTATTCCATGTGATGGGCCGTTTTGACTTTAATCGAAAAAATACGACTTTTTCCGTCGATAGTGGTTCACTCAGATAAAAATCATTTTTAAGCTTTTCGTCATTGTACCAATATGACAGAGCATCATATTGACCGCGTTTAGTCCACTCATATGCTCTTAACCAAGGGACGTATTCAAATTTCACAGCAACACTTACTTCAGCAAACGCTTCTCTTACCACTTGTGTTATGTAACCACCATGTGGCTGATGTTCAGATACATAAGGTGGCCAATCAGAGGTACTAATTGTGATGGTGTCGTATGCACAAATTTTGCAAGTCGTCATTGCCATCAATACGAGCAATAACCATCTAATCATTCACATATTTCTCTTATTTAGTAAATAATGTTGTGTATAGTTAATCTTATTTTATATTGTGAAATGGTGATCAATGACACAATTATTCAAAAGAAAAATTAGTTTCCAAAAATTTAATCACTCAAGTGTTCTTCAGTATAGATCGCCATTAAGATTTTCCTAGTCTGAAACCCTTAATGGCTTATTTTATCGCTTATGTTTTTGGCTTTATTGCATTTTCGGCTGAAAAATAGCTATGGTTTGTTTGTCGGTGGTACACGACTGATATTAGCGTCAGGCCAAGCACTGAAAGGGAAAGGATAAGTGTCAGTGTTGGCAGTTAAAAACTGATTGATATGATATACATAATGATTCAAGTTCTGGCCAAGCTTTTGTAATTGCTTGTTTGGTTGCTCCGTCAGCAGCATGGCGATGAATTGAAAAATGGCGATCAAAGTAATAACAAAACGCACAAACCCGCCAATAAAACCAAATAATAACATGGCAAGGCCACGTTGCCAGATACTGATATTTTTCCAAGATTTAGACGATTTTTTATCTTCTCCGAATAACTCTTGTTCTAGTGTTTCTCTCATTTTCACTCCACTGCTAATCGTAACAATAATCTTTAGAGAATTACGCAATATTGAAGCCAGTTTTTCCAAATAAGCTAAGGTATTGTTTTTATTTTTGTTTATGTTTTGGTATTTGTGAGGAAATAGCACCTAGCTAGTAATTTTGACCACTTATTAATTAAAAAGCCCGCTAAGTAGCGGGCTTTTGCGTAGGGTAACGACTAGGCTATAAATGATCGTTAAAGTAATTGGTCATCATGGTTTTAAGGTGCAGTGTTGTTCCTTCACCTTCATAGATACCATGACTACGATTAGGGTATGACATAAAGTCAAATTGACGATTGTGTTTAATCAATTCATTGATTAATCGCTCCGTTCCTTGGTAATGCACGTTGTCATCACCTGTGCCATGAACGAGTAGTAACTTACCTTTTAAGTTTTTTGCGTGAGTGATTGGTGAGCCTTGTTTGTAGCCCTCTTCATACTCTGACAATAACCCAGAATAACGCTCTTGATAGATGGTGTCATATAAACGTTGATCCGGCACTGGCGCTAAAGATATACCCACTTTATATTGGTCTGGGTATCTAAATAGCATGTTCAATGTCATCGAACCACCACCTGAATGTCCCCAAATAGCAACACGATCTGTGTCGATATAATCCCAGCGTTCTGCCATTGCTGTTAAAGCATCGGACTGGTCTCGAGAAGATAGTACGCCAATTGCACCATAAACTTCTTTACGCCACATTCTGCCCTTCGGAGCGCGCGTGCCACGGTTATCAATAGAAGCAATTAAATAGCCTTGATCTGCCAACATTTGATCCCAAAGGTAGGCATTGCCGCGCCAACGATCTTGAACTGTTTGTCCCCAAGCTTCGCCATAAACATAAAAAATAATCGGATATTTTTTATTAGGGTCAAAATCATGAGGTCGAGTGATGTAACCATCTAAAACCACACCATCGCGAGCTTTCACTTGGAAAAATTCCGTCGGGGCTTTGTTTAACTTGGCGAGCTTTTCAATCAGTTCTTGGTTGTCCATCATCATGTGTTTAACTTGATGACCTTCTACCTTGATTAAACGTTTTTGTGTCGGTTGATCAAAAGTTGAATGGGAGTGAATTGCCCATTGACCATCATCTGACATTTGATAACTGTTTGAACCAGCGAAGCTTTCCGGAGTAATGCGTTCATTCACTGTGCTAGCATCTAATTTGGAGCGGAATAAATAACGTTGACCAACATTCTCAGGAGATGCGATGTAATACAACCAACCACTTTTTTCATCTACTGTTTCTAAACTAACGGTATCAAAATTGCCGGGCGTTAAATCGAGTTTGGTTTTCCCGTCTCGAGATATCTTGTAAAAATGACGCCAACCATCGGCTTCACTTGTCCAAATAAAGTATTTTCCGTTATCAATCCATTTTGCGTCAGTAATTCCATCCAGGAACTTTTCATCTTTTTCGGTGTAAATCAATTCCACTTTGCCATTATTGGCGTTAGTCAGATATAGCTTATTGGTATTTTGTTTGCGGTTAAGGTGTTGTACCAATACTTCTTCGCTATTGCCACTCCAGTTCATACGAGGAATATACATATCTCGCGAATTATTCGGTAATTTGCTCCAGACGGTTTTCGCCGTCTCTAGGTCAACAATCCCAACTTTGGCAAGGGCATTAGTTTCACCGACTTTAGGGTAAGGGAATTTTGTTAGTGTCGGGTAAAGTTCATCGGTATTATTGATCATGATGAAGTCTTTACTGCCCGACGTATCTAATTGCCAGTAGGCTATTTTACTGCCATCAGGACTCCAGCGGAAACCATCGCGAATCGAAAATTCTTCTTCGTATACCCAATCAAATAAACCATTAATAATACCGTTACCAGCATCTTTGGTGAGTTGCTTAATGTTGCCAGAAGCTAAGGTTTCAACATAAATATTGTTCTCAAACACGTAGGCAACTTTTGATGCATCACTAGAAAACTTTGCAAACATTAAGGTGCTTGGTTTAGCTAAACCATTACCTAGTTGTGATAATTGATTTGTTTTTAAGTCCAGCACCCAGTAATCACCGCGACTATTTGAACGCCAAACACGCTTACTGTTGGTATAAATGAGTAATTTTTGCCTATCGTCTGACCAAATATAATTATCGATAGAGACCGGCGCTTCGCTGTCTTTTGGTGTTAACTGTTCGGCACTGATCAAAACCGTTCTTTCTAAGGTTTCAGGATTATAAAAAGCAATATCTTTACCGATACTGACTTCTTTACCCTCTTCAGTGGTTTTCTTAGCGTTTGAATCTTCTATCGCGGTATAGCCGCTGCCATCAGCGAGCCAGCGAATGCGGCCAATATAATCAGAACGAAAAGCATTCTCTTTATAGATAGTATCAACAGTTAATTGAGCATTAGCTAGCGTTGCGCTTTTTGAAGCAGGCTCTTGTGTGGTAGTACTCTGACAAGCTGTTATTGAAACAGCGATCGTTGTCAAGGCTAACCAATGAACGATTTTTTTCATTTATTATCCACTTGAGTCAAAAATAGTGGCAACACTTTAAATTGTATACAAGGGCTTGGCAATGTTATTGGTCGAAATTAATTGATGACTTAACGTAAGCTTTGCTTGCCTATAAACAGTAAAAAGCTCTGCTAATTTATTGCCTTTCTTGTAAAACGATATTGAATTTGACTAACTTGCCCCAATTTAGCTAAACATTAATGATTAATACCAATTAAATGTGATATTTGATCATTCTGCGAACATTAAAAGGCTTAGAGGTAAGTATTGATTTTAGCGAATGGTATTCCATTGTAAAAATTAATAACACTGCAAGTAAGCCTTTTAAGTACGCTCCTAAGAGCTGATTACTTCCCTAACATAGCGTTAAGTTGATTAACTATTTAATGCAATTGGTATAAAGGATATTTGCATGCAAAAAGCACTAGAGATCACTGGATTAAAAAAAACCTACAAAGGTGGATTTGTCGCACTTAAAGGCATCGATCTGAGCGTTGAACAAGGTGATTTTTTCGCACTACTTGGCCCTAATGGTGCAGGTAAATCAACCACTATTGGCGTGATTACTTCTTTGGTGAATAAGTCCGGTGGAAGTGTCAAAGTGTTTGGTGATGATATCGATACTGATTTAGAGCAAGCGAAAAGTCACATAGGCCTAGTACCTCAGGAATTCAACTTTAATCAATTTGAGAAAATCATCGAAATCTTGGTAAATCAGGCTGGTTATTATGGTGTTGAACGTTCTTTGGCTTATCAAAGGGCTGAAAAGTATCTAAAACAGCTCGATTTATGGGAGAAGCGCCATGACGCTGCTCGCATGTTATCGGGCGGAATGAAGCGTCGTTTAATGATCGCTCGAGCTTTGATGCACGAGCCAAAAATGTTGATCCTCGATGAACCTACAGCAGGGGTAGATATAGAGTTAAGGCGCTCAATGTGGGAGTTTCTTCGCGAACTTAATCGACAAGGCATTACCATTATATTGACCACCCATTATCTAGAAGAAGCAGAAATGCTGTGTCGAAATATCGCTATTATTAACAGTGGTACAATCGTTGAGAATACCTCAATGAAAGTACTGCTTGCTAAGCTTGATTTGGAAACGTTTGTCTTAGACCTTACTGAAGATATTGAGGTTAAGCCATTAGACGGCTTTAATAGTCGTCAAATAGACCAACATACGCTAGAAGTCGATGTGAAAAAATCACAAAGTATCAATGGTGTATTTAGTCAATTAACAGAACAAGGGATCAGTATTAAAAGCATGCGTAATAAAAGTAATCGACTCGAGGAGCTGTTTGTTTCTTTAATTGGGAATGACAAGTCTGCGGCCCTAAATAATAAGGAGGCGTCGTAACTATGTCGTCTGTTCGTAATGTTATTGCGTTAAAAAGTATTCTTTATAAAGAAACGAATCGCTTTCTACGTATTTGGGTGCAAACCCTAGTGCCACCAGCTATTACCATCAGTTTATACTTTGTTATTTTTGGCTCGTTGATTGGTTCGAGAATTGGCCAGATGAGCGGATTTGATTACATGTCGTTCATTGTTCCTGGCTTGATCATGATGAGTGTTATTACCAATTCATACTCTAATGTCGCCAGTTCATTTTTTAGTGCTAAATGGCAACGCAATGTCGAAGAAATGTTGGTAGCGCCTGTGCCAAATTGGGTTATTGTTGCCGGTTACGTCGGTGGCGGTATGGCGCGGGGGATACTGGTAGGCCTGATCGTAACGTTAATCGCCTTGCTTTTTGTCGATATTCAAATTCATAACCTTTGGGTGATTTTGCTAACGGTTACTTTGACTTCTGCAACATTTGCATTAGGTGGTTTAATTAATGCGATTTTTGCCGGAAGTTTTGATGACATCTCCATTATTCCTACCTTTGTATTAACGCCATTAACTTATTTAGGTGGAGTGTTCTATTCAATAAGTTTATTACCTGAGTTTTGGCAGGGGGTTTCTCAATTAAACCCTATTGTTTATATGGTAAATGCGTTTCGGTATGGCTTTTTAGGTATCAGTGATGTTGATTTGACGTTGGCTTTTGGGGTGTTGGCGGTGTTTATCATTAGTCTATTCACTATCGCCATGACACTAATTACCAAAGGTATCGGGTTGAGAAGTTAAACGATGAACGAAAAAAAAATTCAGACTGGTGATTCAAAACCCATCGTCACTAATCAGCCGGGTATTCATGAAAAATTAGCCGAGGTTGTCAATAAACACTTGGCAAATCGTTCAAGAAAGCCAATACAAGCTCATACTCAGCAAGCTTTTGATTCGGTAAATGAGCGTGTTCAAGCCCATAAGGGGGATATCATCTTTGATTCTTGCTGTGGTGTAGGACAAAGCACTCGCTTATTGGCAAAGTTAAATCCAAACGCGCTGGTGATCGGTGTTGATAAATCAGCACATCGTTTAACAAGAAACGACAGTGAACTACTCGATAAAACAGAAACACATGGTGTAGATAACTTTGTTCTTGTCAGAGCTGACTTGAATGATTTTTATCGACTTGCGGTAGAGCATCATTGGAACGTTGCTAAACATTATATTCTCTACCCCAACCCTTGGCCTAAAGCAAAGCATTTACAGCGACGCTGGCATGGCTGTGCGGTATTTCCGGAAATTATCTCACTCGGAGAGACGTTAATCTTGCGCAGTAATTGGCGTTTGTATTTAGAAGAGTTCTTAATGGCAGCGCAATTATCGGGAAGAAATGGGGAAATAGAAGAGGTTAATATCGACAACCAACAGCCACTGACGCCTTTTGAAGCTAAGTTCATTGCCAGTGGACAGCAATGTTGGCAGTTACAAATTACATAAGCATTGTGAATAAATTTTGGTGATTTTGACTAATCAACGTTAGCCATTTTTTACAATTAATAACCTTCTTTGCGTTGTGATTTTTAATAAATATAAATAAAACAGTATTTTAAATTTTTTGGTATGGAAATTGTATTCTTGTGTTTAGTTAAAGACGAGGAGTACGAAAGATGAACGACAATATCAAAAAGAATGTGTTAATGATGGCATTAAGCAGTTTGGCTTTGGTAGAGTTAGGTTTAGTTTACATTGCAACATTGCTCTAAACATACGGTTTAAGACGAAAATACGAGACATTTGTAACGATTTTTATTAAAGTGCCGCACTTAACAAAGAAAACTCAGCTAATCTAAATGGATAGCTATTTAGTTGGCGACATTAAGTGAAGACATATGCCGGTTAATAAACGTGCGGCAAAAGCGACAGAAAAATCGCTACATCGCATTTTTACCATTCCAGAAGCGCCTGATTCAACATTAGGTAAGATTGAACAAGAAATATCGCAAAATTTAGCGGGGTTTCTTGGTGAGCATATTGTAGCTCAGGATCATTTATTGACCGACATCGAAAAAGATTTCGCCAATTCGCTTATCCCTGAGCAGCCAGCCTATGTCTCTGATCATATGCACCATTTATTAGATAAACTGGTAGCAAAATCCGTACACACTTCTAGCCCCAGTTTTATAGGCCACATGACCTCGGCTTTGCCGTATTTTATCTTACCCCTGTCAAAATTGATGGTCGGTCTAAATCAAAACCTCGTTAAAATAGAAACATCGAAAGCATTTACGCCGTTAGAACGGCAAGTTCTCGGCATGATGCATCGTTTGGTATATAAAGAAGACGAAGGCTTCTACCAGCAGTGGATGCATAGCGCTGATCATTCTTTAGGGGCTTTTTGTTCAGGTGGCACTATTGCCAACTTAACCGCATTATGGGTGGCAAGAAATAACTTACTGAAGGCTGATGGTGATTTTAAAGGCGTAGCACAACAAGGGTTGTATGCCGCATTGAATCATTACCAATACGACGGCCTTGCTATTCTCGTTTCTAATCGTGGTCACTATTCTTTGAAAAAATCGGCTGATGTATTAGGAATTGGCCGAGAAAGTGTTATTGCGATCCCAACCGATGAACATAATCGTATGGATTGTAAAAAGCTCAGGACAAAATGTCAGGAGTTGAAAAATAGCAATATTGGTATTCTCAGTATTGTCGGTGTTGCTGGTACAACTGAGACAGGTAATGTTGATCCGTTAGATGAAATGGCATTAATAGCGCAAGAATTTGGCTGCCATTTTCATGTCGATGCAGCGTGGGGAGGAGCAACCCTACTGTCCAATAAATATCGACATATTTTAAAAGGAGTTGAATTAGCTGACTCTGTCACTATCGACGCGCACAAACAGATGTATGTGCCAATGGGGGCAGGGCTTGTTGTCTTTAAAAACCCGGCATCTGTTGCTGCTATTGAACACCATGCAGAGTATATTTTGCGTAAAGGTTCAAAAGATTTAGGCTCTCATACTCTCGAAGGCTCTCGTCCAGGTATGGCGATGTTAGTTTATGCTAGTCTTCATATTATTAGCCGCCCGGGTTATGAATTGTTAATTAATCAAGGTATAGAAAAAGCAACGTACTACGCTGAGTTGATCAAAGCTCATGAAGACTTCGAATTGCTCACTGAGCCAGAATTATGTTTGTTAACCTATCGCTATAATCCCAAACAAGTTCAGCACTATTTAGCTTCCTGTTCGCTCGAACAAGAACAAGCGATCAATGAGTTATTAGATCAGTTGACTAAGTTTATTCAAAAAAGGCAACGTGAGAATGGTAAGTCATTTGTATCGAGAACTCGTATTGAAGTAAGTCGTTATCACAACCGCAAGACACTGGTGTTTCGTGTCGTACTAGCCAATCCATTGACCACCAAAAAGATCTTGAAAGAAGTATTAAAAGAGCAAACAGAAATTGCCCGCGAAAGCGTAAAGTTTTTTCCTGAACTTATCGAGATGACAAACGCAACAACCGTTTAGGTATTACGCTAATTTTAATTTATTTAGGGCATGGGCAATGCTCAATTAAGCTTTTTTCTTTTGTTTTAGAATAATTAACTTACGATTTGTAACTTTTTTCTTTCGTTTGCTTTTCATTTGTAAGCGGTTGTGTAATAATTCACCTAATGTTACCGTTTTGGGAGAGTACAATGCACACAGAAGCTCAAACATCTGTACAAGCTGATGAAACTGTTAATGATTATTCAAGTGTTGAACAGCAACTCGCGCAAGCTAAGAAAGAAATTGAAGACTTGAAATTGCAAATAATGTGGTTAGAAAGATCTTACGAGTAACTTTCGATTGAAAGAATTATAAGGCCAAGCAAGACGCTTGGCCTTTTGCTAAGTCAGCACTGCTGCGGATAATAATTTAGCGTTTGTTCAAGGAGACTTGGATGTTGTCAATCAATCTCGCCTTACCGCAATGCGCCGCAGCAAGAATAACCAATTCACTGTCATCTTCACTTGCAGGTTGCAACGTACGAGCGTGACAGATATGTATATAATCGGTCTTTAATCCTGCGTTATCAATAAAGCTAGCCGCTTTTTTCGCTAGACCAATAAAGTCATTATTGGTTTTAATTTGTTCAGCGAGCCATTGCATATTTTGATGTAAAGCCGGAGCGATTTTTTTCTCTTCTTCCGTCAAGTAATTATTTCGAGAGCTTAACGCTAATCCACTTTCTTCCCTTACAGTCGCCACTGGAAGAATACGAATAGGCATTGAAAGATCTTCAACCATGGTTTGGATAACTTGTACCTGCTGGTAATCTTTTAAACCAAAGCAGGCGATATCTGGCTGCACAAGGTTAAATAGCTTGCATACGACAGTAGCCACGCCTCTAAAGTGACCTGGCCTACTTTCACCACAATATCCTTCAGAGACATTAGGCACTTCAACGTAACTTTGCTTATCAAGACCTTTCGGGTAAATAATTTCTGGCGTCGGTATAAATAGCAAATCCGCTTGCGCTGCTACCAGTTTAGCCTGATCGTCTACGAGCGTTCTTGGGTAGTTCTCAATATCTTCATTTACGCCAAATTGCATTGGGTTAACAAAGATACTGACAACGACTTTATCGGCATGTTTATGCGCTTCGTCGACTAAGGATATATGACCCGCGTGTAAATTACCCATCGTAGGCACAAAGGCTATCGTGAGTCCTTGCTTACGCCAGTCGTTAATTTGCTGGCGTAATGGACTAATTTCATTAACAGTATTCATTGTCATTACTTAAAAATATGTTCTTCACCAGGAAAGTTTCCATTAGAAACTTCAGAAATATACAGCTCAATTGCTTTTTTAATATCGCCAGTATCGATGAGAAAATTACGAGAAAATTTAGGCATATAGCTACATGAGATACCCAAGGCATCATGCATAACCAAAATTTGACCATCGGTATCTTTTCCTGCGCCAATGCCTATCGTGGGGATGTCTATCGCTTCAGAAATGGCTTTACCTAAACTGGCGGGGATGCATTCAAGCACTAAGAGCTGTGCTCCAGCCTTTTCTAATAGTTTAGCGTGCTCAATCATTTGCTCTGCTTGCGCTTGAGCTCGCCCTTGTACTTTAAAACCACCAAAAACGTTAACCGATTGAGGTGTTAATCCTAAATGAGCACACACAGGTATGCCGCGCTCAACTAGGCCTTTAATGGTGTCTTCCAACCAAGCGCCACCCTCTATTTTGACCATACTAGCACCAGCTTGCATTAACTTTGCCGCATTTTGGTAGGCTTGTTCAGTTGTTGCATAGCTCATAAAGGGCATATCACTTATGATCAGTGTGTTTTCCACACCACGCTTTACGCACTGCGTATGATATGCCATATGCTCGATATCGACAGGTAAGGTATCGTCTTGTCCTTGCAAAACCATCCCTAAGGAATCGCCAATTAATATCGCGTGGATACCTGCTTGATCAAATAATTTAGCAAAACTTGCATCATAGGCGGTTATTGTTGATATTTTTTCACCTTGTGCTTTCATTTTTCGTAAGGTTGCGGTGGTAATTTTTGCCATTAGTGACCTTGTAATGATTGGTAGTTTAAATAATGGTTACTAGTATAACTGAGTTACTGTTTTAGCATAATTTACTATGGATCTTTAAGCCATTCGGATCAATTTCATTAGCAAGTTTTGAAATACGCCGTCCATCAGGTAAGGTTAAATTAGGCGATATTTCTGCCAAGGGCAGCAAAACAAATTCTCGTTCATGCATGCCATAGTGCGGGACAGTGAGGCGACTATTGTTGATCACCTCTTGGTCATAAAGCAAAATATCGAGGTCCAGTACGCGTGCGCCCCAACGATTATCTTTTCGAACTCTACCTGCTTTGTTTTCAATAGCCTGCAATTGATCTAATAAGGCTAACGGGGCAAGCAAAGTCTCCAGTGATAATACCGCATTCATATAATCGGGTTGGTCTTGTGGCCCCATCGGTCGGCTAAAATAAAGCGAAGATAATTTATCAATATTTGATTGTGGTATTAATACAATAGCCTCTATTGCATGCTTTATTTGTTGCTCTGGATTGTCGAGGTTACTGCCAAGTCCGATAAATGCTAATGCCATAGTGGTAACCCTTGCTAACTTGTTTTTGGTTTACTTTGCGGTTTACGACGTTTACGAGGACGGCGACGAGCAGATGTTTTTTGGCCAATGGCTTTGATCATTTGCTGCTGGGTATCGTAACTACAGTTTTGAAAATCTGTCCACCATTGCGCGAGTAACTCTAACTCGGTTTGATTGTTGTTGCCTTCAACACCAGCGCGTAACAACAGAAAATCATAGGCTGCTCTAAACTTAACATGTTCAAGGGTCTTGAACGCTTTTTTACCTTCACGGCGATTTAGTTTGTCTTGTAAAATCCAGATATCTTTCATGACCGCTTGAAAGCGTTTAGGAATTGCAATGCTGCGCTGCTGCTCTGACATTATCTCATGATAGGCGGCAAAGAAAGCATCTTGTGGCGTTAGATCAGTCGTCGCTTTTAATTGTGCTATTTTCTGTTGCAGTGGATACCAGAGCATAGCCGCAAATAAGAATGCTGGCGTTACACGTTTGCCATCATTAATTCGATTATCAGTATTTTGCAGTGCAACACTGATAAACTTACCGGTATATAAACATTGTTCGGTACTGAGTGTTTGTTCTACGATCGGGAAAAAATAGGTAAATAAACCGTAATGTCTCAGTAGCTCAAAATTTTGCGAGGCTTTACCGGATAAGAACAGTTTATTAAATTCTTCAAACATTCTTGCTGGGGGAATGTTAGCAAGTAGTGGTGCTAACGATTTAATCGGTTGCTCCGTCGCCTTGTCAATGTTCATGTCGAGCTTTGTTGAAAAACGAATAGCGCGAAGCATTCTGACCGGATCTTCTCGGTAACGGGTCTCGGGATCGCCAATTAAGCGAATTTTTCGCTGTTGGATATCTTTAATGCCATTGGCAAAATCATGAACGGTGAAATCTTTTGCACTGTAGTAAAGTGCATTGATAGTAAAATCGCGACGCTCAGCATCTTCTTCAATACTGCCGTATATATTGTCACGCAATAACATGCCATGTTCACTTTGTTTTGATGTTTTTTGACACTGTTGCTGCTTTTTACTGGCATTGTCATGATGACCTCGAAAAGTCGCAACTTCAATGACATCTCTGCCAAAGACGATATGCGCTAAACGAAAGCGACGACCAATTAATCGACAGTTGCGAAACAAACCTTTAATTTCTTCAGGGGTCGCGATGGTAGCAATATCAAAATCTTTAGGCGTTAAGCCTAGCAGTATATCGCGTACACCACCGCCAACAAGATAGGCATCAAAACCAGCATTATTAAGGCGATACAATACTTTAAGTGCATTAGCACTGATAAGCTTTCGTGAAACAGGATGTTGGTCACGACTAAGCACCTGAGCGGGAGAATCTAATTTTGAGGGTGTTGCCTTATTTGCAGGTTTTTTACTAAAAACTTTCTTACACAAATTGATGACTTTTTTAATAGCTCTGTCCTTTAAACATACATCAGAAATTGCCGCGCAATCATATACTAGTTGAGGGAAAAAGAGAATGAAAAACCACCAGTAGCGAAAATTATTCTATGGTGATTTCTGGCTTATTGGGTACCTTGCTGCGCGACCAGTTATTAATAGCCCACTGAATAATTGCGTATACTGGTTCTTCCTTCATTGATTGCTCCGGCTGCTGTCCTAGATAATCTAATGCGGCGATTAAAGCGGCTTGCGGCCGTTGGTTGTCGATGGCAGGTGCTTTGTTTTGTTTACTGAGCTTATATCCCTGAGGTGTAACGGCAAGCGGTATATGACCATATTGTGGAGAGGGCGCACCTAGCATATTGAATAAGGTCAGTTGTCTAACCGTTGGCGCTAGCAGATCAGAGCCCCTAATCACATGGGTTATATTTTGATAAATATCATCTGCAACAACGGCGAGTTGGTAAGCAAACAAACCGTCTTTACGGTGAATGATAAAATCTTCGTTGGCAAAAGCATCGTCGATGGAAACATGTCCCTGAAAAATATCGTCAAATTGACTGATACCATGGTCGTTGATTAAGCGAATCGCTGCATGATGAGAAGAGCGAAGCTGGTGGCGACAAATTTGTTGATATATTCCACCCATTGCTTTTATTTCAGCTCGAGTGCATTGGCAATAATACGCGTGATGGCTCTTTAATATCCGGTGCAAAAGTGCACGATATCGTTCACTTTGTTGGCTTTGATAAAATACCGTTTCATCCCAAGCTAAACCGTATGCTTCGAGTGTTGCTAAGATTTCTTTGCTAGCCCCAGGTTGTTCTCTTGGGGGATCGATGTCTTCAATTCGAACCAACCATTTACCATTGTTGGCTTTGGCGTCAAGAAAACTCGCAAGGGCAGTAATGAGGGAGCCAAAGTGAAGCAACCCTGACGGTGAAGGGGCAAAGCGACCTCGATAAGGTCGCTGAGCGCTATTTTTATCGGCTTCGTTCATTTAAAACCGATATTAGCCAGCCATTTGTCGTTCTTTTATTTCAGCTAATGTTTTACATTCAATGCATAAATCTGCAGTTGGACGTGCCTCTAAACGGCGGATACCAATCTCGATACCACACGAATTACAAAAGCCAAAATCGTCATCTTCAATTAGCTGAAGTGTTTTCTCGATCTTCTTGATTAACTTACGCTCGCGATCACGCGTACGTAATTCTAAACTAAACTCTTCTTCTTGCGCTGCACGGTCAACAGGATCAGGAAAGTTTGCCGCTTCATCTTTCATGTGTGTCACTGTGCGGTCTACTTCTTCACGTAGCTGAGTTCGCCAAGCTTCAAGAATTTTCTTGAAGTGCTCAAGCTGCTTGTCGTTCATGTATTCTTCGTTAGGCTGCTCTTGGTATGGTTCGACACCAGCTAACGCCAAAATACCCAATGCTTTTTTGTCTGGCATGCTCATTCTCCTACAAACTTACTCGATCAATGAAGTGGATTACACTTGTTGATTGCATGTGCCAATTATCTTAATAGACCAAAAATATCAGAACTATATTGTGTTACAGTAAATAAAAATCAAGGATATTCTTAATATTTAATTTCTTTTTCAATCTAATCAATAAGTTAATAAGAAAGCGTTTTTCTGAAATCAAAAGTATTTATCTGCAAGTTTGCTCTTTTAGCAAGTTTTTATAGGTGACGTCAATCTTTATCTGCCCTCAAGCCTAGAATTTGTGGGTAAAATCACCTCAAGTGCTTTATCAATGTTTAGTGAAAAACCGTCTTTTATTTCGTTAAAAGAACATTGATAGGCATAAAGTTCAACCCCTTGTTGATAGGCTAAAGACAGCAATTCGGAGTAGGCTGGATCAATATGCTTGGCTGGCCGGACTGAATCGATCCCAGAATGCATAACCGCAAAAAGTAAGCAGGCTCGGTGACCATGCTGCTTCATTTCAATTAATTCTCGTAAATGCTTTTGACCTCTTGTGGTAACCGCATCAGGAAAATAACCTTGGTTCTGTGTTAACAAGGTGACACTTTTAACCTCTATATAGGTCTCTTGCCCTTGTTTATCGATTAACTTGAAATCGATTTTACTGTTTTCTTGTCCATATTTTACCTCGCGTTCAAGTGCTTGGTGACCTTTAAATGGCGGAAGTTGTTGTGTAACTAATGCGTTTTCAACCAGTTGGTTAGCACGGTGTGTGTTGACACAGATAAAATGGTTTTGAGTGGTTTGGGTGAGCTCCCAACTGTACGGATATTTTCGTTTAGTATTTGTTGACGTTGAATACCAAATGGTATCACCAGGCTGGGCGCAACCTGTCATCGCACCTGTATTAGCGCAATGGATGGTCGTTTGTTGATGGTTAGTTAATGTGACATCGGCCAAAAAACGTTTGTAACGTTTGATAAGCGTCGCTTTCTCTAATGATAGCGTCAGACTCACGGGCTATCCTTTGTGGTTGATTTTGCAAGTTATCATACTTGAATCAATGCGCAGGAGTAAAACCTAGGGGGAATACTATTTCAATGCTGTCTTTTGGACTCACTTAACTACATTTTACTCGTTGTTATTTGTTCACCACTGAGCCTCTAGGCGTATTACATATGCTGAGATTTAAATACTTATTTTTAAACAACACTTCACTGTGAAAGATCAACACGTCCTAATTTCGAATTATCGTTATCTCCATTGAAAATATAACTGTGGCGCAGTATGGTTAAAGAAATAACTTATGGAAATGCAATTATTGATTAAAATGCGTTTTCTAGTGAGTTGAGATTAAGCTACATAACCTTAAGGAATCTTCATGTCATCAGTTACTGATATTTACCTTTCATATGAAAAAGTTGCTTCAACATGGCAAGGTGACAATCTTGTTCAGTTTTCAAATGATGAAATCTATATTTATCTCGACAATGAGCAATCATGGCCGCTTCGACAAATTCAAAAAGCTGCTCGCCGTATTGAAAAAATAGGCGTAAACCATGCTCGTTTGCAAGGGGAGCATTGGGATAAAGACGCGCAATGGGCGTTTGCTCTTGGGTTTACCTGTGTTGATAAACTGACGAGCGTCGAGTTCAATGGCACATCAGAAGTCGTCAATGAACTTAACGACAAACTCGCGGTGTACAGTTGGGCGAGAGATTTAACTAATCAAACACCTTCACAACTCACCCCGCTTAAACTTGCCGAGGCAGCGCGAGATTATTTAAGTGCACAGGCTCCTGCACATATCTCAAGCCAACTAATCGTTGGCGATGAGCTACTTGAGCAGGGCTGGGTTGGTATCCATAACGTTGGTAAAGGTAGTGTAAACCCTCCTTGCCTTATTGAAATAGATTATAACCCAAGCTCAGATGATCAGGCTCCAGTCAGCACGTGCCTCGTCGGTAAAGGTATTACGTTTGATAGCGGTGGCTATAGCCTTAAACCGAGTGTCGGTATGTTTGATATGAAGTGTGATATGGGCGGGGCTGCTGTTGTTGCTGGTGCTCTTGGGTTAGCGATAAGACAAGGTTTAGATAAGCGCGTAAAACTCATATTATGTTGTGCTGAGAATATGGTTAGTCATCATGCCTATAAGTTAGGCGATATCATAACTTATAAAAATGGTGTTACCTGTGAAGTTGCTAATACCGATGCCGAGGGTAGATTGGTACTTGCTGATGGTCTATTAAAAGCAAGTAAGCATCAACCTCAAATGGTCATCAATGCCGCAACCTTAACAGGTGCGGCAGTGCTTGCAACCGGCGGCGATTATACTGCGTTGTTCTCGTTAGATGAGCAAGCCGCTGAGCAAGCAAAAAAAGCTGCAGCTGATGTCAAAGAACCTATTTGGCAACTGCCTTTAGAAACCTGGCATCAAGAAAAATGTCCGTCTTCATTTGCCAAAACGGCTAATAGCAGACCGATACCTGGCGGTGGTCCTGGTGGTGCAAGCAACGCGGCTGGCTTTTTATCTCGATTTGTTAATGAAAAAGGCTGGTTACATTTCGATTTGGCGGCAGCATACAATGGCACCGCTAATGACTTGTGGGCGGCTGGAGCTACTGGCTTAAGTATTGCTACTATTGCGCGGTTATTAACGCATTAATCTACCACCATTTAACTCGCCGTATTGGTAAAGCGGCTTCGTTTTACTGCAACGAAGTCGTCTAGCCATAGCTTGGCACTCGAAATATCAGCAAAAACGTGAAAAGTTAATTGGCATGTTTGGTAGATGCGACGCAGCTGCATTTGTTGGATATCTCCAGAGTTACTATTGAGAATAACACTGGCATTTGCAATCATACCGCGTTTTACGCGAAACTTAGTAAGCTCTATGAGGGCTTGCTCTGCATCCGGCGTAAAAACACTGTTGCCATAAAACGTGGCAAGTAATCCCCAAGGTTGACAATCAAAAAGTTCACAAGCTCGATGCATGTCTTGAGAATACTTTTCGGTGACCTCTATTGAAAAAGGGCCGCGAGCATCGACCAGTAAAATATTTCCTTGTTGTTCAATGGTGTATTCACCTTGCTCTGAAAGTTTCATTGTCTTTTCCTTGTCTCAATGGGACAAATACAATTATCAAGTTTTTATCAATTTGCCAAGTAAGCAGGTTTTTGTAATCTTGCAAGTTTTTAAATCTAATATAATCAATGCTTTATTTGTCTTGCTGTCTTATTTGATTTTAAATCAACCAATGTTTCACTTTATTAACGGCCAGGTTCTTACTGGAGAATAGTGCACTCCTGCCGTAGTTGATTGAGAATGGTAAAGACTAAATGAAGAGACACTAATGGCGAAATTGGGTAATGTCATCGCAGCAACAGATTTTACCTTTCTGGCGACGGTGATGTGCGGACAATACGCCCTTTGCTCCTGAAACAAGCCTATCGATGTTGCATATTGGCTTAAAGCTTGTGCAAGTTTACTCAATGAAGCGGGTAAATTTTCAATGGGAAAATAAGCTACTTGTGGCTTAACAAATAGTGACAGTTTTCCTAACAAAAGATGGGGGGCGATTGGCAAATGGTTGACGCTAAGATAACTATCGATAAATTGGGTTATCTTGCTTTCCTGTAGTTTATCGATACTGCCTAGAAACGCTAAGGTGATATGGTAATTTTCATCAGGAACCGCTCGGCCAATTGGTGTGCCTTGTGCTTTATACCAAGAAGCGAGTGCGTTCTTATCTGCATCGTTTAGGTCAAGTGCGATAAACATTCGTTGTCTATATTCTGTCATTGGTTTTTGCTCTTGCCTGGTGGCTGTTGGTCTTTGTTTATTTTTTTTGCAATGGGTAATTTTTGATATCAGCAAAACAGCGTGAGCGACGTTTGGTTATTCCAAATGAGCGAATGCTAATGCCGATAGTATTAAAAATAGCCATTGCCACTTTCGTTAAGGTCTTGGGGCTGAGGCTAAAATGACGTTACTCTTGGTTAAAAACTTATTGAATAGCCCACTAAGCGTTAAAGTGTTTGCCTTGGTTAACGTCATTTTATCACTCATCAGAAATTTTAAACAAAGATCAACAGACCCTAGTGTGACGACAGTATTATCTCACGCCAAAATATCATCTTTGATCTCTGCAAGCTTAACACAGTTCCTTCCTGACGCCTTTGCATGATATAACGCTTTGTCTGCGGCTTCTAATAAGCTAGGCCATTGATTAACCAGTGTATTTGCTGATAAAGCAGGAGTTATCCCCATGGAAAACGAGATATTTAATTGACCTGCAGAGGTGGTAATTGGGCTTTGACTAAATTTTTGCTGAATTCTCTCGGCTGCTTTTAAGTAAGGATCGCCTTGTTTAAAGCAAAAGATGATAACAAACTCTTCTCCACCCCAGCGGACAACGACGTCATGACTTCGAACACTTTGTGTTAACGTAGTAGCAAGTGCTTTTAACGCTTCATCTCCAGCTTCATGTCCATAGGTATCGTTTGCTTGTTTAAAATGGTCAACATCAATTAATGCAACAGCATATGACTGTTGATAGTGGCCTAAATCGTTTTTCATGTCTTCTAAATACGACTCAAGGAATCTGCGGTTACACAATCCAGTGAGTGCATCGTGATGAGACTCTTGATACAGCTTACTGTTCTTTTTTAACAAGCGATTATTGGAACGTTGAATAATGATATGACGTCTGATTAGAAATGCCATGATCAGGCTGCCAAACAATATCAGTATCAACCAAATTTTTTCTCTCAGTGATCGTTGAACCAATTTTGCTTTTGTCAGCGCATTAGATGCCTCTAATAAAGCAATTTTTTGTTGCTTAGACTCTGCGGCATATTGTTCTTCTAAGGCAAATAGCTTTTGTTGACGCTTGTTGTAGAGGATATCTTTAATTAACTGATGATATTGTTCGTTGTATTCTAGTGCTTGTTGGTAGTTTTCCATTGCTTGGTAAGCTTTTGAATAGAAGCGGTAAACTTCCGCTAGTGAGTCTAGAATTTCAAGCTCTTTGAAGGTTTGCTCAGCTTTTGAAAATAGGACCAATGCTTCGCTAAACTTGCCTCGGGATATCAATAATTCCCCTTGTAATGAAGAACAGCGGGCAATAGTCGCGGGATAATTAAGTGCATTGGCTCGATTTAAGCATTGCTTAATTTGATTTTCTGCAACCTCATATTTACCATGCTGTAAATACAACGCCGCAAGATTTGAAATAATGTCAATTTTAAGATGTTCATTACCCGTAGTTTCAGCAATGCCTTGTGCTTTTTTTAAGTAACGCTCTTGATCTGCTTTGAGGTTTTTATCATCGATTCGTCCGTTAATGGTCGAAGCATTTAGATACAACAATGCCAATTGATTGTTGTCGATAAAGCGACCTTCTTCATATAATTCGATGGCTTTTTGATTGTAATGAATTGCTTTTCGCCATTCCTCCAATTGAATATAAATCACAGAAATATTAGAGGTGATAATGACATTGAAACGGTCATCAGGTGTTTTTTCAAAAATTTTTAATGCTGCAAGGTAATCTTGCAGTGCGAGGTATAGCTTCGACTGATTGGAGTTTATCACCGCACGGGTATTATACACTTGTCCGATAAGCCGTTGATAATTGGTTTGCTCGGCAATGGCAAGCACATCGACTAACATTGCTTTTGCTTTGTTAAAATCATTATTGCGCGCCAGGGTGATCGCTTGCCAAAGTTGGGCGTCTGCTTGCATCCACAGTAAATTATGTTGTTTGCCATAATTATCCATAGCCACTAAAACATCAGCAGCTGCTTGATGATCTGACATTGTGCTATAAGCACTGAAAAGCCCTTTAAAAATCGCATAGCGATAATAAGGGTTATCGTCAGATTTTATGATACTTTGTAGATCGTTTAATTTGGTAATGCGTTCTTTTGGTGGTAAATCAGGATGTTTAAGAATGGCATTAAATTTTTCGGCTAATGGGGTTTTTTCAAGTTCTTCATAAGGGGAGAATACCTCGTCACTTTGATTAAACAAGGCAAGAACTGAAAAACTAAGCAAAGAGAGGACTACAACAATTGAGTTAATATACTTCAATGAACATCACCTATTTTTAATTTTTGCCACTCTTTAAGTTGTAACACATATGTCTGCCTTGTCACGATTTTTCTCTGCGATTTAACGCTGTTATCGTGTAAACTGGCGTTATTTTTCCACAAAAGTAACAAAGCTTTAGTTAGATTATTTCAAAGGAATTTTGTTAACCAATTTATGTCGTTGCTACCTATAGAACATCAAAAGTCAAGCATCATCCAAGCGTTAAGTGCACACTCTTCAGTGTTGATCAGTGCCGAGCCCGGGGCTGGTAAGTCGACCCAAATACCGCGTTGGCTGTTGGATGAGTATTGCAGTGGCAAAATATATTTAGTACAACCGCGGCGAATAGCGGTAAAAAGCTTGGCGTACTATTTAGCAAGTCAGTTAGGTCAAAACGTGGGTGAGCAAGTTGGCTATCGCTTAAGGGATGATACTTGTGTTAGCGCCACCACGCGCTTGGAAGTGATCTCTGAAGGAATACTACTACAAATTATTCAAAACAATCCTGAAATGTCGCAAGTCGCTTGCGTAATACTTGATGAATTTCATGAGCGATCTACGCAACTGGATTTAGGTTTTGCTTTGTTGTGTGATGTCCAACAAGTCCTAAATGAGTCGCTGCAATTAGTGATTATGTCAGCAACAATTGAAAGTCCAGTATTATTGAAACATTTGCCTGACATGATAGAAATTGAATGTCCCGGTAGAAGTTTTCCCATTCAATATCATTATCAACCGGTTCCTCCAACGAGAAATTGGCGACAACACGCGCTAAGCGTTATTGAGCAAGCGGTTGTTGATTTTCAAGAATCCGTGTTGGTTTTTCTTCCTGGTGCAGGTGACATTGAATACCTATACCAGCAGCTTGAACATCGCTTTGACGGTGCCGTTGAGCTACATAAGTTGTATGGCGCTTTAACACTCAAGCAACAGCAAAACGCGATCGCCACTCCAAAAAATGGTCAAAGAAAAGTCGTATTGACCACCAATATCGCTGAAACAAGTTTGACGATTGAAGGGGTTGCCGTTGTTATTGACTGTGGTTATGAAAAAGTGGCGTGCTTTAACGAACAATCGCTAACCAATGAATTACAACTTAGAATGATAGCTAAGTCATCAGCAATACAGCGAGCTGGGCGAGCTGGTCGTATTAAAGCTGGGCATTGTATTCGTTTATTCAGTGAGGAAGATTTTGAGCGTCGTCCACAACAAGCACCTTTGGCGATTCAGCAGTCAGATATCTTACCCACGTTAATAGAAGCAGCTCGCTGGGGGTGCACGAGTTTGACTCAGCTTCCGTTACTTGATTTTCCGAGTGCTACAATTGAAGAAAGTGGTTGGAAAACACTGGCAGCCCTTGGCATTATCGATGAAAAAGGGCGATTATCGGCCCATGGCCAGCAGGTGGGTAAACTGTCTTGTCATCCTAGATTTGCGCATATGATTATTCGTGCTGTGAGGCTAGAGCAACAGTTTAATTGTCAAGGATTAGCACAGTTAGCTTGCTATATAACAACGCTACTTGAAAACAAAGAGCAGTTGCAACGTTGGCAAGGACAAAGCAATTTACAATTACAGCTTGAGTTTTTAGTTGAGCAGCAAGTATTTGATAATAACAAGCGCTTGAAAAGTCAGTTGAAGAGGCTACAAAATGTCATTAATGATACCGGTACTAAGCTTCTACCATTTGAGTATTGTGGAGCACTGCTAACCATTGCTTACCCAGAGAGACTCGCGAAAGCGCGAGCTAAACATGGCGAGTTTATTGCCGTCAATGGTAAAGGTTTGAGTCTTGAACCTGCTGAATCGTTAGCTTCGCATGATTTTATTGCCGTTGCCCAGTTGCAAAGCACTCAATCACGATTAATGATCAAATTAGCTGCATCCGTTGATATTAACTTACTTAAAAAATGGCATTTAATAGAAGAAACGGCTGAGACTATTTGTCAATACGATCAGCAAAGCGAAGCCATAGTCGCTAAAACACAATACCAAATTGGTGCAATTACCACCAAAGAATTAAAACAAGCATTGTCATTGTCTACTGAGGATATTGTAAATCTTTGGCAGGCTCTTTTAACTGCCAAAGGACTTGAGTGGCTTAATTGGCAGAAAGAAGATCTGCAGCTTGTTAATCGATGGCGTTGGCTGGCTAATCACCAACCATCGTTAAAGTTACCAGATATTTCTGAATCAGCGTTATTGGCGTCAATGTCGTTATGGTTCTCACCATTTGTCAGTGATATAACGACCAAAAAAGCCTTGGATAAGCTCAATTTAAGTGAACAGTTGTTATCGATGCTAGATTATCAACAACAGCAAGGTTTAGCGAAGTTAGCGCCCACTCACTATCTAGGTCAGACCGGTAGAAAGTGTATTATTCGCTATCAAGCAGATCAAGATCCTATTGTGTCTCTACCGATGCAAGAATTATATGGCATGCAACAAGGCCCTTATATTGGTTCTGCGAGTAATCCTCAACCGTTAGTATTAGAAATTTTATCGCCTGCGCAGCGACCGATACAAGTAACCCAAAACCTGAGTTCTTTTTGGCAAGACAGCTATCGTCATGTGCAAAAAGAAATGAAATCTAAATACCCGAAACACTATTGGCCAGACGACCCTGGAACAGCTGTTGCAACCAATAAAACAAAGCGATTTTTAACATCATCATAATATGACTAAGAAAACAAAAACTAACTCGAGCAAACAAGCTCTAGAAACTAGCACTACTTCAAAGGCACCATCAAAAAAGCGAAAGCTTTTTATCTTATTTATTAAGGTCTTTTTAGTAACTAGCGTGCTAATAGCCGCCTATACGCTATATCTAGATAGCAAAGTGGTGGCAAAGTTTGAAGGACAACGTTGGCAAATACCGGTACAAGTCTTTGGCCAAGTAGAGCAATTTTCTGCTGGTAGCAAAATAAACATTGAATCACTCAAACATCAACTAAACCTCAATGGTTATCTGAGAGTTAAACACCCAGAAAAACCCGGTGAATATGCGTTATCGAGTAAGCGTCTAATCATATATCGACGGGCGTTTGATTTTGGTGAGGGGATTAGTTATGCCAGTGTTTTAACGATTAATTATCACAAGAACCAAGTGCGCTCAGTCTTCAAGGATGACCAAGAAGTGCATCAAGTAGCGCTAGAGCCGATATTACTCGATCGTATTATTCCGGAAAATAAAGAAGATCGTGTGCTGGTGCCGCTGCAATCAGTACCTGAATTATTACTCGATACGCTTTTACTGGTTGAAGATCGAAATTTTTATCATCATGCCGGGGTATCACCGTTAGGTATCTTAAGAGCACTATATCAAAACATAAGAGCAGGTCGCACCGTCCAAGGGGGCAGCACGTTAACCCAACAGTTGGTCAAAAATATGTATCTTTCTAGGGAAAAATCTCTGGTAAGAAAGGCCAATGAAGCGATCATGGCGTTATTACTGGAATATCACTACAGCAAAGACCAGTTGTTAGAGGCCTATATCAATGAGGTTTACCTAGGCCAACACTACGCAAACGGTATATATGGATTCGGTTTGGCTGCTGAGTTTTATTTTGGACGTTCTTTGGCACAATTAAGTTTTGGGCAAATGGCGACGTTAGTCGCAGTGATCAAAGGGCCAAGTTATTATGATCCTTGGCGTTATCAGGCGCGAACTAAAGAACGTCGAGATTTAATTTTACGGTTAATGTTTGAACAAGAATATTTGACTAAAGCAGAGTACCTAACTGAAGTTAAGCAGCCATTGGCAGTGCGTAAACAGCGCCGCTTTAACAAAGCTAAGCATAAATATCCTGCTTATATGCAACTCGTGCAGCAAGAGCTTTCAAAGATTCTCTCGCAAGGTGATCAACAGGCTGGTATTCGGGTGTTTACCACATTTTCTCACCATGCCCAGTATCTAGCTGAACAAAGCGTTCAAGAAAAGTTAAACGAATTAGAGCAGCAAGGACAAGCTGAACTAGAAGTTGCAATGGTAGTGACAGAGCTTGATTCCGGGGGCGTTTTAGCCGTTGTTGGGGCGAAAGAGTCGGGTTTTGCCGGCTTTAACAGAGCATTAAATGCGACTCGCCCGATAGGCTCTTTAATTAAACCTGCACTGTACCTTGCGGCATTAGAGCGATATCAAGAATATAATTTAGCGACTCAATTGGATGACAAACCGTTAACGATTGCCGTAGAAGGAGAAGATAGTTGGCAGCCTAAAAATTACAATGGTAAGTATCAACAGTCTGCGACTTTGTTAGAGAGCCTGGTTCACTCACTTAATATTCCATCGGTCAACCTAGGTATGGCACTTGGGCTTGATAATGTTGCCGATGTTGTCCATTTACTGGGCTACCCCAATGATATTACCATTCGCCCGTCTATGCTCTTAGGTGCGTTAAATTTATCGCCTTTTCAAGTCAATCAGTTTTACCTTCCGATCGCGAGAAACGGGTTTAATATTCAAGCGCATGCAATTGATAAAATCATCTCTGCTCAAGGTGAAACTATTTGGCAGTTTCAGCCAATAGAAGCACAGTACTTTTCAACTCAAGCGAGCTACCTTATCAATTATGCGCTAAATAAAGTCACTACCGAAGGGACTGCTCGGTCATTGACTTGGAGAGTAAAGAACAAAGCACTTGCAGGTAAAACGGGAACAACCAATGATCAGCGAGACTCATGGTTCGTTGGCTATGATCAGCAAACCTTGGTGACAACATGGATCGGTAATGATGAAAATAAAGCCACTCACTTAACCGGTAGTAGTGGTGCTTTGGTATTATTCGCTGATTTTATCAACCGCTATGGCGTTCAAGATTTATCATTAACGCTCCCTGAAGGAGTGAAACTTACTGAATTTGAACAAAAAACCAGTTATGCGGTGGCGCAATCGTGCCCTAATACCATCAAGTTGCCCGCCATTAGTGCAGGGGTAAAATTGCAATATGATTGCAGTGAGCAAGTTTCGACTACCAAAAAAGTTAAAAATTGGTTAGAAAAATTATTCGGTATATAAGTAAAAAATTTCATTAATTAATCAATACTTACAAAAAAGATCGTTTTTTATACGGTATCTTGGTTGAATTATAAACACATCACATCTATATTTACAATTAATTAACAGGGCTGGATGTGTTTTTGGTTGTACATCATTCCAATGAACTAATAATAAAAGGCGCTATCATGAACAGACGATTAAGTTTTGGTTATTTTAAAATTCATGACAATAATATCGTAGAGATCATTGTTGATCAGGGCATTAAAATGTCGTTGGAAATGGTAGAGGAGTGCCATGAATTTATTCGTCAATGTCAGCTTGATGATTTCGCTTTACTGATTAATCGGGTAAACCAATACGATTATAGTTTTGAGGCAAAGTTGTCAGTGGCTTCTCACGAAAATCTTAAAGCGATCGCTTTTGTCTATTATCATGAAAACTGCAAAACGCTGACCGAAAGTTTGATTGCTTTGCGTGCACATGATGGTTGGAATACACGGTTATTTCATGGATTGGAATTAGGGTGGCAGCAAGCACTTACCTGGTTAAAGCAAGAGCTTGCTGTTGAGGTTTAAGCGAGTCGTTACAGTTTAGCGAAACAGCGATCTGCCGCATTTAATGTTTCAGTGATAATATCGTCAGTATGCGCCATCGATAAGAAACTTGCTTCAAAGGCTGATGGCGCAAGGTATACCCCTTCATCTAACATCAAATGAAAGAACTTTTTAAACTTTTCACCATCGCATTGCGTTGCTTGCTGATAAGTGGTTACTTGTTCTTCGTCGGTAAAGAAAAAGCCAAACATAGCACCAACATAATTGATCGATAAGGCAATACCGTTTCGTTCAGCGGCTGCTTTAAATCCCATGGCGAGTTTTTCTGTCGCATTGGCTAAGTACTGATGTTTATCGCCTTGACTTAATTCCGTTAGTGCAGCGAGTCCTGCAGCCATAGCAATTGGGTTACCTGATAAGGTACCCGCTTGGTAAACAGGTCCAGTTGGAGCGATGTAATCCATGATAGCTTTTTTACCACCAAACGCGCCAACTGGCATACCGCCACCAATGACTTTACCGAGTGTCGTTAAGTCTGGTGTAACACCATAGTGCGCTTGTGCGCCACCTAAGGCAACCCGAAAGCCAGTCATGACTTCATCAAAAATAAGTACGCTGCCATATTGATCACAAATAGCACGTAATCCTTGAAGAAACCCATCAACCGGTGGAATACAATTCATATTACCGGCAACAGGCTCAACAATAATACACGCTATTTGCTCACCAAGTTGTTCAAAGACTTCTTTTACTTCATTGAGGTTATTGAAACTAACCGTTAAGGTATGTTTGGCGAAATCTTCTGGGATACCTGGGGAATTAGGCACACCCATCGTAAGCGCTCCAGAGCCTGCTTTCACTAACAGAGAATCTGCATGTCCATGGTAGCAACCTTCAAATTTGAGAATTTTGTCACGTCCAGTATAGCCGCGAGCAAGTCGAATAGCGCTCATTGTCGCTTCAGTACCTGAGCTCACCATGCGCAATTTTTCCATCGAAGGAACTAACGCTTTTACCTTTTCTGCCATGGTGATTTCTAATTCTGTTGGTGCGCCAAAGCTTAAACCGTTCTTAGCGGTTTCAATAACGGCAGATAAAATAGCGGGGTGATTATGACCTAAAATCATCGGTCCCCAAGAGCCGACATAGTCGATGTACGCTTTATCATCGGCATCATAGATATAGGCACCATCTGCTTTTTTAATAAAGCATGGGGTGCCGCCAACGCCATTAAAGGCTCTGACCGGAGAATTTACGCCTCCAGGAATAATTTCTTGAGCGTGGTTAAAGAGTTGTTGTGAATTATCCATGACAGTACCTGTTAGTTGCTTTTTGAGGAAAACCAAGTGACTGGCTTTTCATATTGTGTCAGTTTATTTTCAACGCCTAAGGTTAAGGCGAAAAGTGCCATTCGAACGAGCACACCGTTTTGCGCTTGTCTAAATATGGCGAGATTTTCAAGATCATTTAAATCTATATCAAGTTCGTTTGCTTCTGGACGAGAGTCTCTAGGTAATGGGTGCATAATCACCGTGTGTTTTTGACAATATTGAAGGTATTGCTCTTTGTTGAGGCTAAAGTGACCACGATAAAGATCAGCTTCATCTTGGCTAGGGAAGCGTTCTTGCTGAATACGGGTTTGATAAATAACATCACAGGCTAAGTTTCCGGCAATTTGATCGGTAATGACAACTTCGTGACCAGCATTGGTCAAGGTTGAGATGACATCATCTGGCATTTGTAATGCGGTTGGTGAAATCATGGTGACTTTGATGTTGTTATACAAGCTCAGCAATTTTGACAGTGAATGTACGGTGCGGCCGTGTTTAAGATCACCCATTAAAGCGATATGAAGTCCATCAAGTCCCTTACCATGGGGAGACATTTCTGATTGAATGGTGAACAAGTCAAGTAAGGCTTGAGTTGGATGCTCGTTTGCGCCATCTCCACCATTGATGACCGGTACGGTACTTCCTTGCGCAAATTCACCAACCGAATGCATTTTCGGGTGGCGCATGGCAATAACGTCTGAGTAACCACTGATCACTCTTGCAGTATCAAATAATGATTCGCCTTTACTCAATGAAGAGTTTTCTTCACCAACGGTTTCTCTTACGGAACCGCCCAGCAAGTTAAACGCCGCACCAAAACTAACCCGTGTTCGAGTACTCGGTTCAAAAAATAAGCTATTCAATATCGCACCATCAAGCACATGACAGCGTTTTTGTCTGAGAGCGTATGGTGCCATTTGGCTTGATACTGATAGGATTTTGGCGATGGCTTCACGGTCAAATTGAGAAACAGAAAGAATATGGCTTCCTTCAAAGGTCATCATAAAGGGCCTCAATGCATGCAGGAGAAGGTTAATGATGGCGCGGAATATAGCATAATTTTGAAGAGGTTGGCATTATTTATCTGGATAATTAATGCCAGCACTAACAGTCACTCTGTGACTTTTGGTGATTTATTATTGAGTAAGTGTTGAACGGTAACGGTTAAATTTAGTTCGAATAGACCGCTTCTTAATTTCGGTACTTGTAATACGCACAGCAGCTCTACTTAAGGAATGCACTTTAAACGCCTGTTTTTTACTAATACTAACTTCTGCGTTATATTGTCGTGAAATGGCTGACTTATGTGGAATAACCGCATTAGAACAGCTCTGCCTTGCCTAAAAGCATCATCAATTGCAGCCGGTAAAGCCTCGAAAGATCAACACCTCTTAGTCATTTTTACCAATCGTTCAGCTTGGTTTTACATAAGCTAGAATTACCACTGCAAATAATATTAAAACAGGAATTTCATTAAAAATACGATAAAAGCGACCTGAGCGAGTATTCTGATCCTGTTGAAAAGCCTTCAGCAATTTAAAGCAGTAAATATGGTAAATCACCAAAAGTAACACTAATGTTAGCTTTATATGAAGCCAAGTCGAGACCTTAAACCACGCATACCCATATTGGGTGATTAAACTGATACCAAATATAATGGTTAAAATCATAAAAGGCGTAATGAAGTAAAGTAAACGTTTTTCCATACCTTTAAGTTGCTCAATTACTGCATGATTTGTTGCCTCGGCATGATTTACAAAGAGTCGAGGCAGGTAAAATATACCGGCAAACCAAGCTACCATAAAGCAAACGTGTAATGCTTTAAGCCAAAGTATTAACATTAGTTTGTTTTTCCTTCTATTAAAAAACGTCTGATTTGTTCAAATAAAACCACACCGATAATGTTGTTTTTATCATCACCATCATACAAATAAACACCACCTTTTCGTTGGTTGACTAAGGCAATGTAGGCTTCTGCTAGGGTTATTTGCGATGACATAGCGATAAGTTGATGCTGTTGAATATTGTTTTCGTTAACCAGTGATTGTTGGCATTCTAGCCAAACAAATGAACCGATTTTTTCAGGGTCTTTGACGATAAATAATTGATCATTGTCAGCGTTTGCTAAGGCATTAACGTAGAATTGCGTTGCCTGCGGTGCTAATAACGCGAAGTTTTCTTTCATTACCCCCATCGCGCCAATACTTTGTAGTGATTTTTCAATAGGTGGCTGGCGATAGAGCAACCCTTGAATCTCCAGTTGCATCACCAAAATTGAACGATTTTTAAATAGTTGTCCAGATGCTAGGCAAGCTGAGGTGATAACAATCATCGCCGGAACCATCACATCAAGCTGATTAGATAATTCCACCACTGCTAAGAGAGCCGCAAGCGGTGCATTCAATGTTGCTGCCATAAATCCTGCCATACCCAGTAACGCAAAATCGGATAGCAAATTATGTTGTGCAAAGATTTGATTACTTAATGTAACAATGGCAATACCGGTAATCGCACCAATACTCAAAATTGGCCCTATTACACCACCAGGGACACCAAGCCCCAACGCGACAATGGTCATGAAAAACTTGGCGATGAGTAGATAAAATAGCAATTCAAAGCTGGCACTGTCAGCGATTGCGAACGAAATAGCACTGAGATCAGTTCCCATTGCATATGGCATCGCAGCCCCTAAGATACCGGTAATTAGCGCTGCAACTAAAAATCGCAACATTAAATGATAACGATTGGCGTGTTTGATAATAAAGGTCAAATGACGATTAAATGCCGCAGCAATCGCTCCTAAAACTATTCCAAGGACGACCACTAAACCATAATCACTGACAGACACAGCGAGCTCACCAAAATAAGCGAATTTATGCGTTGTCCCCAAAGCATACTCGGTGATCAGTGAGCCAACAATGGCGGCGATCATAATCGGAATAAAAATATGAACTTTGTACTCGCGTAAAATCACTTCCATCACAAAAATTACCGCAGCGACAGGGGTATTAAAGCTTGCTGCTATACCTGCAGCTATTCCACATGCGCACAATGTTCGAATCGTGTTGAAGGGAAGTTTTAAATAACTACCGATAAAGCTGCTACAAGCGGCACCTAAATGCACAGCTGGGCCTTCTCTACCAACAGAGAAGCCCGATGAAAGCGCAATAACCGAGCCAATGAACTGATTCAGAGTGTTGCGAAATGGTATGACACCATGGGCAACTTTTAAGCGATGCAAAACAAAAGGTATACCAGAACGTAAATATTGGTAGCCAGTAACGTATGCCGACAATAAAATTAATATTGCGCCGATAATCGGCAAATGAAAACGACTTAATGCACTTAAACTGGTATAATCCTCTTTCTGCTGTAGATAAAGACTCTGTAGTGCATCAATGCTGATAGAAAAAAGCGTGATCAGTAGTGCAGATGCGACTCCGCCAATCGCTGCCAATAAACATATCTGCCACGAAGTTTGTGGCAAAGCTAAGTGTTTTTTAAGCGATATTAGAGACATTGTCGTCATTAATGGTATAGTCGGCTGCAATTATATTAACTTAACATAAAACTTTTCAAATGAGTTGGTTAGCAAAAATAAATTTAAATACTGTCGTTCAAAAATTGGGAGCATTTCGTTCGGCAATTTTATTGCTTGCTCTTATTGCAACCTGCTTATTTTGCGGTTATCGACTAGGCAATTTTTTCAGTGGTTATCAAAAGCAAACCATTCAATCACAAAAAGCGCGATTGAATAAGCTTTATGCTCAGCAAGTGGATTTAGTCAAGCGGATACACACCTTAGAGGTTGAGTTAGAAGTAGAACGAATGGCGAGTCAACGTATGCAGCAGTTACTCACCGATACTGAACGAGAGCACTTTAACGTTAAAAAAGAACTGGCGTTTTACGAAAAGGTGATGGCGCCAGAAAAGCAGGTTGATGGTGTTGTTGTTGATAGTTTTACCATAGAGCCGACAGGCAGTTTAAATCACTATCGCTTTCAAATCGTTTTAGTTCAGCAGCAAGTAAAAAAACGATTTGCGAAAGGCAGTTTAGAGGTGCGTTTTAAAGGAAACCAAAACCAGCAACCAGTTAGTTACTTACTCACGGATATTTCTGATTTAACCGATAAGTCGTTGGCATTTAGTTTTAAATATTTTCAAATTTTTGAGGGCGAATTTACCTTACCTGAAGGGTTTAATGCTGAACAGGTAGAATTAGCGACGATTCTCAACAAAACCTCATGGCAGGCGTACCAAAAAGTTAATGTCAGTCATCAATGGGCTAGCTTATTACAAAATAGTCCACAAAGCTCGGCGCTAATACTTGATTAAATAGGTCAAGTTTAAGATAATTAGCACTTTGATTGACCCTAATTTTAGTAGAGTGATATGTCGACAACCGAATTACCGATTAAATTTTCTGATGCTGCCGCAAGTAAAGTGCTTGCTTTGATCACAGAAGAAGAAAACCCTAATTTGAAACTGCGAGTCTATGTGACTGGGGGCGGGTGTTCGGGCTTTCAATATGGGTTTACCTTTGATGAAAAGGTAAACGAAGGTGACATGACCATTGAGAAAAAAGGCGTGACTATGGTCGTTGACCCGATGAGCCTACAGTACTTGGTTGACGGTGAAGTAGATTATGTTGAAGGTCTTGAGGGGAGCCGATTCCTTGTTAATAATCCTAACGCCTCTACAACCTGTGGCTGTGGCGCTTCTTTCTCAATATAATGCTCGTTTATTATTAATAATTCTAAAGCCGGCTTATGCCGGTTTTTTTATACTTAAAGTATAATAATATCGATAAATCCTAGACACCTAATTAGTCACATTTTGTTGCATTGCTGTACTAGTTTTATCAATGGGTTTTACAGTATCATTATTAGGCAACTGCCTTACCTCTCATATAACGGAATGTATCATGACTCAACCAAAAATAAACCAGCAATGGTTAGCTCAGCGCCCTTATCTTATTGCGATTTTTATTACACTGACACTAATTCTTTGGATGGCTTCGGGAAGCATGCAAGCACAGGAAAATACAACAGAAGAAGCTACAGTAACTGAAATTATTCCCCAAGTTAAAGTTGAATCACTTTCGGCAGAATTGGTTAATGACACCATTGAACTTTATGGTCGCACTGAGCCAAGCAGAGTAACGACACTTAAAGCTGAGATCGCTGGTAGGGTTGAACAAGTGATTGCTAAGCGGGGGCAATTTTTAAATAAGGGCGATGACATACTCCGCCTGGAATTGAATGATTTACCCGACCAGTTAGCCAAAGCACAAGCACTATTAAAGCAACGCGAAATAGAATTTGAAGGGGCGAAAAAACTAGCTGCGAATGGCTTTCAGGGACAAGCGCAGTTTACCGAAGCACAAGCTAACCTAGCGGCAATTCATGCTGAAATTAAACGCTTAACCCTGATGATTGATAAAACAACGGTAAGCGCACCTTACGATGGGATACTTAATAATCGTTATGTCGAACAAGGTGATTATGTTAAAAGCGGCGATCAGCTCGCATTAATTGCCGATCTAAATCCTTTGATAGTTAGGGCTTACGTTACCGAGAAACAAGTTCCTGATATTTCCATTGGTCAAAAGGCGCAAGTCCGTCTGTTGAATCGAGGGGAAATAGACGGAAACGTTCGGTATATATCGAGTGTTGCCGAAGAAAGTACTAACACGTTTAAGATTGAAATTGCTTTAGAAAACAATCAACAAAATTTAGTGGCAGGTATTAGCAGTGAAGTCTTATTGCCACTAAAACAGGTAAATGCAATAAAAATATCACCGGCGCTATTAGCCTTAGATGAGCAAGGTAATATCGGCGTTAAAACCGTAGTTGACCAGCATGTTGTATTTACACCGATCAACATCGTTAAAAGCAGTAGTGACGGAATTTGGTTAACGGGCTTAGGTGAACAAGCGGATATCATTACCTTAGGGCAAGGTTTTGTTAGGCATGGTGATCGTGTTGAGGCGATCTTTAATAGCGCAAACTTAACAGAATAAGGATAGGTTATGTTAGGCATTATAGATGGTGCGCTATCGCGGACTCGCTCGATACTCTTGATATTTATTTTGTTATTAATCTCAGGTGCGATCACTTACCAAAATATCGCTAAAGAAGCGAACCCTGATGTCACCATTCCGATTATTTATGTGTCAATGGTTCATGATGGTATCTCGCCTGAAGACGCAGAGCGTATGCTTGTTAGGCCAATGGAAAAAGAATTAAAGTCACTGGCTGGCGTTAAAGAAATGAAGTCTAGTGCGAGTGAAGGTCATGCTTCAGTGACCCTAGAGTTTGTCGCTGGCTTTGATCCTAAAGAAGCACTTGCTGATGTCCGTGATAAAGTCACCTTAGCCAAAGCTAAGCTACCGTCAGAATCAGAAGAGCCTGTGGTGAATGAAGTGACCATGGCTAATCAAGTGCCTGCAGTAACCGTTATTTTATCAGGACCGGTTTCAGAACGGGGCCTTTTAACGTTGGCGCGAGACTTAAAAGATAAAATTGAAGGCCTGCAGGAGGTACTTGAAGTTGACATTGGTGGTGATCGAGAGGATATGGTTGAAATCGTCGTCGATCCACTGTTGATGGAAAGCTATGGTCTTGACCAAAACGATATTTATAACTTAGTAGAGCGCAACAATCGTCTGGTACCAGCAGGTACGATGGATACCGGCAAAGGTCGCTTTGCGGTAAAAGTACCATCGGTGTTTGAGTCTGTTCAGGATTTACTGGAACTTCCTGTAAAAGTCAAAGGCGAACGAGTGATCACTTTTCAAGATGTTTCTACCGTCAGACGCTCGTATAAAGATCCGTCTAGTTTTGCTCGACTCAATGGTAATCGCTCAATTTCGTTAGAAGTTAAAAAGCGCTCGGGCGAGAATATTATTCATACCGTTGACAATGTTAAAGCTCTAATTAATCAAGAGAAACAACGATGGCCTAATCAAGTATCGGTAGATTATGTTGGTGATCAGTCAATTGACGTAAAAGATACCTTATCCGATCTGCAAAATAACGTATTATCTGCTGTCTTGTTGGTGGTGATTGTGGTTATTGCAGCCCTTGGCACGCGCACTGCGCTTTTGGTAGGTTTAGCAATTCCTGGCGCTTTCTTAACGGGGATCTTAGTGCTAGCGATCTCCGGATTAACCGTAAACATTGTTGTGTTATTTGGTTTAATAATGGCGGTTGGGATGCTCGTTGATGGTGCGATAGTCGTTACGGAATTTGCCGACCGCGAGATGAGTGAAGGTAAGCCGAGAAAAATAGCCTATGCTCATGCGTCGAAACGAATGGCATGGCCAATTATTGCTTCAACAGCAACGACTTTAGCAGCATTCGCGCCGTTAATGTTTTGGCCTGGTATGATGGGCGAATTTATGAAGTATTTGCCAATCACCTTGATTGCCGTATTAACCGCATCTTTAGCGATGGCGTTAATTTTTGTGCCGACGTTAGGTACGGTGTTTGGTAGACCTCGCGTGATTAGTGCCGAAGAAAAAGCGCAGGTGCTGCAAGCAGAAGAAGGTGAACTTGACCAGCTATCTGGTTTTACCGGTAAATATATTGCTCTGCTTCGTAAAGCGATTGTTCATCCTTGGAAGGTGATTATCGCGACAATTCTTATTGCTATATCTGTGATGTTTGTCTACGGAGCGTCGGGGCTTGGCGCAGTATTTTTTCCTGATATAGAACCTAATAGTGCCACTATGGTTGTGCGCTCTCATGGTGATTTATCGATAGTCGAAAAAGACGATATCATGAAGCAAATTGAAGCTCGGGTATTAGGTTTAGAGGAAATAGAAACACTTTATACGCGAACCGGTGGCAATGATATTGTTGGCACTTTTCAGGTTAACTTCATCAACTGGCAATATCGTGGTCCAGCTGATCAAACCATCGCGGAAATTCACCAGCGTACTGACGATTTGGCTGGGGTTGAAATAGAAGTACGTAAAAATGAAGAAGGCCCTCAAAGTGGTAAAGACTTAGTCATTGAGTTGAGCTCACGTTTTCCTGAACAACTTTCTGAAGCCGTTAAAACTATCCGTAATGCACTGATAGCAAATGGTAATTTTACAGATTTAGAGGATACTTCTCCCAAGCCGGGGATTGAATGGCAACTGAAAGTTGACCGCTCTCTTGCCGCGACTTATGGAGCAGATGCGGCACTCGTTGGCGCGACAGTACAAATGGTCACTAATGGTTTAAAATTGGGCGAGTATCGACCTGATGATGTTGATGATGAACTTGATATTCGTGTTCGATTTCCTGTGGATGAACGAGATATTGGCCGCCTAGATACTATTCGCTTAAAAACCAATCAAGGCTTGGTACCGGTAAGCAGCTTCGTTGAGCGAAGGGCCGCGCCAAAAGTTGACACGATACGTCGAGTCGATGGTAAACGCGTGGTGACCATTCAAGCAAACTTAGTGAGTGGAGCTCAATTGATTAAAGAGCTGCCGAAACTAAAAGCACAGTTCCCTGCATTGGGAATTGATCCGTCTGTTGAATTAGTGGTTAAAGGACAAAACGAAGATCAGCAGGAGTCAGAGGCGTTTTTGGTTAATGCTTTTGGTGTTGCACTCTTTGTTATGGCGATTATTTTGGTTACCCAATTTAATAGTTTTTACCAAGCATTTTTAATACTGAGTGCCGTCGTTTTTTCCACCGTCGGCGTGTTTTTAGCGCTAATTTTAGTGCAGAAGCCTTTTGGTATTGTCATGGGGGGCATTGGCGTTATCTCCTTGGCAGGTATTGTTGTCAATAACAATATCGTACTAATTGATACTTATAATACCTTGAGAGACGAAGGACATGACGTGCTTGATGCTATATTACGAACTGGTGCTCAGCGTCTTCGTCCTGTGATGTTAACGACGATTACCACGATACTAGGGTTGTTACCAATGGTCATGCAAATAAACATCGACTTTTTTAGTCGTAGTGTTGTCTTTGGAGCGCCATCTACACAGTGGTGGACGCAACTAGCGACAGCTGTTGCCGGAGGCTTAGCATTTGCGACCGTACTGACGTTAGTCTTAACACCTTGTTTGATCGCCGTTCGAGATTTACGTCGAGAGCAGCGTAGCCAACATGGCACTTTTTCATTCATGAAAAAAATAAAACAATTAAAGTCAGCGGCTTAAATAAGCATTTAATAATTTAGCAATAGGAAATATTAATGAAATTACTACCAAAAATAATAACAACAGGGTTAGTGAGTTTAGTTGCCTTAGTAGCCGTGCATACCAATGCTCAAACACTGAATTCAACTCAACAAAAGGAGCTAGAGTCCCTTAAGCAAACGGCGCTCAATTCAGAACTATCTTATCAATTGATCGAATCGTTAACGACTGAGGTTGGTCATCGTCTTATGGGCTCGGAAGGGGACAAAAAGTCGATCCAATGGGCGATGAATAAAATGAAGTCATTAGGCTTTGATAAGGTGTGGCAAGAGCCAGTTACCGGTACACTTTGGCATCGAGGTGACGTTGAGGCAAAGGTCACGGCACCTTATCCTCATACGCTTTCTGCAATAGCACTTGGCGGCAGTGTAGGTACTTCAGCTAATGGTATCACTAAAGACATTGTTCACTTTGAGACTTTAGCGGCATTAGAAGCGGCTGAAGATAACGCTTTAAATGGTAAAATTGCGTTTATTTCTTATCGTATGAAGGCGCATATCGATGGCGACGGTTATGATAAAGCTGTTGGTGCTCGGGTTCGTGGTGCAGTCGTTGCAGCACAAAAAGGTGCTTCTGCTTTGATTATCCGTTCAGTTGGCACCGATAATAACCGCTTAGCCCACACTGGCATTATGCGTTATCAAGACGGGATTAATAAAATTCCAGCAGCGAGTGTTTCTAATCCAGATGCTGATTTACTTGTTAACCTTTTAAAGCGCGATAAACCGGTCAGTCTATTTTTAAAACTGACTGCGCGGATTGATGAAAAACAAATCGCGAAATCTGCAAATGTGATTGGTGAAATCACTGGCAGTGAATCACCAGATGAGATCGTTGCTATTGGTGCTCACCTTGATAGCTGGGATGTTGGCACTGGTGCGCTGGACGATGGTATGGGTGTCGGTATGGTGATGGCAGCCGCTTATCATATTGCTCAGTTACCTGAGCGACCAAAACGCACCATTCGTGTAATTCTATTCGCTGCTGAGGAAGTCGGGCTGTTGGGTGCTAAACAATATATGATTGATCATAAAGAGGAAATGAGTCGACACGTTATGGGAGCAGAGTGGGACTTTGGTGTCGGCCATATCTACAAAATGACGCCAGGAGTTGGTGCTTCTAGTCTTAATGCAGTTCGTGAGTTAGCGGGATATCTCGCGCCATTGGGTGTAGCGTTGGCTCAAGAAAATGACGCGAAAGCACAATCAGATATGAGGTTATTAAGTGAAGCGGGCATGCCAAGTATGAATTTTTCTCCAGATGGCAGCAAATATTTCGACTATCACCACACGGCAAATGACACACTAGATAAAGTCGAGCCGAAAGCGCTCAAACAAGCAACTGCTATTTATACTATGTTCGCGCACTTTGCTGCCAATAGTGGTGTCGATTTTCGTCAGTAGGCGCTAGAGAGGTTGAGCTTGTTTAAAGTTTAAGCTTTACGCTTCTGTTAATAAAAAGTCGATGATTTTGTTCATATCGAGATCAAATTCATCGGCTCTTACCCCTTTGATAATAGTGTCGTTACTTTTGGCGAGATCTATTTGTTTGGCTTCAACATAATGATGGTGTTTAGGGCTGTAAAACACCTTTACTTTCGGTTTGGTTGGTACGTCAACATTGCGTTTTTCTACAATAGCGAGTTTATTCGATTTTAATTCAACCAAAGAGCCGACCGGAAAGATGCCCATGCAGTTGATAAATAAGTTCACTAAACGCGTATCCAAATGACCACTGTCGGCAAGGTTCTTTAAGATACTAAAGGCTTTCATATGACTGTAGCCATCTTTGTAGCACCGGTGTGCGGTTAATGCGTCAAAGATATCGCAAATGGTGATCATGCGCCCATATGTTGAAATATCCTTGCCAGGGACACTAAATGGATAACCGCTGCCATCAAGTTTTTCATGGTGTAGCCTCGCAACTTCTAAGCTTAACGGGGATATACCCTCTGTGGCTTCAATGATATCAATTGAGTGATTCACGTGCGTTTTCATTACGGTAAATTCTTCCTCGGTCAATTTACCAGGTTTGTTGAGTATCTCTTCTGGAACCATGATTTTCCCGACATCATGTAAAAACGCGCCAATGGCTAAATCTTGGATAATCGACTTTTCTATTTTGAGGTACTTGGCGAATATCGTCATTAGCACCGAAACAGAGACTGAGTGCTCAAGCAAGTACTCATCTTTATTGCGTAAGTTAATAATGCAAGCAAGTGCGTCAGGATTTTTAAAGATAGCGTCAATGGTTTGCTCGGTAACATTATGTACCGGTTTTATGTCGATGGGTTTTCCTGAAAAGGCATCGTTAAAGACTTTACGTTGAATTTTTTTTGACTGGTTGAATATCGCTTTTGCTTTATCAATTTCAAATACAGCGCTGGTTTTACTGATATCGGGTACAAAGGTTTGACTTTCGTAATCTAATTGCCCGATCGAAAACGTTTTAGTTTTACTGGTGTCTATTTGAACTTGTAAGACGCCTTTATGAACTAAGTTTTTAACAACAAGTTCATTTTTAATATGTCCGGCTTTGGTGAGTTTGTAGTTTCCTGTCTGATTAACTATGTTTACAACAAAATGTCCGGGACAAAGCTCATTAATATCAATGGTTTCTAACATTCTATTTAGCCTTTATCTCATCCAAACATTTTTATATCTTTGATAACGAGGCAACTTTTTTATGTAAATATAGCTGTTCATCGGCTTTCTTTAATAATTGATCCATCGACAATTTACCGTCGCTAGCAGCAACACCGCAACTAATCGTTATCGCCAAGCTTTGATTTTCATAAGGCATCGGGTTGTTGATAAAAAACTCACATAAACGCTTACTGGCCTTTATTGCATCCTGATAGGACTGGCTCGCAAGAACAACAACAAATTCATCGCCTGCATAACGAAAACACTTATCATTTTCGCGAATCAATTCTTGTAGTTGAGTAGCAACATAAGACAACACTTTATCACCACAATCATGACCGTAGGTATCATTAATTTGTTTAAACTTATTACAGTCGATAAATAACACAGAAAATGGTACTTGATAGCGTTTTTGTCGAATTAACTCTTCTTCTATGCATTTTTCCATTAATCGACGATTAGCGATCCCTGTTAAGCGATCGTAATGCGCCATATATTCGAGCTGCTCTCTTATTAGAACATTCGACAAACACAGGCTTAGCTTTACTGCCAATTGCTCTAAGTGAAACGTACCGAGTGTTGGTGTATAACGCTCTGGAGATTTATCAATAAACAATAGGCTAGCGAATAATTTACCTTCTAAGGTCAATGGAACTAAAGCGATTGAACCTGCTTGAGCATGCCATTTACTCGGAAGAACACTATTTAGTTGGCTGAGATCATTGGTAAGGTAAGGTAAGTTATTTTCGTGAAAATTCTTCAGCGTTGAGCTTGCAATAAGCTTGGTATTTTCCTGATGCCACTGTGATTGCACCTTGCTAGTTAGTAAATAACTGATTGGCATTGGATCGGCCATCAGTAGGATAATGTCATCAAGTTTGAATGTGTCTAGTAACAAGGAAAATAGTTTTTTAAGTAACTCTTGACTGGATTGGCAACTAAGTATTTGCGTCTCAATATGAAATAGTTTTCGCGATATATCTTCATTTGCTTTTGAAATAGCAATTAACTCTTGGAGCTCTGACATACTTATCCTAGATTCCAGACAACTTGGTTTTATTCTGAGCATTTCATCAGTTAAGTCAAGTACTGAAAATACTTTAATTTCCGCGGCGCATAACCCGCTATTGAGAATCCTTTAAAATTTCATCATTGTGGTATTGTTGTTGCTAGTAATGTTGTATTGAGTATCGGACCAGATTTTATTAAACATATGGCAGTTATAGCCGATAACGAGTTAAGTCAGGTTAGCGCTATAATTATCTTGCAGTAGTGTCATTGGTCTATCTCTAAAATTATTGGCATGGAATTAGCGCCTAAATACGGTTATCAAGCCTATTTTTGGTGTTGCATCGAGAAGATGTGCGCGCTTTTAGCGGAATATTGTCAAGCCACTTATCAGAATATTGAGGTTTTATGTTAGCTTTTCGACAAACTTTTTTGTTAAGTATTTTATTAATAAGCGTTGTGAATTTTGCCAAAGCCGAACAGCTCGAAGCGGTGCAGATATATAGTGACAATCAGCTTTTGGAACTCATTAAAGAAAATAAACACCTCAGTCAGGTAGTACTTGATGATTGTCAACTTGTTCAAGATATTGAAGCGCGGGCGGTGAAGGCAGAAATGCCTTCTTATCAGTTTTTATGGGGCGATATGCTGGCTTATGGTGTCTGTGTAAAAAAAGACATTGAACTAGGGCTTTACTATATGCGTCTCTCTGCAGATCAAGGTTTACCGGAAGCTCTTGAACAAATAGGCCGTTACTATCACATTGGTAAGTTTATGCAGCCAGATTTAAATAAGGCAATACTTTTCCTCAAAGAAGCGGCAGTGCTCAATAACCTTAAGGCACAAATTCGCCTAGCTGAAATTTATAGTCAAGGAGATGGTAGTCCATTAGATTACCCTGAACTTTATTCGTTGCTGCATCATTCGGTCACAGATGATAAAAAAACACATCAAAAAATTACCATGTTGTTGACACAATTAGCCGAAAAACTGCCCGATCGGGTGGTAGAACAAGCCAAAAAACGGAAATTCTAGTAATGAGATGGTGATAGGGTAAATTCCGTCAATACAACCTAATTATTTTGATGCGATTTTGGTTAACTAAGATATACTTAGCGGCATGAACCGAAAAACAAGCAGAACAACTATCAAAGACCCAAATTCAGCGCGCGAAGCACAAAAATACGATAAACCGATTGCCAGTAGAGAGTTATTGCTATCGATAATAGAACAAGCGCACACCCCTCCTAATTTTAAGGCGATTTGTAAGGCGTTAAATTACCATGACGAAGAGCAGCACATTGCCTTAAAAAGACGACTTCGAGCGATGGAAAATGCAGGGCAAATTATCTTTAATAAATTCAAACAATATATTATCGCTCCGCACAGTCATTTATTAACAGGTAAAGTAATTGGTCACCGAGAAGGGTTTGGTTTTTTCGAGCCTGATCGCAAGTCTGATGAAGCTAAACCAAAAGATTTATTTATCTCATCTCATGAAATGCAAAAAGTGCTTCATGGAGATATTGTTGAGGCGATTCTTGTTGACCGTTCTGATAGAAAAGGTCGGCAAGAGATCAAGATAGTTGACATTATTGAGCCAAGAAAAGCCCCCATTGTTGGTCGTTTCTACCTAGATCATAATATTGCGTTTGTTGTTCCCGATGATGCGCGTATTCAGCAGGATATCTTAATTCCCGCTGAAGCAAAACTTGGTGCTCGCCAAGGACAAATTGTTGTTGTTGAGATAGTTCAGCGTCCGTCGAAAAGAGCCAACGCTGTCGGCAAGGTCGTGGAAGTTTTAGGTGAGCACATGGCGCCTGGGATGGAAATTGAAATTGCCTTACGTGAGCACGATTTACCTTATAAATGGTCGGCAGAAATTGATGAAGAAGTCGCTAAAATCCCTGATGAGGTAGAAGCGTCGGCAAAAGAACATCGTGAAGATTTACGCGCATTGAATTTAGTGACCATCGATGGTGAAGATGCGCGTGATTTTGATGATGCCGTTTATTGTCGCCCTCTTCCTTCTGGTGGTTGGCGTTTATGGGTAGCGATTGCAGATGTTAGCTATTATGTTCGTCCAGATACTGCGTTAGATGACGAAGCGATCGCGCGCGGAAACTCGGTTTATTTTCCCAGCCAAGTGATCCCAATGTTACCAGAGAAGCTCTCGAATGGTTTGTGCTCTCTCAATCCCAACGTTGACCGTTTATGTATGACTTGTGAAATGGAAATCAATGCACAAGGTCAGCTTGTCGAAAGTCGTTTTTATCCTGCAGTCATGCAATCTAAAGCGCGTTTTACTTATACGTCAGTCGCAGCAATTTTAGACGGTGACCAATCGCTCATCGATGAACATCAGCCATTAGTTGATGATTTACGAAATCTTTATCAACTATATTTGGCATTGATGACCGCTAGGGTTGAACGTGGCGCTATTGCATTTGAAACGAATGAATCAAAGTTTATTTTTAATGACAATCGAAAAATAGAATCAATCGAGCCATTAATTCGCAATGATGCTCATAAAATTATCGAAGAGTGCATGATCATCGCTAACGTTGCTACAGCGCAATTCGTTGAACAGCACAACCAGCCGGGATTATTTCGTGTTCACGACAAACCTAGTGAGGAAAAATTTAATAATTTTGTTTCTTATTTAGCTGAGCTTGGCATTGCGATGCCACACAGTGATAGTGAAGATGGCTTGCCCGAACCTAAGGATTACTGTGCTATTTTAGCACAAATTGAAGAGCGCCCCGATCAAGAGCTTATTCAAACCATGTTGCTTCGTTCAATGAAACAAGCCTTTTATCAAAGTGATAATATTGGCCATTTTGGATTGGCGCTAGCATCATATAGTCACTTTACTTCGCCGATTCGTCGATATCCCGATTTGGTAATTCACCGAGTTATCAAATATATTCTAGAGCAACAACAATCAACGCCGGCGAACCAAGGCTTTCATCACTACAGTAAAGAGGCCGTGATTGAACTGGGTGAGCACTGTTCAATGACTGAACGTAGAGCTGATGACGCTACTAGAGATGTTTCTGATTGGCTTAAATGTGAATTTATGCAAGATCATGTCGGCGATACTTTTACTGGTGTTATCTCTACCGTTACCAATTTTGGTATGTTTGTTCGTCTTGCTGATTTGCATATTGAAGGCTTGGTGCATCTGACTTCTATGCCACATGATTACTATCATTTTGATGATGTTCGCATGTGTTTAACTGGTGAAAAATCGAAAGCTAAATATCACGTGGGTGATGTTTTGGAAGTGCAAGTGGCGGCAGTGAATCTTGATGAGAAAAAAATAGATCTTGTTTTATCTGGCGAAAATGCTGTCATTAGTCGAGCTAAGCCTCTAAAGCGTGTTGCCGAAAATACCACCAAGAAACTTCGTAAAAATTCTGCTCGAGATGACAGGCCAGGTTCAGGAAAAGGTCGTGCCCATGCTAAAGGCAAGGCGTCTGATGATCGCAAAAAACACAAGAAAACCAAAAGTAGTAAAACAAGCAAGAGTCGGCCGGGTAAAAACGCCCGTAAGGCAAAGAAAAAACGTAGGTAACTTACCACACATGTTACGTAGGTATTAATTAAGTTTAGGTAGCTCAAAAATAGTATGGCAAAAAATGAAGAATTAGTGTTTGGTATTCATGCGGTAAATGAGTTAATAAAGCGTTCACCTGAACGTTTTATTGAGTTGTTCTTATTAAAAGGGCGAGAAGATGAACGATTACACTCGATTATAAATTTATCGCGTAAATATAAAATTAATACCCAAGTGGTTAATCGTAAAGTACTCGACGATAAAAGTAACGGTGAGCAACATCAAGGTGTGCTTGCCCGTGTGACACCAGGCAAGCTTTATACTGAAAATGATTTGGAAAGTATTTTAGCGAGTGCACAAGCAAAACAAAACGATCCTTTTCTACTGATTTTAGATGGCGTTACCGATCCTCATAATTTAGGGGCTTGTTTGCGAAATGCCGATGCCGCCGGTGTACAGGCGATAATAGTGCCTAAGGATAATGCCGCAAGGCTAACGGCTACGGTGAGAAAAGTTGCCGTTGGTGCAGCAGAAACTGTACCGTTAGTACAAGTAACTAACTTAGCGCGGACGATGACACAATTACAAGATATGGGGGTTTGGATCGTCGGCACAGCAGGTGAAGCAGAGCAATCCTTGTATGAAGTATCACTCAATGGGCCGATGGCATTGGTGATGGGAGCAGAAGGTAAAGGGATGAGGCGACTAACGCGCGAGCGATGCGACCAGTTAGTTAAACTACCGATGGCCGGAAGTGTTTCGAGTCTAAATGTCTCAGTTGCTACCGGTATTTGTTTATTCGAAATTGTTCGACAACGAAGTATGTCAGCAAGCTCCTGACCTGCTAACGTTGCTTGATATCAACGAACCATTACTTTTTCGTCATTATGTGCTTTAATCTGATATAGCATTGGTTTTTAACGTAATAGAGGGTTAGTAGCCGTAATGCAGCAAAACATTGTAGTAGCGATATATGCATTGATGATGCTCATGGTGAGTGCGCCGATTGCTGCTCTTGAAAAACCACCAATCGTATTAGCCAGCTCCAATGCTTTGACTGGCCCCGCGGCAAGCTTAGGGAAAAAGTTAAACTTAGGAGCTCAACTCTATTTTGATAAAATAAATCAACAGGGTGGCATCTTTGGTCGCAAGATTGAGCTAAGAAGCTTAGATGATGGCTATGAACCATACAAAACCTTTAGTAATACGCAAAAGTTTATTGAAGACCGTGATGTATTTGCCTTGTTTAATTTTGTCGGAACACCAACCTCAAGTGCGATTATGCCATTGTTGCAAAAACATCAAATTCCTTACATTACCCCTTTTACAGGAGCTGATTTTTTAAGAACGCCGGTAAGTCAAAATATCATCAACCTTCGTGCCAGCTATCAGCAAGAAGCCGCCAGTCAAATAGATTATTTGATTAATACCGTTAAACGAAAGAAAATTGCACTGATGGTTCAAGCTGATGAATTTGGCTTGGCGGTTGAAGAAGGTTATTTGAAAGAGTTACAGCGTTATGGCTTAAAACCCGTGGTGACCACCCGTTATCGTCGCAACACGGAAGATATTGAGTTGTCGTTAGATATTATGCAGAACTATGATATTGATGCGGTAGCGTTTGTTGGGACATATCGACCGCTTGCTCATTTCATAAACCTTGCAGCCCAACAGAATTTCAACCCGTTCTATGTCAGTGTTTCTTTTATTTCAAGCAAAGATCTTTTTAAATGGATAAAAGTACCCGCTAGTGTTTTGGTTACCGAAGTCTTTCCCGAGCCAAGCTCATGTCAATTGGCGGCATGTAAACAGTTTATTGTCGATGCTAAGCAGGCGGCGATAGATTCAATAGATCAGGTCACCTTTGAAGGGTACCTCAATGCGATATTATTTACTGAAGTCGCTAAACGATGTAAAGATAAGCTTTCTCAAACGTGCTTCATCGCCGAACTTAATCAATTTAAAGGTAATTTACTCGGTTTCGAGGTAGCGTTTAGTGAGGATGACCATCAAGGACATGAAAAAATTTATCACACCCTCTCAAACACCCAAAGCAAACGCGGCTCATAGCAAAAATGAGCAGTCTTGCTCTTGCTGAGAGATATTAGCAACATCATTTCAAATACTGCTTGTTTTCATCGGTGATTTTATCTACAATACGCGGCCTTAATTCAGCCCTATTGTTTTTGTTCCTTGTCTCAATACTGGTGATGGCTGAGCCAGATAAGAGACTACAACCGTAAGGAGCTCGTAATGCGTCATTACGAAATCGTATTTATGGTTCACCCTGATCAGAGTGAACAAGTACCAGGCATGATCCAGCGCTATAGTGACTTGATCAATGCTGCTGAAGGTAAGATCCACCGTCTTGAAGACTGGGGTCGTCGCCAATTAGCATACCCAATCAATAAATTGCACAAAGCACACTACGTTTTAATGAACGTTGAAGCGCCTCAGTCTGTTATTGATGAATTAGAAACTTCTTTCCGTTATAACGACGTTGTTATTCGTAACATGATCATGCGCACAAAGAGCGCGGTAACTGAAGCATCTCCTATGGCTGCTGCTAAAGAAGACCGTCGCGAAGTTAAGAAAGAGGTTACTCAAGAAGCTGTTGCTGAAAAAGAAGAAGCGGCAAGCGAAGAATAAGTAATCTGTGATAAGTAATTGCTTAGTATTAGTTGGAGAGGTGGTTAAAACACCAAAATTTTCAACTAGCCCAGCAGGTATCGAACATTGCCAATTTTCAATTGACCACAAGTCAATTCAACAAGAAGCAGGGTTTAATCGACAAGCGTTTGTCAGAATACAAGTTGTGGCTACAAGCGAATTATCACTATTAACACGTGAGTTAATGTCGGGCAGTAAGGTTAAAGTGACCGGTTTTTTAAATCGACACGAATCTAGAAATGGTAACCCATTATTAGTATTACATGCTCAACAAATTGAAATGATTAATTAGGAGAAATCCATGTCTCGTTTTTTTAGACGTCGTAAGTTCTGCCGCTTTTCAGCGGAAGGCGCTAGCGAAATCGATTACAAAGATATCGCTACGTTGAAAAACTATATCACTGAAAGTGGTAAAATTGTCCCTAGCCGTATTACTGGTACAAGTGCTAAATACCAACGTCAACTTGGTCGTGCGATCAAGCGTGCTCGTTACTTAGCATTATTACCATATACAGATTTACATAAGTAACCTAATAAGGGGTTTTGAAAATGGAAGTAATTCTTCTTGATAAAATCGCCAAATTAGGCGGCCTTGGTGACAAGGTAACTGTTAAGTCTGGTTACGCTCGTAACTACTTATTACCAAAAGGTAAAGCAGTATTTGCCTCTAAAGCAAACGTTGAGCACTTTGAAGCTCGTCGTGCTGAGTTAGAGAAAAAATTAGCAGAAGATCTAAGTGCAGCACAAGCTAAAGCAGCAAAAATTGCTGAGTTAGCAGAAGTGACTATCGCTTCAACTGCTGGTGAAGAAGGTAAGTTATTTGGTTCTATCGGAACTAAAGATATTGCTGATGCTATCACTGAAGCCGGTATTGAAGTTGCTAAAGCTGAAGTACGTATGCCTTTAGGTACTATTCGTGAAACAGGTGAGTACGATATCGCACTTCACTTACACAGCGATGTAGATACTAACATTAAAGTAATTGTTATTGCTGAAGCTTAATTATTATATTTAATGAAAAAACGCTGCCTTTATGGTGGCGTTTTTTTTGTCTAAAATTTCCATGGAGTACGAGAATTAAGTAAGCGAGAAGTGCATTGAGCTAGCTCTAGCAATTTTTCTAAGTACTTCTTCATCTTGATCTGTCCATTGGGTAATTTTATCTACACTTTCACAACAGATTACCCCTACCGGTTCAAAGTCTTGATGCAAGATGTAATCAAGCAAAGAATATATATTGAGCGGTTTAAAATATAACTCGTTAAAGCATGATGTTAGGCGATGGTTGCGAGCATCTGGTGCTCGAATGATTTCATTATTTAAAATCCCTTTAAAGTAGGCACGACAATCGTTTCTATAAATGGTGTGGCCATTAGAAAATTCTTTTAACCTAGTGTCAAAGCACATTATCGAATGCATTTCGTTAAAGTCGTTATCAAACACCCAGAGGCTAACGCGATCTGCACCGGTTATTCGTGACGCTGCTTGCGTACAGATGGCTCTCAACTTTTCATCTTTAACAAGAGTGGGATTGGTTAACTTCGATGTTAAACTAATTAGGTCGCTCATAAAGTCTTGATGTCCCGTTTTTTCTTTTCCGTGGTTAAAATTTAATCTCAGTTGTGTTATTTACGACTACACTTTGTTTAAACAAGCTTTATTTATTCATCAGCTAGTACACTGTTTAATCAGTATAGCAAAAGGAAAGGCTTTTCGTGGGATGGCGATAACAGCGCAAAAAATTGAAACATTAATTAGCAGAGCATTTTATGCCGTATTTGCACTCTTGAACATTGTGACAGCTTTGCTCATAGTCTTGGCAGCGTTAACCTTTGATGATCAACTAAGACTTGATTCTAGCTCATTGATATATATCGCCATGGTGATGACGGGGACAACTGTCTTATTGGCTTTAATACGTTATTGGCTTTTAAACAAAGTATTTGACGAATTAAGTTTTGTTACTCGACTAGAACAATGGGCAGAAAGCAATTATCGAAATAATGTTATTAACCCAATAGATGTCGTCAATCCGGTTGGCGTGACCATTGCTAAACTTCAGCAACAATTACTGGTGGAAAATGAAGATAAAACGACCTTTTACCAAATCTTTCGTGAAAAAGCTTTGCTTGATAAAGATACCGGCATAGGTAATCGCGAGTTTTTTAATGCGCGTTTAGAAGCCTTGCTAAAAGAAGAAGATAGCTATGGCATTATTTGTTTCATTCAGTTTAAAGAGGGAGAAGTTGTTCAAACCATGTATGGTCGAGGGCAGGCGTTAACATTACTCTCAAGTATTATTTCGATCATAAAATATCGATTACAATCATTCCCCAAATATTATATTGCTCGAAGACAGCCTTATGAAATTGCGTTGATTTTACCTGAACTGACCGTCGAGCAAGGAGAGAAATTGGCAGAAAGGTTGTTAAAAAACTTTATGACGATTTCTTTACCGGTTGGTATCAATCATGAAGAGTTTATTCACTTAGGTTTGAGCTGCTACCAAAGTTTAGATATGCCTTATCAGGTGATGTCTGAGGCGGATATGGCACTAAGATCGGCACAACTACAAGGGCCTGCACAATGGTTTATGTACGAGCCTGGTGAAATTATTCAAGCGCAGGGGTCTTTAAAATGGCGTACTTTTTTAACCAAAGTTATCACTCGGAATGCTTTTGTGATTTTCTTTCAGCCTGTAATTTCAGCTAGAAACAGTGCGACTATCCATTATGAAGTATTGGCTAAGCTAAGAGATAATCAAGGTAAGTTGATCAGTGCGCGAATATTTATGCCCATGGTGCATAAGTGTGGGTTAACAGAACAAGTGGATTTGCTGATTGTTAAGCAAGTTTGCAAACTTATACGTTATGAAAGCCAGCAACAGTCATGCAGTTTAAACTTGTCAGTTGAATCATTGCTAAACGTTGAGTTCCAAGAAAAGTTGTATGCCGTGATCATTGAAAATCCAGATATAGCTGAAAAGCTGATTATTGAAGTGAGTGAATATCGATTGATGAGTTGTTTATCATCATTGAAACCTATCTTGGTTAAGTTAACGCAGTTTGGCGTTAAATTATTAGTTGATAAAGTCGGCCAGTACGTGGTGAGTACTCAATACCTTAAAAGTTGTCCTGTTTCGTTTATTAAATTGCATTCAAGCCTGATTGGAAATATTCATGAAAAGCCAGAAAATCAGATCATTGTTCAAAGCCTTAAAGTGATCACAGAGCCGTTAGGTATCGCGATTTTTGCGCTAGGGGTTGAATCAGAGCAAGAATGGCAAACACTGTTAAGATTGGGGGTGGATGGAGGCCAAGGGCACTTTTTTACTCACCCTCTAGAGCAGGCGGAATTTGCCAACCTTGTTCGCTAATTCTCCCTTGTTCTTTAAGGCCAGCTAAGCCTTGAAGACCTCCAGTATGCAGTAATACGATATGTTGACGTTTTTTAAAGTAGCCTCGCTCAATAAGTGATAAAAGCGCAAGGATCATCTTGCCGGAATAAATGGGCTCAAACGGAACTTTTGTCAGCTGACTAAATTCCTGAATGAGCGTTAAATCTTGATTTGAGAACTTGGCGTAGCCGCCACAATGAAACTCATTCAGTATCTGCCAATTGTCTTTGTGATTATCATTACCCAAAAGCGTATTAACTTCTTCAACTAAATAATTTTGCTGTTTAAGCACAGCAATCCCTAGTAGTTGGTGACGATTGTCATCTTGATTGATAAGGCCAGCTAAAGTCCCGCCACTGCCAATAGGCGTTATTAATGTATCGTAACTACATTGCTGATCGAGTTCTGTGATAACTTCGCCAACACCTGTTAACGCTAACTGATTACTACCACCTTCAGGAACAATAAATAATTCAGAATGACGCTCTTTAAGTAATTGTAAATATTCATATTCAGAGCGTTTTCGATAGGTCTTTCGATCGACAAATGTCAGCTCCATTCCCCAACGCTTTGCCGATGCTAACGTAAAATTATCTTGGTGAGCTTGTTCGCCGCGGATGATACCGTGCGTGCGTAAAGCATATTTTTTGCCAGCAAAGGCAAGTGCATGAATGTGATTAGAATAGCTGCCACCAAAACTTAAAATACCCTTATAGCCGGTGTTAATCGCATGATTTATATTATATTTTAGCTTTCGCCATTTATTTCCCGATATGACAGGGTGAATTAAGTCATCACGTTTAATTGACACCTTTAAGTTATGGTGGTCAAAAAATGGATGTAAAAGTGGCTGTAATGGCGACAGTTTTTGCATAAAAGTGAATGATTTTACTGATATATTTAGCGCTATTATAAGGAAAATACTTGCGCAAGGCACACAATCAGCGATAATGAAAGTTAGCGAGTTCGTTTACTTTAACAATAATTATTAACAACGATACAAGATAATGCGATTAAGCTCGATATTTTCAAAAAGCGATGCACATAACTTACTAGGGCTGTGCCTTCGTCAACATGCGATAGCGTATTGTGCGCTAAATGCGCAGGACAAAGCGACTTTTGCCGTATTAGAAGCGATTGATAAAAATTATGTCAATACGTTAAAGGTCTTATCGACTTCCCTTTCTTCTCCTCATCAATGCCACTTGGTTTTACAAGCACAACAAAGTCAGATCGTGCAAGTCGATAAGCCAAAGATTCCTGAACAAGAACTTCTAGAGGCATTGAAGTGGCAAATTAAAGACCTAGTTTCTATTGCGCCAGATGATATGGTGCTAGATTATTTTGACGGCCCAACAATGGCGGGTGGGATAGAAAAACTTCATGTGGTTTGCGCAGCGAAATCTGATTTAGTACCCATTGTTGAAACTCTTGATAAGCAAGACATTGTCGTAAAATCTATATCGATAGAAGAATTTGCGTTTGCTAGTTTAATTCCAGAAAGTGAAAATGCTTGCTTGTTAGTGTGTCAACAACCTGACGAAGAAATGCTGGTGTTAATTGTTAAACAAGGGCGTTTATATTTTTATCGTCGCCTTAGGGGGATGGCTAAAATTGGTGAAAAAAGCGCTGAAGAGTTAGATTCAGGCATCATTGACGCATTAAGCTTGGAGATCCAACGTTCAGTAGATTATTACGAGCGACAATTAAAACAAGCCCCGATTAGAGAAATACAGGTGTTAATTCCTGCAGAGCAAGAGGCATTGATTGCCAGAAAGCTAGCAGAAAACACTCATCTCCCCGTTAACATTTTTGCGCTTTCAGAGCAGGTTATTGATAATAAAGCCTATAGTGCTTGTTATGGCGCGTTAGTTAGCTCTGAAGCAACGGGAGCATTAGATGGCTAAATTAACGATTAACTTACTACAACCAGACCTCTTACCCAAAAAGCCACCATTAACGTTAACTCGTGTGTTTCTCATCTGGGGTATCGTTCTTCTAGCTTTTGTTTTTTGGGCGATTTTTAGTCAAGTAAAGGTCAATGATCATAGTAATAAACGAAGTACTTTGACTAAACAACATAACCAGCAACAGCAATTGCTTGACAACTTGCAGCAACAGGTGAGTGAAAATCGAGCCGATCCCAAGTTATTGGCGCGTTTAGAAAATCTCAAAGTTGTCATCGCGAACAAACAGGCATTACATAAACAACTCACAGATCAAAGCAAAGTTTTCGTTAGCGGTTTTTCTTCTGCGATGAGTGAATTAGCAGAACATCATCATAAAGACGTGAGTTTAGAGCAAGTATTTATATTCCAAGAACAATTGAGTTTCAGTGGCATGGCTAAAACCCCAGACGCTGTTCCACAGTGGCTCGCAGGCTTTAAAGAGTCTAACTTTCTTGCAGGTAAAACGTTTTCTACTTTTTCTCTAAATGAAAATGAGCTTGGGTTAACAAGCTTTCAAGTTAGCTCAAAAACACGAACTCAAGGGGGGGCACGATGAAGGCTTTGTGGCAAAGTTATAGCCAGCGCTTTTTATCAATAACCCTGCGTGAGCAATTATTAATCTTAATTACCGGGTTGATTGCGATAGTTTTTATTACGCATACGTTACTAATAGATGAAAACCAGCAACGTATTAGTGCTCATCAAAAAGAAATTAAACGACTGACAACATCTATCGCGACGAAACAGCAAACCATTGGTGTTTTTGAACAAGCGTTACAAGAAGATCCGAATGAAAAGATTACCCGAACCATTCACGATTATGAGCGTGACCTGCAACAAGTCGATATTGCGCTCTTAACGTTGACCTCTGATCTCATTGATCCTGTCCAAATGAGATTTGCTTTAACACAATTGTTAGCTTTGCAAAAAGGTGTCAAGTTATTATCGTTTGAGGTTATTGGGGCAGAGCCGATGGCATTACCTGTATCAGGGGAAAAAGGTAATGCAGAAAATCAACCTAATGAATCAAGTCATCAATCAAATGATAAGGTGTTACCAATAGAAAGTGCGTTGGAGCCATTAGTGCTTTATAAACATGGTTTAAGAATAAAGCTTTCTGGACGATATTTTCAATTGCGAGACTATTTAAAGCAATTAGAGCAAATGCAGTATCGCTTTTTTTGGCAACGATTTGATTATCAATTGGTTGAGTATCCACTCAGTGAGGTTGAAATTGAGTTATATAGCTTGAGTACCAAGCAGGAGTTTGTTGGTGTATAGGTTAGTCTGCATAGTCGTTGTTTTCGTTAGCTTTATCGCTTTTTCTGCTCAAGAAAGGGATCCAACTCAACCATTGTCAAAGAGCCTAACGAGTAAATTGACCCAGCAAAAAAAGACACTGAAATTAGAGTCTATTATTAATCAAGGTCAGCAAAAAATAGCGATTATCAATGGTAGACTGCTCAAAGTAGGTGATGTTATCGCTCAGTACCGAATAAAAGAAATTAATCAAAATAAAGTTATTTTAGCAACAGCTGAAAATCAAATTGAATTGTCGCTGTTTAGACAAGTCGTGGCGAGTCCTCAATGAAAAGAATTATGAATCTAAAAAACGTCAAATCAGGTATCGCAATCACTGCGATTGCATTAGTCGTTGCTGGTTGCCAAAGCACGCCTAAACCACCGAAGCAAGTAAATGCTGAATTAGATAAGGCGATTCAAGAGTCGCAAGTTAAGCAGCAACCTAAGCCATTGCAACAGTTACCGAGTTCAGTTCAGCAAGAGTTGATCGCGCAAAACTTGTCGCAAGCTAAACAAGGTTTGTTATCGGAAAAAAGACTGGAGATTGCAGCAAGTCAAGTCGACGCTAAACAATTCTTTGCTGCCTTGGTTGAAGACTCCAATCTTAGTATTGCGCTTCATCCTGGAGTGTCAGGCAATATTACTCTGAATTTAAAAGACGTTACTTTAAATGAAGTATTAGAAGTCGTTGAGCAGTTATATGGCTATGATATTCGGGCCAATGGCAAAGTTATTCAGGTTTATCCAGCGGGCATACGCACCGAAACTATTCCATTAGATTACCTGTTTATTACGCGAAGCGGTTACTCGACAATGAGTGTTAACTCAGGTGGTGTTGCCAATGTTGACAATGGTAATGGTGGTCAAAACGGCAATAACCGTAACCAAAATAACAACAATAGTAATAATGGCAGTAATAACTCGAATGGTGGAAATGGCCAGAACAGTCAAATGGGCCAAATGAATGTTAATGGCACCAATGTTTTTACGGCTAATAATTCTGATTTTTGGAAAGAGCTTGAACAAAACTTAGAAGATTTGATTGGCGCAACGCCAGAGTCTGGACGTTCTGTTATTGTCTCGCCGCAATCAGGATTAATTACCGTCAAAGCTTATCCGGATGAAATAAAATCTGTTAAAGATTTTATTTTCGGTGCACAAAAGCTGTTGCGCCGCCAAGTGATCATCGAAGCAAAGATTTTAGAGGTTACGCTTAATGACGATTACCAACAAGGGGTGCGCTGGGATGGCATACTAGGAAGTTTGCATCGTGGTGATAATCGCACAGAACTTTCTTTTCAAACCGATGGCACGATAGAAGGCAACCTGATCTCTAACGCTATTGGTGGTGTTACTGGGATCAGTTTCTTTAAAAACGCTGATTTTTCAGGTGTATTACAGCTGTTGTCAACGCAGGGTAATGTACAGGTTCTCTCTAGCCCTCGGATAACAGCAACCAATAATCAAAAAGCGGTGATTAAAGTCGGTGATGATGAATTTTTTGTCACCGAAGTCTCCAGCACGACAACAACAGGCACTGCCACTACGACGACACCTGAAATAGAGCTTACACCTTTCTTTTCTGGTATTGCTTTAGATGTTACCCCGCAGATTGATGCCAATGGTGAAGTTATTTTGCATGTTCACCCGTCAGTCACTACTGTAAAAGAAAAAAACAAATCGATTCGTTTGGATGGTCAAGATTATCAGTTGCCGTTAGCGCAAAGTAGTGTCCGAGAATCTGATACCGTGGTACGAGCCAAATCTGGTGAGATTATTGTCATCGGTGGCTTAATTGAAACGCAAACGGCAGATTTGAATTCGAAAACACCTTTGCTTGGCGATATCCCATTAGTAGGGGAACTGTTTAAAAGTAAGAGTAAGGCGACACTTAAAAAAGAGTTGGTGATTATGTTAAAACCTGTGGTCGTTGGTCAAGACACATGGAGTAACCAACTTGAAGATGCCCGGGCGTTATTGAAGCAGTGGTTTCCAGAGCAAAGTAAGTAAATCGTATGCGAGTTCTTGGTTAAGTATCTTATGTACTTGTATCACTTCGGTCTCAATGAATTACCATTTACACTAACCCCGAATACCAGCTTCTACTTGGGTTTAGCGCCTCATGATGAGGCGTTTGCCGTATTATTAACCGCGTTAAAAAGTGGCGAAGGTTTTATTAAAGTTGTCGGCGAGGTTGGTACCGGTAAGACATTATTGTGTCGAAAGTTACTTAATGAAATTCCTGAACATTTTGTAACGGCTTATATTCCCAACCCCTATTTAAAACCTGATGAGTTAAGACGTGCGGTTGCGGTGGAATTAGGGGTTAAACAAGCACAACGAATGTCTGTGCAGTTATTAACTCAAAGAATTCAATCTCGCTTACTTGAATTACATAATGAAGGACGTTCCGTGGTGCTGATATTAGATGAAGCCCAAGCTCTGCCTAGTGAAAGCTTGGAAGCGTTGCGATTATTTACTAACTTAGAGACAGAAACGCGTAAGCTATTACAGGTGGTCTTATTTGCTCAACCAGAGTTAGATCAACGTTTAAATGAAAAGGCGTTTAGGCAATTGAAGCAACGTATTTCCTTTTCTTATCAATTGCGCCCGATGACCAGTGACGAAGTTGAGCACTACATCAGTCACCGATTACAAGTTGCCGGTTATAAAGGAGCAGCCTTGTTTACCCGAGATATATGTCGAAAGATTGCAAAATACAGTGAGGGCATACCACGTTTGGTTAATATTTTATGTCATAAAATGTTGATGTTAAGCTTTGGCCAAGGTCAGTATCAAATAACACGGGCACATCTAGTGGCAGCGGTTAAAGATACCGAAGGGACGCAAAGAAAACTTAGGTTAAATCACATTTTTATTGTCGCTTCAGCTGTTCTTGCTTTGACTGTCCTTGCTGTTATTTTGTGGTGGGGAAAAGCTTCATGAGTGTCATCAATCAAATGCTTAAAGATCTTGATAAACGACAGTATGAGCAAGGACAAGGTCAAGCAAACGCTCCTCAGGTGGTTATTGCCCATAGCTCGACCAATAAATGGCTGGTGATCATCTTAGCGTTCTTGTTGTCTATCGCAATAGCTGTTATTGGATGGCAGTACCTAAGTGGTTATGTTTCATCACCAAACCAAGCGACTGTGAGTCAACCAACAAAGGCTGATACTGAAAAGCAAGTTAGTAAAAAAGATATTTCGTTATCAACGGCTAATGTTAACAATGTTGAGCAGCCTAGTGAGAATGTAAATACTGCTCAAAGAGAAACTGAAATTGACACGACAAGCACCACGAATAACAGTGCTGAAAACGTCGCAAAGGTCGTGAAAACAGAGCCGCAAAATTCTTCACCATTATCTCGCTTGGATAGCGAGAAACCTAAGAATAGTCAGCGACAACAAATTAAACCAATTAATGACAATGAAAGCTTTTCGCATCAGCAAAGCAAACCGACTAACGAAAAAGCAGACCCTACCAGCAATGAGTCGACTAATCTTATAGCAGGTGGAAGCGCTTCAAAAGACAATGTCATCAATTCGTCCGCATCTAAAGGAACGCTATCTATCTCGAGTAAGCAATTGTCAGCGCAGGAACTGATCGACGTTAAACTTAAGCAAGCGCAGCAAGCTATAGATCAACAACAAATAAACAAAGCTGAAGCATTGTTTGAAGAAGTATTATTACTCGATGAGAATCAGCATCAGGCACGCAAACAATTGGCTGCATTGTGGTTTGGTCGTCAAGATTATAATGCGGCCATCAATCTACTTGCTCAGGGTTTAGCGCGCGACAATCGCAATGCTGATTTTAGATTGATGATGGCACGTATATACTTAAGTCAAGGGTTGAATCAACAAGCCTATGATGTGCTTAATGGGGCAAGCGATATTAATGATATTGAATACCAGACGATGCTCGCTTCGATATCCCAACAATTGGCAAATTTTGCGAGTGCCCAACAAGCATATCAGCGGCTAACAAGATTGGCACCTGAAGTAGGGCGATGGTGGTTGGGATTAGCTGTCGCCTATGACAGCGATGGCAAATTTAACCAAGCAAGAGAAAGTTATCAAAACGCCCTGCAGTATGATGACTTGTCGGTCAGTAGTGTCGAGTTTATAAAATCTCGTCTTAACGAGTTAGGAGAGTAAGCATGGCAGCCCCTAAATTAAAAATGCGTTTGGGCGATTTGCTCGTTCACGAACATATTATTTCCAATGAGCAATTGATGCAGGCGCTCAACAGCCAAAAAACGACCGGTCGTAAGCTTGGTGATACCCTGATTGAATTAGGATATTTAACAGAAAAACAACTCCTTGAATTTTTAGCGCAGCAGCTTGATGTTCCATTTCTAGATATTAGTCAACGTCGTATTCCTGCTGACGTCGCGAAATTATTACCAGAGGTTCACGCTAGACGATTAAGAGCGTTGATTATTGAAGACCAAGGCGACGCGGTATTAATTGGTATGAGTGATCCCGCTGATTTGAGTGGTCTAGATCAACTCGAACAAATGCTATCACCAAAAAAATTAAAGCTTGCGGTGGTGATGGAATCCCAGCTTTTTGAAGCTTTTGATGGTTTATACCGTCGTACCGCAGAGATTGAAAACTTCGCCAGTCAATTAGAAGAAGAATACGATCAAAGCTCTGATTTTGATGTGTCAACATCCTTTATTGATGAAGGCGGCGATGCAACTGTCGGGAAGCTGTTGCAATCGGTATTTGAAGATGCGGTACAAATGCGTGCTTCAGATATTCACATTGAGCCAGATGAAAAACAATTACGCATTCGACAACGTATCGATGGTGTACTGCAAGAAAACGTTTTAAAAGAAAGCAAAATTGCCGCCGCCATGGTGCTTCGACTTAAATTAATGGCTGGTTTAGATATTTCAGAAAAGCGCCTACCTCAAGATGGTCGATTTAATTTGACCATTAAGGGCCATAATATCGACGTGCGGATGTCTACCATGCCGGTGCAGCACGGTGAGTCAGTGGTTATGCGTTTGCTCGATCAATCAGCAGGGCTGCTCTCTTTAGATGAAACTGGGATGCCCGCTGACTTAGTTGCCAGAGTGCGTCACCAAATTAGTCGACCACATGGCATGGTGTTAGTCACAGGACCAACAGGTAGTGGTAAAACCACGACATTGTATGGCGCACTGAGTGAATTAAATCAGGCATCCAAGAAAATTATTACGGTTGAAGATCCAGTCGAATACCGATTACCGAGAGTCAATCAAGTACAGGTTAATAGCAAAATTGGCTTAACTTTTTCTAGTGTATTAAGAACTTCGCTTCGACAAGATCCTGATATCATTATGGTCGGTGAGATGCGTGATCATGAAACCGTCGAAATTGGCTTGCGTGGAGCGTTAACGGGTCACCTCGTGTTATCAACCTTACATACTAACGATGCGATCACCAGTGCGCTGCGTTTGATTGATATGGGCGCGGCCGGATTTTTGGTCGGTAGCTCATTGCGCGCCATCATCGCTCAACGATTAGTGCGCCGAATTTGTGAGCATTGTACGATTGATTATCAACCAACAGCGCAAGAGTTGCTATGGCTGACTCATCTTGCCGGTGATCAAGCAAAGCAGACGCACTTTAAACAAGGGAAAGGTTGCCAGTCATGTCAGTATACGGGTTATAAGGGCCGAATTGGTGTTTTCGAGTTACTTGAGATGAACGAAGCGATGATGGCTGCGTTAAAACGTGACGACGCTGAAGAGTTCACCAAATTGTCAAAGGCGAACCCAACCTTTAAACCGATATCTTTGGCAGCTTTTGATTATGCTGCCGAGGGCGTAACGTCAGTAGAAGAAGTATTACGATTGGTGGAAACTGTTGAGGTAACTGGATAGCGTTATTATGGCCGCATTTAACTATACAGGGCGAAATGCCAATGGCGAACAAGTTAAAGGGTCGATGGAAGCGACTAGTAGCAGCTCGGTGGCTGAGCAGTTAACACGTCAGCGCATTATTCCTATTATGATCACCGAAACAACCTCTGTGGGTGGTGCGGGAAATATTGGTCAAATCGATATTGGTGAACTACTTGGCTTTGAAGCGATTAAGCTTGATGATTTGATTGTTTTTTGTCGCCAGATGTATGCTCTGGTTCGATCAGGGGTTCCAATACTTAGAGCAATACATGGTATGGCTGAGTCCAGCAGTTCACCAAAACTTAGACAAGCATTATCAGAAATTGCTTTGCAGCTAGAAGGGGGATACGCGCTATCATCGGCATTGAACCGCCACCCGCAGCTTTTTTCTCCTTTATTTGTTTCGTTAATTCACGTTGGCGAAAATACCGGTAAGCTTGATGACGCCTTTGCCAAGTTAGCCAGTTACTTTGAACGTGAACAAGAGACACGAAAACGTATTAAAACTGCGTTGCGCTACCCGTCATTTGTTTTAATAGCATTAGCCATTGCTATTGTGATCTTAAATATTTGGGTGATCCCAACCTTTGCCGATATGTTTTCTAAACTCGGCGCTGAATTGCCTTGGGCAACAAGGGCCTTGATCACCAGCTCCAATTTTTTCCTTGATTATTGGCCAATCATGTTAGTGATGGTCATTGGCTGCTACTTTGGTACCCGTTATTATTTAAAGACCACCAAAGGGCGTTTCACTTGGGATAGGCTTAAAACACGCCTACCGATTGTCGGTTCAATTATCGAACGCTCAATTCTGGCGCGTTTTTCTCATAGTTTCGCTATTGTCTTAAAGGCAGGCGTGCCGATGACTAATGGTTTAACCTTAGTGTCTGAAGCGGTAGACAATACCTTTATGCAACAGAAAATTGTCGCTATGCGCACTGGCATTGAAAGTGGCGAAAGCTTATTACGCTCTGCTGTGGCAAGTACTTTGTTCACACCGTTAGTATTGCAAATGATAGCTGTTGGTGAAGAAACGGGTCGGGTTGATGAGTTACTCGAAGAAGTGGGTGATTATTATGAACGAGAGGTTGATTACGAGTTAGGAACGTTAACTGCGCGTATTGAGCCGATCTTAATCGCTATCGTTGCTGCGATGGTGTTAGTATTAGCACTGGGTATATTTACCCCTATGTGGGATATGATGTCAGCCTTTAAAGGGTAGTCATTTAAGGCGGAGTAAAATGTCGCAAAGAGCTGTTATTGCCAAAAGGGAGAAGTCGCTAGCCGAGCAAATTGTTATTGTTGTTATGCTCGGGTTAATGATGGCAAGTTTTTGGTATTACTTCGTACGACAAGAAGAGCCGATTGCTAAAGCAGGGTTTAGCGCAATTGCTAATCAGTTTTTGAGCCAAGTATCAGCGATTAGAGCGCAATGGTACATGGATAAAAACCCTAAAGAGGTATGGCTAAAAGAGGGCGAAAAGCCAACCAGCAAAAGGAAAGTAACAGTCAACGCGCTAGGTTGGGTGGATAGTGATGAAAATAATGGAAGTTGCGTTGCAATATGGCGAATGGTGATGAATACACCCTTAGTGTTTATGAATAAACCCATTGCTGCCATTGAAGTGCATGAGAACAGTCAAGAACGATTAAGGTACTGTCGTTATGTCATCAACAATGGTGAATATTTTCAATATTATCCAAAAAAAGGTGAAGTGGTAAAAAGTTAACCTTTTCTTAAGTTGTTGATTATATTTTATAATTTTTGGCTTTTGAACGCTTTGAAAAGTAAGTTTATCAATTTATAAAAATTGTCCGGTAAATAAGTGACTTTTTTTGTAAAACGTTGTTAGAATTAAAATAATTAGAAGAGTTTGAGGTTGTTATGAAAAAACAGTCGGGTTTTACCTTAATTGAGCTAGTTATTGTCGTGGTTATCTTGGGCTTTTTAGCCGTTACTGCGATCCCAAAGTTTATTGATTTAACCGATCAAGCCAAACAAGCTAATATCGAAGGTATGGCGGGGGGCTTTGCCACTGGGGTATCGCTAGCGCGTGCGCAATGGGAAGCTGAAGGTCGTCCAACCTCGGGCGGACGCAATGTTGTTAATTACGACGGTACCAATGTCTTATTAACGACCGCTGATAATGATGCAGGCATTCGAGCAGGGTATATTGTAGCCTCGGTTGGTGGTCAAAACGACGGTAATACCTTAGGTAATGATTTCAATGAAGCTAATTGTATTGATGTTTGGAATACCATTTTGCAGCAGCCACCGACATTAACTGACGATAGCGATGATATTGATGATTTTCAATATTTTGTTACCAAGCATGAGACAGGTGCAGATACAGAATGTCGTTATCACTTAAAAGAAACGCTAAATAAAAGTGATAATGGCGCCTATGAGACTCCAGGTGATGCCGAAAATCAAACTAACTTTTTTAGTTACTTTCCTGCAACCAGTGCAGTAGCAATAACGATTAATAACTAATCGTAAAAATAAAGTAGACCCGCCGTTGTTATGGATGTTAATGGCGAGCATTGAACGGATAATAATAAAAAATAGCAGTAGAAGTAACCTTTTTGTTACTTAATTGAGTAGACTGCTTCAGTGAATACTGAAGCCAATAAAAAATGTTAACGGGTGTATTATGAAAAATTTATCAAAACAAAAAGGTTTTACCTTAATTGAACTTATCGTCGTTATTGTCATTCTTGGCATTCTAGCAGCAACGGCAGCACCGCGCTTTATCGATTTGACTGGCGATGCGAGAGCCGCTGTTGTTGAAGGGGTAAAAGGTAGTGTTAACAGTGCCGCGAATATGATTAACGCTAAAGCACTTGTTACCAATGAATTAGATGGAGCAGTTCAAGTTAACGGCGTATTTTACGCAACGGTTAATGGTTACCCAACAAGAGCTCCTCAAGATGGCACGGTTTCAAGAAGAAGTGGTGGCGATGACCCATGTGGAACTATAGCAACTCAGGGGTGTGGTATTGAAGATTTAATTCAATTTGATGCAGAATCAGCAATTACTTACGATGCGGCCACTGGTGAATTCCAACACAGTGAAGCAACCGATGCAGATAATTGTCATGTGACTTATACTGAAGCAGGTGCTGGTGCAACGCCTGTGGTTGAAACAGTTTTGGATGATTGTTAGTCGTCGGTTACACAGATGATAAGGATGAATTCAGGGAGGGCTCAGCCCTCCTTGTTTGTTTTTAGACTAGAGATTTTGTAGGTTTTACAGTGAAAGCTAAAGGTTTTACGTTAATCGAACTAATAGTGGTGATTGTCATCCTAGGTATTTTGGCGGCAACCGCCTTGCCAAGGTATATTAATTTAAAACCTGAGGCTGAAACGGCGACTTTAGAAGCCATAAAAGCCTCCTTAGAAGGGGTTGCCGCATTAATCTATGGTAAGTCATTGGTGAAAGGAAACCATAATATCGCTAAGAATTTTGATCCAAATAATAAAACATTTGTTACTGTTGAAGGGTTGGAGGTTCTAATTGGCTACGGTTACCCTCTTGGTTTTCCGCATGTTTTTAAGGAGTTAGCTGGTTGGGATGAACGCTATAAAGGCGTTGATATCGGCACTAACTTTACCACTTTTGTGATTTATTTTGATGATGGTAGGCCTGTGCCTACTTCTATTAATGATGATTGCATCGTTTATTATCAGGCGCCTTTAGTGCAAGGTGAGCGCCCGATAATAAAGGTCAATCCTTGCGTATAATAACTCACTATGAGTAGAACTTATTGTCATCATCACCAGAAAACCCAACATGGGTTTTCCTTGATCGAACTGGTCACTGTAATTATTATTATGGGGATAATGATGGTTACCGTCATACCCAAGTTTTTCTCATCCAATGGCTTTGAGGAATATACCTATCGAAACGAAGTAATAACTACTTTACGCGCAATTCAATTAAGAGTGATGCAGCAATCTGGAGTTCCAGTGTGTAAGCAGGTATTTTTTTCAGTTAAGGCAATAGGGTTATCACAAACCGATACCGCTCAAGCCAATAATTGCAATGCAGGCGTGTTGGCAGATCAAGGCAATGATGATTTTCAAAGCAATACCAGTGTGTTTATCGACGATAACCACAATGTTACCTTTGCATTCAGTGGTTTTTTAAACAATGTCTCTTTTGATCACTTGGGTCGCTTAATAGATGCGGCAGGCAATCGCGTACCTTGCACTGATATAAATCCTTGCCGGATAACGGTAAGCGGTGAACAGAGTTTGCATATTCAAATTGAATCAGAAGGTTATATCCATGCGCTGTAGATCGCCTTATCATGTTTCAGGGTTTACTCTCTTAGAAACCATCGTTGGTATCGTGATGCTGTCGATTTCATTTGCGATACTCACCAATCTTTTGTATCCAGCGATAGAGCAAAGCGGCGACCAAGTGCATCAAATACGCGCGGCAGAATTGGGGCAATCATTACTTAATGAAATCAGCGCTTATGCATTTGATGAAAACTCAGATCGTGCCGGCGGCAGATATCGTTGCAATGAAGATGCTGATGACAGTGGAGTTGTCGAGAGTAGCGAACAATGCTCGAATGTTATGGGCAGAGAATCAGGCGAAGGTGATGGCACTGACCGCACGATACTCGACGATGTCGATGATTTTAACGGCATTGGGATTAGCAACGCTGGTAGTAGCGGCTTTTTTAAAAACTCACAAAATGACGATCTTAGTTTATATTTGGGTTATTCAGTCGAGATAGAGGTGTGTAACGACAGTGATTACGATGGTGATTGCGCAACTAATGCCAATAATTATACCGCTAAACTAATTCGCGTTACCGTGATCACACCAACAGGATTTGCTATCGATTTTTCTACTTACCGGGCGAATTTTTAATGAATAAGTTGCCAAATGCCAAAGGGTTTACTTTAGTAGAAATGATAATGGTGATAATTATCCTTGGGGTGTTATCTGTTAGTTTAAGCCGTTTTCTCAATATTGGTACAAAAATTTATGTACAAAGTAGCGATAGAGATCAGTTAATCAGCAATGCGCGTTTTGCGATAGAACGTTTAAATCGTGAGCTTAGATTAGCCTTGCCTAATAGCCCAAGAATAATTGCAGACGATCAATGCTTAGAGTTTAGACCCATAAAAGCCAGTGCCAGTTATCTCGACATTCCGGTAGCGCCAGAGCCAGCCAGTGATGAAGTCACAGTGGTACGATTTGATGATAGCGAGTTTTCTACGGATTTAACCGCAGCCGTCTATCCACTTGATGACACTGAAACCTATGGCGTGTTGTCAAAAAAAATAAAGGGTGTCGATAGATTAGAAAAAAAAGTCAACAAGCAATGGACAATTACCTTAAGTGAGCGGCATTTATTTGAACAAGATTCTCCAACTCAACGAATATACTTTATTGACGACCCCGTGGCGTTTTGTTTTCAAGACGGATTAGAAGGGAAACAATTGGTGCGTTATCAAAACTATTATGATTACAATGCAGAGGTTCCGGATGGTACGGCAGTATTGATGGCTGAATATCTGGATGGGCGAAGCTTCTTTCGTGTGTCGAATCCTAGTCAATATCGCAATGGTCAGGTTCAGGTGTATTTTCACTTTGTATTAAAAGATGAAGAGATCAGTTTTAGTAATGATATACAGGTGGCCAATGTTCCCTAGACAGAAACTCACTAGAAAATCTTTTGCAAATGGTAGTGCGTTAGTGGTGGCTATTTTTGTCATTATTGTCATCAGTCTCTTAGGTGTAGCACTGATAAAAATGTTATCAACCGAAGCGGAAAGCATCGCCTATGAAGTGATGGGTACTAGGGCGTTTCAGGCGGCACAATCGGGGATGCAACGTCAACTTCAACAAGTCTTTCCGCTGAGCAGTCCTGCTCGAGCTTGCCTTGCTCCGGCACAAACGTTTAGCTTCGCTGCTACAAACGCGCAAGGGCGAGGACTCACCAATTGCCAAGCTTTTGTAACATGCAATCAAGATGTAGTTAATGAGGTGCCTTATTATCAGTTAACCAGCGAAGGCCAATGCCAAATAGCTGGTGTGATCACCTCTAGAAAAATAGCGGTCGAAGCTAAAGGCCTCTAATGTCGAGTTATTTTACATCTATACAATTCTAAAACTTTCGTTTTAACTTATCTTATTGTTTTTATTTGGTATTTTATTTTTGGTTTGATTTTTGCTTTGTTAAATTAAAAATAATGAAGTCTATCATTATATGAGGTATTTAGTGGTTAAGTTTATTTTCAAATCTTTGATTGCAATCTGTTTTCTTATAACTACGCAGGCCAAAGCTGGCTTGATCTATAGTGATTTAACTGAAGACGATTATGTTGTTATTGGTGACTATGAGTGGGCTTGGGCATCGCCTGTCAACACCGAAACACGGGGGTTAAATACCCTATACGCGCCAGAATTCCATGAAGGTTGGGGGTATGCCAATGATGAACAACTTCAGCTTTTAAAAGACGCATTATCTGCCGACATAGCAGAGGATGGGCAGTTTGACTTATTTACTCGTCAGACGGATAACGGTATTGAGTATATTCATGCTTTTGAATATTGGAATACATTTTACAGCACTGTTGATGATGTTTCTGATATTTCACAAAGAATTGTTAGAAGCGTTTGGGCAGAAAATGCTGGACTATCACCAGACGATTTCAACAATTCTTTTGATTATTCAATGGCGTATTCGATGATGATCCAAGCTGAAACTTTTTACGTCAGACCACATGCCGCAAGCGCTAGTATTCCAGAGCCTACATCGATATTGATATTTGCATTAGGTTTATTATTACTCTCAGTGCGCGATAAATTCCTATAATAACTAAGTCTGTTTGTTTCATGAAAAGTTAGCCCTGCATTCCGCGGGGCTTTTTTTATCAATTTGTTTATTAAACCTAATACAAATTCAAGTAGTTACTTGTTAAATGATGCACTAAAGAGTAACGTTAACTACACTAAGGCTAATAACGGTTAAATTGTCTAGCGCTGCATGAAGAAGTTTTTGACCCTGTTAAGTGGAATATTGTTGACGTTACTGAGCTTGTATTCGGTAGCACAATGTTCTTCATATATTGGTTCGGCAAGTATTAATGAGGTTTTCTTTAAGAAAACAGGAGCCGACCGTCCTTCGTTTATCGAAATTAAACTGATAGATTCAGCAGTGCCGGCTAGTGTCTATAACAATTGGTCAATGAAAATTTGTCGCAGCACTATCAGTTGCCAAACGATTAGCGTCTCAGATGCTGCTGGTGGCGGCGCGTCTTACCCTTGGTTGTATTACCAATCGCCGATCTTAAATGATATTTATATTGACTTTGCAAATGGCTTTGATGTCGCATTATTGGATGCCAATGGTCATGCTATCGATTATATCAGTGTTAATGGCAGAAACTATCAGTCGATTAATTGCAGCAACCTTGCCTATCAATACAATATTCCAATGACCGAAAATGGTACTAAGCTGTTGCATCGCATTCCTGATGGCACCGGACCTTGGCAAGTGATCAATGCCGCTAAAAACAATACTCCAGGTGCGGGTAATGGCGGTAATTTCCCTTACCTTCGTGTCTTGGACGCTAGCACCGAGCAGGGTAATAACATTGTTTTTACCGTGCAATTAACCAATTTCCAAGGCGACCCTATAACCACTTATTATGATGTTGCCTTTCGCTACCGTACCTTTGATAACACGGCAATATCGCCAACGCATTATCAAGGTGTTAGTCAAACGCCTGTCTTTATTCCAGCAGGCTATAGTTCTATAACGCTACCACCCATATCGACAACCTTAGTCGGCGATAATGTCACTCGAACGTTTGAGTTGTTCCTCGACGGCTCGAGCGGCGCGAATATTGGTAATGGTAGTGGAACTGGTACAATAACCCCTATTGTCGCTAGCCCTGAGTTTAGTTGCGATACCACTTTTGTTGATGGCTTAACCTCTCACAGCGGTAGTGGTAACATTAATTTTGGCGCCAATGCGTATTTGCACGATAACCCAGATACCATCTTGGCGACGCCATCGGTTACCACCAACTTTTTTAATACCAACTCTTGTTGGAATCAAGGTGTGTGTAGCGCCAGTGGCTCACCTACTCAAAAAATTACCTTACCGAGCTTTAAAACCACTTCGAGTGTTCAAACCTTATATTTAAATGTCAATCAAACAGCGACCATAGGTACATCTAATGACACTGAATACAGGGATATTGTCGTCGCTGCCGGAGCTCAATTAACTACATCCTCGAAAAGTTCTGTTTATAAAATTAGAAATTTATCGACAACCGGGCAATATGCTACGCTGAACCTCGCGCCAGGAGAATATTGGATAGAAAACTTATTGTTGGCAGAGGGCAGTGTAATCAATATATCTTCTCCAGGAGAAGTTAAACTCTTTGTTTTTAATAGCTTTTCAACGAATAGGTATAGTGAGTTTAATGTAGCTACTGTGCCTAGCGTTGATCGCAAGCTATCGATTGCCGGCTACAATAATATTAATATTGATCAAGCAGCCCGTGTTCAGGCGTTAGTTTACGCCAGAGGTGATATTACCGTATGGGGAGGGCCTGATATTGATGGCGCATTATCAGGGGCTAATATTAATATCATTGATAGTGCACGTGTTTTTTATCAGTGTGGTGTAACTCCCCCGACTGTGAACCATTATCAAATACTCCATGATGGCAGTGGCTTAACCTGTGATAGTGAAACCGTGACTATCATGGCCTGTACTAATGACTTTGATGGTACTTGTGACCCCGCGCCTCTAGCTGGCAGTTTTACCTTGAATGTTGTCGGCGACAATGATGTTGTTCGAAAGGATGGGACGTTTATCAATGGTGTTGGCACGGTTAATTTCAATTATTATTTTGCAGAAAATGTCATTCTTTCGTTATCGAATGAATCGATAGCAGCGACGAATAGCAATGTTTGTCTGACAGGCAATGGGCCAAGTTGCGTAATGACGTTTGCTGATGCTGGCTTTAAAATTACCGGTTTTAATGACATCGAAGTTGCAGGTGAACCGATGGTCGATGCTAACGGTTCGCGTATTTATATTCAGGCAGTAAAAGATAATAATGGTGTGTGTGAAGCCTATTTTGATAATGCTGGACAGCGCAGTATTCGTTTTAGTTTGAAAAATATTGCCCCGAGCACAACTGGATTAGCGTACCAAATTGGTGAGGTTTCTTTACCTCAAGATGTACTATTGAGTTTTGATGAAAACTCTAGCGCTCAACTACCAGAGAATATTTATTTCGATGCTGGTAAGATAGCGCTTCAAGCAAGTCATACGATACCAGCAACAGATACTTCCCCCGAAGTGACGCTCACCGGAGCCAGTAGAGATTTTTATGTGCGCCCCAAACGATTTATTGTTGATGCTTACAAGAAAGATGAAAAAAACAATGATACTTCACTTAATAATACTAATTCTGCTGGTGATCCAACTGAGTTAGCGGGCAATCCTTTTAACTTGGAGATAAAAGCCGTTAATGTAAATGGTGATGTTACAGGGAATTATCAAGGCACGGTTAAGCTTGCCTTACAACGACTGCTTCCTACTGAACCGCTTCCTACTCAATTGGTTCAAAACAGTGTTGAAGGCGTATTCACTGCTAATGGGGTTAGTTTGACGTCTTCAACAAGCAGTCCACCTAATTTTAATAATAGCGAAATTTCATTAAATAATGGGATATACCAGAGCTTAACCACATCAACGCCACCGAATGGCGCGCGTTATAGTGAAGTGGGGGGCGTTAAGTTGTTTGTACGTGGCGGCAGTGCAAACAGTATTGATGCTCAAGGCGAAAGCGTCATAGGCCGTTTTATCCCTGCATCCTTTGACTTAAAATATTCTAAGGTCAAAAACTTCTGTGACTCGATGACCTACTCGATGACCTATATGGGGCAACCTGAATTAAAGCTGCATTATGAAATTCATGCCCTGAATATGCAAAAGGAACCGACGAAAAACTATTTTGGCGATTTAGCCAAAGCGAAAATTACGGTAGTTGCAGAAAATGACAGTACTACCGAACTCACGGATCGACTTCAAGGTTTTGATATAAAAAATAAGGGCTTATGGGATAATGGGGTTTACAAAAACGACAGTGATAGTACAGTTCAGATAAGTGGTATTAAGTATGATGTAGGCCAATTTACCCGCACCAAAAAAGTAGATGGCCCTTATGATAATCTTAAATTTGGAATAAAGCTTGAAGATCCTGATGGCAGTCAACTCAATGACTTGAATATGCTAAATAATGGTACTGAAGACGAGCCTTTGTTTATAGCTAAAAGTTTGTCAGGTGAGAGTAAAATACGCTTTGGCCGCTGGTTTATCGAAAATGCCTATGGACCTGAAACTTCAAACATTATTGCACCTATGCAAGTACAGTATTACGACGGTACAAGGTTTGTGGTAAATAGTGATGATTCTTGTACGCTTGCTAAGATTAACGATAAAGAGTTAGGAGATTTGTACGACCCAATGGATGACCTTTATGATTATCGTTTGGTCGAGAAAGATGGTTTAAGTGCAGACCAAACAAATGCGTCAGTTAATGATACGTTTTTTGATGGGGTGTTAAATAAGTTGACGTTCTCAGCGCCAGTCATTGGCCAACAGGGTTCGGTGATATTTGAGTACGAAGTACCCACTTGGCTGAAATATGATTGGGATGATGGTGACGGTCCATTCGAGCAAAACCCGAGTGCCGTTATTACCTTTGGCCTTTATCGCGGAAACGATCGGATTATTTCGTGGCGAGAAGTGGGGAATTAAGGTGTTTTTAATCATTTCAGTGAAAAAATCGCAAATTTCTGTGATTTTTTCACATTTGAGGCATCACATCTGAACAAAGCTAGGGTATGATTAACGGTAATGATAAAAATTATAACTTGTTTAGGCAAAGACTTGCCTTGTTGACCTAAAAAGGACAGTTAGACTTTATGTTTAAGAAATTACGCGGCATGTTTTCAAACGATCTTTCTATCGATTTAGGAACAGCCAATACCCTCATCTATGTCAAAGACCAAGGCATTGTGTTAAATGAACCGTCCGTGGTTGCGATTCGTCAAGATCGCTCAGGTGGTTCTAAAAGTGTGGCGGCTGTAGGTGCGGCGGCTAAACAGATGTTAGGGCGTACCCCTGGTAACATTGAAGCCATTCGTCCAATGAAAGATGGTGTGATTGCTAACTTTTTTGTTACTGAGAAAATGTTGCAATACTTCATTAAACAAGTGCATAGCAATAACTTTTTACGTCCTAGCCCGCGAGTTTTAGTTTGTGTTCCTTGCGGTTCTACTCAGGTTGAACGTCGCGCTATTCGAGAATCAGCATTAGGTGCTGGAGCGCGTGAAGTTTATTTAATTGATGAGCCGATGGCAGCCGCGATTGGTGCCGGTATGCCAGTATCTGAAGCAACAGGCTCAATGGTGGTTGATATCGGTGGTGGTACGACTGAAGTTGGTATTATCTCGTTAAATGGCGTGGTTTATTCGTCTTCAGTGCGCATTGGTGGTGATAAGTTTGATGATGCGATTATCAATTATGTCCGCCGTAACTTTGGTAGCCTGATAGGTGAAGCAACTGCAGAGCGCATTAAACATGAAATCGGCTCCGCTTACCCTGGTGAAGAGTTAATTGAAATAGAAGTACGTGGTCGTAACTTAGCCGAAGGTGTACCACGTAGCTTTACCCTAAACAGCAATGAAATTTTAGAAGCTTTACAAGAACCACTAACGGGTATCGTTAGTGCCATCATGGTAACCTTGGAGCAATCGCCACCAGAACTCGCTTCTGATATTTCTGAGCGTGGCATGGTACTCACTGGCGGTGGTGCATTATTAAAAGATTTAGATCGTTTATTAATGGAGGAAACCGGTATTCCGGTAGTCGTTGCAGATGATCCGCTAACTTGTGTTGCTCGAGGTGGTGGTAAAGCTCTCGAAATGATAGATATGCATGGCGGCGATTTATTTTCTTACGAATAAAACCACAAAAGGCGATGATAACTTCATCGCCTTTTGCTCACTTGCCTATGTTTCGTTAACCGATACTCGACAGCTTTAATGAACCCAATATTTAAACACGGCCCCTCACCTCAGCATCGTCTTATTATGATGCTCATTTTGTCGATTCTACTAATATTCTTTGATTACAAAATGAATAGTTTTGAAGCGGTAAGAGGGTATCTTCAATCGTTAGTTAGTCCATTGCAATATCTCGCTTCTGCCCCGAAAAATGCCGTTGATTGGGCTGCTGAGAACTTAGTCAGTCGACAAAAACTCATAGAACAAAATCAACTTTTTAAAGCCAATCAATTGAAATTGAAAGAGCAGTTAATGCAGTTAGAAATGCTTAAAAAAGAAAATGCTCGATTACGCTCTTTGCTTGCTTCACCGGTTCGTACGGAAGCGAAAAAAATGGTTGCTGAAATTGTTTCGGTAGACAGCGATCCCTATTCACATCAAGTGGTAATAAACAAAGGGGCTAACGAAGGTGTTTTTGAAGGGCAAGCGGTTATTGATGATAACGGCGTTGTTGGTCAAATATTGCATGTTGGCACTAATAGCAGCCGAGTCCTGCTGATCACCGATGTCACACAAGGGGTGCCCGTTCGAGTGAGCCGAAACGGTGTTCGCCTGGTGGCAAGCGGCACTGGAACGCTAGATAAATTAACCCATAATTTTGTCCCGCACAGCACTGATATTAAAGAAGGGGATCTGCTGGTGACTTCTGGGTTGGGTGGTAAATACCCAGAAGGTTACCCCGTTGCGCGAGTCGTGGTTGTTAGGCAAGATGAATCTCGACCGTTTAAACAGGTACAAAGTGAACCCGTTGCTAAGATTGATAGGCTAAGGTATTTATTGTTACTGTGGCCGAAAAGTGAACAGAGTTTGTTCTCGTCTGCTTCTCAAGCTGAACAAGAGGAGAGCCAATAATGTTTGCTCACAATGGCTTAATTATATTGCTCACCTTTATTGCCGCGTTAACGGCGACCATTATCCCACTTCCATTAGCGGTTGATGCTTTTCGCCCTGATTGGGCATTGGTTGCGGTGCTTTATTGGTGTTTGGCTCTGCCAAGTAGAATTAATGTCGGTACTGCCTGGCTATTAGGTTTAATCATTGATATTTTGTTGGGCTCTGTACTTGGCATACACGCAGCAGCCATGGCGATTTCATGCTTTATCATTGCCAGCAACTTTCAAAAAATTCGTAACTTTTCCGTGTGGCAGCAAGCCTTGATTATTGGCGTTTTATCGGCGCTTTATCACTTACTGGTGTTTTGGTTTCAACGTTTTCTGACCGATGTAGTTTTTTTACCGAGCTATTTGTATCCAGTAATAACCACGGTCATACTGTGGCCTTGGGCGTTTTTACTGCTGAGAAAAATTCGTCGTCACTTTAAGATTAAATAATATGAAACCATCATTAGTTCTTGCCTCGCAGTCGCCAAGACGAGCAGAGTTACTTCGCCAGTTAGGCTATGAGTTTCATTGCCTAGTAGCCGACATAGATGAAACACCGTTAACGCAAGAGTCCCCTGTTGATTATGTGAAAAGGGTTGCATTAGCTAAGGCTGAAGCGGTTGCTAAACTAAGACCGAGCTCTGATGTGGTGCTAGGTTCAGATACCGCTGTTGTTTATCAACATCATATTCTGGGTAAACCGAAGGATTTTCAAGATAGTTTGCAAATGTTGACTTTGCTTTCTGGCAATACCCACCAAGTGTTCACGGCCATTGCCGTGATCGGTAATGGCGACAGTCAAACAGAGCTAATTACAACAGACGTTACGTTTAAGAGATTATCCGAACAGGAAATTGCTAATTATTGGCACACCGGCGAACCACAAGATAAAGCCGGTAGTTATGGCATTCAGGGCATAGGTGGACAATTTGTTACTGAGATAAAAGGTAGCTATAGTGCAGTGGTTGGCTTACCCTTATACGAGACGGCAAGATTATTAGCCCAATTTAACTGGCCAACACCAGTACAGGCATCAGGTATTTAAAAATGAGTGGAGAGTTACTAATTAATGTCACCCCTAGTGAAACTCGTGTTGCGTTAATAGAAAATGGTGTACTTCAAGAAGTGCATATTGAGCGCGAGGCACGTAGGGGGTTAGTGGGTAATATTTATCTTGGTAAAGTGATCCGCGTTTTACCGGGTATGCAAGCAGCTTTTGTTGACATAAATTTAGATAAAGCCGCGTTTTTACACGCCTCCGATATTAATTCCAGTCTCATGTTAAACGAAGAGCAAGACTCTAAAACGGTACCCGATATCAGAAGCTTGGTTCATGAAGGACAATATATTGTCGTGCAAGTGGTTAAAGATCCGCTGGGTACCAAGGGTGCTCGTTTGACCACAGATATCACCGTTGCAGCACGTTATTTAGTGTTAATGCCCAATGCGAGTCACGCTGGGATTTCTCAGCGAATAGAAGATGTTAGCGAGCGTAATCGATTAAAAGATATTGTCACCCCCTATTGTGATGAACACCATGGTTTTATTGTGCGTACTGCCGCTGAAGGCGCTGGCGAGCAAGAATTAAAGCATGATGCGGAATTTTTGCGCAGAGTATGGTCTAAGGTAGTAGAGCGTAAGAAACGAAAGCAAACGAAAGTCGCACTATATCAAGATTTATCATTAGCATTTCGTGTCTTACGAGATTTTGTTGGTATTGAACTTGAACGTATTCGCGTTGATTCTAAATTAACGTTCGATCAGCTGGTAGAATTTACTCAAGAGTTTGTACCTGAGTTAACAAAAGTATTGGAATATTACCCAGGTGAGCGGCCCATTTTTGATTTGTTTGATGTTGAGAATGAAATTCAACGGGCATTGCACCGAAAGATCACCTTAAAGTCAGGTGGGTATTTGATTATTGACCAAACAGAGGCAATGACGACAATCGATATTAATACCGGCGCTTTTGTTGGTCATCGCAATTTAGAAGAAACGATATTTAATACCAATATCGAAGCGACACAGGCTATTGCTAGACAACTTCGCTTACGCAATTTAGGCGGAATTATTATTGTCGACTTTATTGATATGACCAATGAAGATCACAAAAGGCGCGTATTGCACAGCTTAGAAAGTGCGATGTCGAAAGATAAGGTCAAATTTAGTATTAGTGGCTTTTCAGCGCTGGGGTTAGTTGAAATGACCCGAAAAAGAACGCGGGAGAGTTTAGAACATATTTTGTGTAGTGAATGTGACGTTTGTTCTGGGCGTGGCAACCTTAAAACGGTAGAAACCGTGTGTTTTGAAATTTTAAGAGAAATCGTTCGTGTTAATCGAGCGTATGATGCTGACAAGTTTATCGTTTACGCATCGACCTTAGTCAGTGAGTCATTAATTAACGATGAATTTCACAACTTAGCTGAGCTCGAGGTCTTTATTGGTAAACAAATTAAGATCCAAACAGAAAGCATGTATAATCAGGAGCAGTTTGACGTTGTTATGATGTGATCTCCATTGTATAAGTTGTTATGTAACTGAGTATCACACTGTGTTTATTTTAAGCGGTAACGTTATAGTTACCGAATAATCAGTAGTAGAGTATTAATGGGCATTAGTAAGGTTTCCAATCGGGTATTAAACCGAATATACAAAATTTTGGCGATTTTGTTGGTGACTTTTGCTGTTTTAATTAGTGCACTTAGACTACTCCTTCCTTATGCTCATAACTATCGTTTAGATTTTCAAAACTACATCAATAAAACCTATCATAGTGAGATTGTTATTGGCACACTGCACATGGATTGGCAAAAATCTGGCCCCGCGTTTGTCGCGAGAAATGTCAGCTTTTTACAGGCAGAAGGGGTTGAAGTATACATCGGTGAAATCGATTTTAATTTGGACTTTTGGCGCAGTATTGCCAATCAGCAAGTGGTCACCAAGGACTTAACTTTAAACGGCGTTAAAATACTCTTTGATAAAGCATTGCTTCAGTCGTCGGACAGTTCAGAGCAAAGTTATGAAATACTAAATAATATTGCTGACATATTTCTTCAACAAATCAGTCGTTTCTCGTTAGTTAATTCTCAAGTTATCTATCGTAACGAACATGCACAACACACCTATTTAATTGAAACTCTCAGTTGGTTAAATCAAGGTAGTCGTCATAATGCAAATGGTAGTGTCATTATTGATGGTTTAACGTCAAACAATATCAATATCGCTCTCGCTGTTGAGGGGGAAGCCATTCAAGATATGACCGGAGTGCTTTATGCAAAAGCTAATCAGGTCAATATAACACCTTGGCTGGATAAAGTATTGGCTATTGGTGATGAAGATACCCATGCCTCAATTAACTTTGATGCGTGGATGTCGATAGAGCAAGGAGCCATCAATCGTCTGCAAGTGGAGTTGGGGGAAAACCAAATCGCCTGGCAACATCAAGGAAAAATTCAAACGTTTAATATCATGCCTAGCCAAGTCTTGGTCTCGAATATTAACGGTAAAGATAATTTCAACCTACAAACGTCAACTATTTCGGTGAGTTCGAATAATCAGCAATGGCAACCTCTTTCTATCGCCGTATCTTCCGATAAAGGTCAACTAGAGGGGGTTATCTCGGCGTTAAATATAAGTGGCAGCGCATTACTAACGCCACTTTTTGCTGAAAATGAACAAATTCGTCAATGGATCGCTCATTTAGCACCGCAAGGCACATTGCTTGACGTTCAGTGGCAATCGAAAAATGGCGTGTTGAGTGCACTGGCAACTGTTGAAGGATTTGGTAACCAGTATTACCAAGGGATACCTAAAATGGAGGGAGTTGACGGAAAACTCAGTTTTCATGACCAACACCTAAATCTTACTGTGGCTAGCTATGATAGTGCGCTTGATTTTCAAGACCAGTTTGATCAGCCAATGGAATACAACGAGTTGGCGATACACCTTGATATGTTCTTTAAAGAGCAAGGGGTAACAGCTCAGTTAAATCGCTTATTTTTAGTTAATGAAGACTTAGTGTTAAATGGCCAGGCACAGATAGATGTCACTGAAGGCAAGCCAACGACGATGGCATTGCTCGCTGACGTTAAAAACGCCAATGCAAGTCAAGCAATGCATTATTACCCTGTGCATCTAATGGGGGGCGATCTTGTTAATTATTTATCGGATTCATTAGTTGATGGCCAGGTATCGCAAGCGCAGGTGTTATTTAATGGGCCCCTTCAAGAATTTCCGTTTACCGACCATCAAGGCATCTTTACCGTTAATGCAGAATTAGAGAATGCGACCTTTCAATTTGACCCAAGCTGGCCTGAAATCGAAAACTTTTATGGTAACTTGAATTTTACTAACAATAGTATGTTGATCACTGGACGTTCTGGCACTTTAAAAGGCATTAATGTTACCGGCGTGACTGCAGTTATTGAAGAGTTAGTCGGTGAACAACTGTTGGCAATTGATGCCAAAGTGCTTGATGCTAAGCCATCAGATATCAAGGTATTAATGGCGCAAAGCCCTTTAGATGACAGCGTTGGAGCAGTGCTTGAACAAGTCAGTATTGGCAAACCGGTTGATGCTGATATAACACTAAGTATTCCGCTCAATGATACCGACAAAACTTCAGTCGCAGGAAAGGTTTATTTCGATAATAATGCGATTACATTGCAGTCCCCAGAGATGCACTTTGAGCAGGTTAGTGGTGTACTTTCATTCGTTGACGAAGTTATCAAGTCGAAAAACTTAACGACAGATTGGCGAGGTATGCCGCTATCGATTGCCGTTGATAGTGCGCCAAGCGAGTCAACTTATCAAACACGCTTATCAATTGAAGCGCCTTGGCAAGAGAGCCAATGGCAAGCACAATTACCAGAGTCTTTAACTGCTTATGCCCAGGGGCAAGTTGATTGGCGAGCAGAGTTAATATTAAACAATGATAATGACGGTAAATTTAGCTATGAATTGTCGGTTTTGTCTGATTTGGCCAGAACACAATTAAATTTACCCAAACCGTTTAATAAAGCAATTGATGATAAACGCTCAGTTTATGCAAAAGTTACAGGTGATGAACATGAAAGTACTTTAGATGCAGTGGTTGGAGAAAACATTAGTTTTTATGGGGTACTTGATCATCAAAAGACTGTTTTTAAGCGCGCGCATCTAGTGTTAGGGCAAGAAGATATGCTGTTACCGCTAAACGGTTTTCATATTAGTGCCGCGCTAGACTCGGCAGATATCAGTGAATGGCAACCGCTAATTAGCGATATTCTTACGTCAATCGAAGAGCATGTGCCTGACAATGCCGCTTCACTTTCATTAATGCCTGCACCGCAACGAGTTAGAGGAAAGGTAGCTCAGCTCAATGTCTTAGGGGAAACCATTGATGATGTCATTTTTAACTTAAGCGATGAACAAGCTTGGTGGGCGCTTGACCTAAGCAGTGTCCAAGCCCAAGGGCAAATAAAATTTTATCCTGACTGGCTCACTCAAGGCATCGCTATTGATGCAGATTTTATCAATATACCAGCCAAACTCACTGAAAGTGAATCATCAGTTGTCGAAGCTGATGATGAGAAACAGCAATTAGCAATTGCTGATAACGTGTTTAATGCCTTACCCCCTATTACTGCGCAATGTCGGCGCTGCACACTATGGGGGCTTGATCTGGGCGAACTGAATTTTTCAATTTCTAGAAGAGAGCAGGGCTCGATAACGGTTGATAGTTTCATCGCCAAACGAGATAAGAGTCAAGTGATTCTGTCAGGACAGTGGCAAAAAGCTGAACAGGGCTATGATAGCCAATTTAAGGGTAGAATTGAGCTGGACGACATTGAGCAGGAATTAAAGAAACTTGGCTATGCTTCGTTAATCAAAGATAGTGGTTTAGAAAGCAATTTTGAATTGAATTGGGAAGGGGCGCCTTTTCAATGGAACCTAGAAACATTGGACGGCGAAATCAGTAGTGAACTTGATGATGGGTATTTAGCTGATGTTGATGACAAAGGGCTAAGAATTTTTTCGGTATTAAGTTTACAGTCACTGGTGCGAAAATTGACATTAGATTTTCGCGATATTTTTAGTGATGGCATGTTTTACAGTCAAATTAAAAGTCACGCCCGATTGGAAGATGGCGTGTTGTATACTGACAATACCAAGATGAAAGGCGCTGCAGGTGATTTATCGATTCAGGGTAATACCAATCTTGTTTCTGAGACATTAGATTATCGCATGTCCTATAAACCAAACTTTAGTGCTAGTTTACCGGCAATTGCTTGGATAGCGACATTAAACCCAGTGACATTTTTAGGCGCCTTAGCGCTTGACGAAGTGTTGATATCAAAGGTTTGGTCGGAATTTACATTTGAACTGACCGGAAATATTAACGAGCCAAGTTTACGTGAGGTAAATAGAAAAAGTCAAAATATAAGCGTTGGCCGCTCTAGTCCACCTCAAATAGTTGATACTGATGTCAAAGCATCTGACAACACCGAAAAGACAAGTGAACCTGAAACTGAAATAGAGGTTCCAAAGGAGTTATAATGACTAAACTTACCGTCATTCAAATGTGTTCAACGCCAGATGTTGATAAAAACCTTGCTTTTATTGAGCAACAACTGGCAAGTCTTGAGGTATCGTCAGAGCATGTCGTGGTGTTACCAGAATGCTGTCTTTTCTTTGGTAGTAAAGATGTAGAGCAGTTAGCATTAGCGCAGGCGACAACAGAGAGTAATGCCTTAGTAAAAGCGTTATCTGAACTCGCTGGTAAATATCGTGTTACTTTGGTTGCCGGCAGTATTCCAATGCTGAGTGATAATCACGAAAAATACACTAATACTTGTTTCGTTTTTGATAAAACGGGTGCTCAACTAAGTCGGTATGACAAAATACATTTATTTGATGTTACTGTTGATGATGGTGAGAAAAACTACTTAGAGTCCAGGTACACCCAACCAGGCGATAAAGCTCAATTAGTAGAAATAGGTGAGGTGACATTAGGATTAACGATTTGTTATGATTTGCGCTTTCCTGAGCTTTTTCGTCATTTAACTTCCCAAGGGGCTAACGTTATTACCGTTCCAAGCGCTTTTACACGAGTAACCGGAGCAGCGCATTGGCAAGTTTTGTTGCGAGCAAGGGCAATTGAAAATCAAGTATATATCGTTGCAGCGGGTCAATCAGGGGTTCATGTAAATGGCCGAGAGACCTGGGGACACAGTGTGATAATAAGCCCTTGGGGTGACATATTAACCAGTTTAGAAGAACAAGAAGGTCATGCCAGCGCATCGTTTTGTCTTGATACCTTAAATGAAGTTAGAAATGCGATGCCAGTTAATGACCATAATCAGTTTATTACAAAGTTGAAAAATTATGAATAGTGTAGAGCAAGCGCTCTTGTTTGATAGTCAGTTAGACGCAGACTTTTTACAAAAAACCTTAGCCAGTATTTACCGGCGAAAAATAGATTTAGCCGATTTATATTTTCAGGCAAGCCGTCATGAATCTTGGATGTTGGAAGACGGTATCGTCAAGGAAGGCTCATATAACATCGAAAAAGGTGTTGGCGTGAGGGCAATTTCTGGTGAAAAAACTGGCTTTGCATACTCCGATGATATTACCCCTGAAGCATTAACCATGGCGGCAGAGGCTGCTCGAGGTATTGCAACTGCCGAACAAACAGGGTCGGTGCATGCTTTTAAAAAGCAAAAAGTGAGTGAAATATATTTCGCTAATGACCCTTTAGCAAGTTTATCTCAAGAACAAAAAATTGCGCTACTTCATGAGGTTGAAGCGCATGCTCGTCAAGTTGATAGCCGCGTAAAACAAGTTATCGTAAGCCTATCAGGTGTATATGAGAAAATTTTAGTTGCAGCAAGTGACGGAACTTATGCAACTGATATTAGGCCACTGGTTCGCTTAAACTGCTCTGTTTTAGTTGAAGAAAATGGCAAGCGAGAACGAGCTAGTGCAGGCGGTGGCGCGCGCACTGACTATAGTTACTTCTTCGAACCTGTATCGGGAAAAGCTCGCTACCTTGGTTACGCAGAGGAAGCGGTGCGTCAAGCCTTAGTCAATTTAGTGGCGATAGACTCTCCTGCTGGCAGTTTTCCGGTAGTGTTGGGCAACGGTTGGCCTGGCGTCTTATTGCATGAAGCGGTTGGACACGGATTAGAGGGCGACTTTAATCGCAAAGGCTCTTCGACGTTCTCAAATCGGGTAGGTCAACAAGTGACATCAGAGCATTGTACTATCGCCGATGATGGTACTTTAGCGAATCGCAGAGGCTCATTAACCATTGACGATGAAGGTACGCCATCTCAGTATAATGTTTTAATAGAAAATGGGGTCTTGAAAGGCTATATGCAAGATAAACATAATGCTAAGTTAATGGGAGTTGCACCGACAGGTAATGGGCGCCGAGAATCTTATGCTCACCTGCCAATGCCTAGAATGACCAATACTTATATGTTAGCTGGAAAATATGATCCGAAAGATATTATCGCCAGCGTCGAAAAGGGAATTTATGCGCCGCATTTTGCCGGTGGTCAAGTTGATATAACATCGGGTAAATTTGTTTTTACGAGTTCAGAAGCATATTTGATTGAAAATGGCGAGATTACTTCACCTATCAAAGGCGCGACACTTATAGGCAGTGGTCCTGAAGCTATGAAAAATGTCAGCATGGTAGGTAATGACTTAGCTTTAGATGCTGGTGTTGGTGTTTGTGGTAAAGATGGTCAAAGTGTTCCTGTAGGTGTCGGACAACCAACACTTAAAATTGATCAATTAACCGTTGGTGGCACCCAGTAGGTTTATCTAATTTTATTTCTTTCCAGATAAGCAAACGCAAAGTTGCTTATCTGGAAGATTTATTGACAATTGTGATTAAACGAGTTCAATTCCACCGTTAACGAGTTTGATTTTTCCACGCTTTAGCAGATTTCCGACGGTTGATTTAAAGGTTTTTTTACTGACATTAAGCTCTTTTTGGATAAGTTCTGGTGCGCTTTTATCATTAAGTTTGGTAAAACCGTTATTCGATTTTATGTAGTTAAGTAACTGATCGCTGAAATCGATAACTTTTCCTTTACCGGAGCGTGTCAGTGTCAAATCAATACGTTCATCGTCGCGGATTTGTTTGATATAACCATCCACTGATTGACCAACTCTAAGCGGCTTGAAAATTTCGTTATCATATAATAACCCCCAATGTTGGTGATTGATGATTGCTTTAAACCCTAAATCCGTTTTTGCAGCGATCACCAACGACACTTTTTCTCCACTTTTATATTGAGCTGGCCAGATATCTAAAAATTTATCGAGTTTACTTGAACCGACTAAACGCTGACTGCGTTGATCAACATAAACTTTGACAACATAGTGTCGGCCTACTTCCATTCGTTTATGCTGTTGGTTAAAAGGTACCAAAAGATCTTTCGGTAAGCCTATGTCTAAAAAGGTGCCCATTTTGTTGACTTGAACAACCTTGAGTGAGGCAAATTCATCGGCAACGACTTTTGGCTTAACGGTGGTTGCGACGAGTCGGTCAGCAGAATCATGGTAGAGATAGACATCTATGCTTTCACCGACTTGTTGGCTCGTTAATTGACGGGCCGGCAATATAGCCTCTCCAAGAGCGCCAGCATCTAAATAAGCACCGAGCTCATTGATTGCGATTATAGGGAGTGTATTAATTTTTCCAAGATCAGCCATATAGTGCGAAAGTAACAGGGGAATGTGCAATCATTATAGCCTAAAGTGGAAGTGAAAGTCGCACTTAACGTATCGAACGACAACATTAAAGATTGATGAGAACTTCTTTCGCTTCAATGTATTCGTGTCGCCTTAAATGCAATAAATCCGCAATTTTACGAATCGTGTGTTCTTCAATAGCACTGATATCGCCATCTGAATTTGCTAAAAGCCACAAGTGTTTGACCATATCGACTTTTTCTTTAGCACTATAATGACGGTTAATTTTGGAGGTAAACTGATAAAAATCAGTTGCATGCTCGCTAGTTGACATGGCTTGTTGAATGAGTTCATCAACCTCTTCTTTATTCAGCGTAAAGCGTAAACTAACTTGCTCACTAATATGATGGATTTCTTCCTGAGCAAGCGTGCCATCAGCTTTCATTACTTCGCATAATAAGACAGTGCTTGCCATTTCAATGGATAACTCATTAGCGCTTTCTTCTGAGGGAGGCTGTGATAATTCATCTAAAAATTGCTTAATTCTTTTGATCATATTTTCTCCGCATTAATAAACTCGGGCAACAGTGCGCTTTTTTGCAGCAGTGTAATGGGGTTACGTTCAAAGCATACCCAAAGATTAATGAGCATTCATAAAGCTCGACATTTCAACACCAAACTGTACTGTGGAACAAAGTGGTTTTATTTGCTTAACCGGTGTTGCCTTAACCTTAACCTTTATAGATTGAGCTTGTCGCAAAAATTTGCAAGCAAATACGTCAGAGTGATTCAAATCTATTTGGTAGGTTATCAATTGTTGCAAAAATAGCCTTAAAAGATCAACACGCCCCAGTTTTTGTTCCCTATTTTGTGTGAGTGCAAGTACAGCATCCAGTTAAACACTCGTATCAGCCGGTAATTGATAGGCTTAATGTTATCTTATTAACTTGTTATTGCTATTTATCTGTCTGGAATCTAACATGGTCAAATGACAGCGTTGTCTATTGGCGGCGTTAGCGATAATTTCAGATAAAAATGGTTAATTATGTCATCTCTTAATATAAAAGGCTCTGAAGATAATCATGCTTTGAAATCAACTGATATCAGCAATGAGCAACCAATAAAACAAAAGCAAAGATTATTGTCCATTGATGCCCTTCGCGGGTTTGACATGATATGGATACTAGGAGCTGAAAAGCTATTTTTAGCCTTGTTTCTATTAACCGGTTGGTCAGTGTTTCAGTCGTTAGATCAGCAAATGCAGCATACCAGTTGGCATGGGATAACCGTTTATGATCTGATATTTCCGCTATTCATTTTTTTATCAGGTGTCAGTTTAGGGCTATCCGCCAAACCAATCTCAAGTTTTTCTTCAGTGAAGGCTAGAAACTTAAAACATCATGCTGTTAAGCGTCTGCTGGTACTGATGTTATTAGGCGTAATCTATAACCATGGTTGGGGGGTAGGGATCCCGTTAGAGCCCGACGCTATTCGATACGCCAGTGTCTTAGCTCGAATTGGAATCGCTTGGTTTGTTGCAGCCTTTGTTGTTTGGTATTTAACGGAACGTCAGCAATGGCTGATTGCTGTTATCATTCTTATCGGATATTGGTTGCTGCTGACCTTTGTCACCATTGATGGCTATGGTGGCGGAGACTATAGTGCAAATGGCGCTCTAAATGCGTGGTTTGATCAACAGTTTCTACCGGGCACTACTTATCAAGGTGCTTTAATCGATCCAGAAGGGATATTGTCTAACCTACCTTCTATCGTTAATGCGCTCTTTGGTGTTTTTACTGGACAGTTTCTTAAAAAACATAGTGGTAAATTTGGTTACGTTGTTAGTCGTTTGTTCTGTGTTGGGATTATTGTACTCGTACTTGGCTATAGCTGGGATGTTGTTTTTCCAATCAACAAGACCCTTTGGACGAGTTCATTTGTTTTAGTGACTGTTGGTTATAGTCTGTTACTTTTGTCTTTGTTTTATGGTGTTATCGATGGTTTAGCGATATCAAAATGGGCAGTATTTTTTGCTGTTATCGGGTGTAATTCTATTGTTGCTTATTTGGCGACAAGTTTATTTGATTGGCAATACCTAACACAGAGCCTATTGGGCGGAATTTTTGAGGCTTTGCCATCAGGAGCGTCACAGCTAGTGTATTATTCTGGGCTGATAGTAATACAGTGGTTGGTGCTTTATTGGTTATATTGCCGAAAAATTTTTATAAAAGTTTAGTTTATTGGTTAATTTAACCAATAAACTAAATGTCATTGCAGCTAATTCAAACCAGTTGGCTATTTTTATATTTCCTCAATGAAGCGTAACTCATTGTTAAATAGTAATTTAAATTTGTTATTTGTGATTATTTCTTTCAATTAAAAAAATCGGCTTGATATTTGTAATAAGCTTTTACAACTTTCTTGAAAATTTGTGCGACTAATTAGCTATCATAGTCATAATAAAATATTACAAGATTCATATTTGCTTACATTACTTGAGGAATATAGTGGTGACTCGTAAAAAACAGATTCTCGTTCCTATAGCCATCTTAATTGCTGGTATTTTGCTTTTTGTCGCTTTTTCTAGCATGAAAAAGCCACCAGAAGAAAAAGCAAAAGTTGATAAGACTCCTATTGTTGCCGTTGAAAATATTGAAATGGGACCGATGTTGTTAACCGTTGATTCATACGGTGTAGTAAAGCCCAAATATGAAACTGAGCTTGTTGCTCAAGTCAGTGGTCAAATTGTTGAGCTTTCAGAAACTTTTGTTCGCGGCGGCTTTGTTAAGCAAGGTCAATTACTCGCGCGAATTGATCCAAACGATTACCGCGCCGCGTTGATTGATGCCCAAGCTAACCTAGCATCAGCCAAAGCATCGTTGGAAAAGGAACAAGCTCAAGGTAAAGTTGCAGAGCGTGAGTGGAAAGCGATTACTGATACTTCACCTACCGCATTGAGTCTTCGTAAACCTCAGTTAGCTCAAGAACTAGCTCGCGTTAAAGCAGCTGAAGCTGCTGTGCTTCGTGCGCAAAGGAATCTGGAAAGAACAGAAATTATCGCACCTTACGATGCGATGATCCAAAGCCGAGAAATTGGTTTAGGCGCCTTCGTTTCAACCGGCAGAAGCATTGGTAAAGTGCTTGGAACTGCTATCGCTGAAGTGAGACTTCCTGTTGCTGATAATGAATTGCAGTTTTTAGAGCAGCAAGGATTAGATGCACAAGTTGTGTTAAAAGGCGAGTTTGCCGGCCAAGAGCAAGAGTGGCATGCGAAAGTTGTCCGTAATGAAGGTGTTGTTGATGATAAAAGCCGCATGAGCTATTTCGTTGCACAAGTAAAAGACCCATATGGGCTCAATGGTAAAGATAGTGACCATATTCCGCTAAGGTTTGGTGCTTATGTGAAAGCACAAATTAACGGGGTTTCACTTGCTAAAGCGACCAAAATTCCAAGATATTTAGTCAATAACAATCAAGTAGCTGTATTAGATGCTGACTCTAAGTTGCATCTGGTTGATATCGAGATTGTTCGTCAAATTGGCCGAGATGTCATCGTTTCGAGTGGTCTTGCCCAAGGTGACAAAATGATAGTGTCAGCATTAGACTATCCAGTAGAAGGCATGAAACTAGCGCTACCAAGTGATAAGTCTGTTACTGATGAGGACGGTACTTCAGCTACGCAAATTGCGAGCATCAAGGAGTAAACCATGGATAATACCAACAAAGGGCTAATTGCCTGGTTTGCTCGTAACAGTGTTGCAGCAAACTTATTGATGATTTTCATTATAGTCGGTGGTTTGCTAACCGCATTTACCATTAATAAGCAAATGTTTCCTCAGGTTCAGATTAACTGGATTCAATATTCTGCTGTTTATCCAGGTGCTGCTCCTCAGGAAGTTGAGGAAGGGATCACCATAAAAATCGAGGAAGCACTCGAAACCGTTCAAGGGCTCGAGCGTGTTATTACCTATTCTAACCGCAATGCGTCTTCAGGCTACTTTCGTGTTGATGAAAGCTATGATCCGCAAGTTGTTTTAGAAGAAGTCAAATCGGCGATCGATTCTATACCGAGCTTTCCTGATGGTATGGAACGCCCGAAAATTGAACGAATCAAATTCCGTCAAGAAGTCATGTACATTAGCTTATATGGCGATTTGTCGATGACTGAACTTAAGGAGCTTGGTCGCGGTATTCATGATGAAATTCAAGAATTGCCACATGTTAACATTTCGGAGTTTTTTAGTGGCTTAGGTTACGAAATATCAATCGAAGTGAGCAAAGATAAGCTTAGAGAATATAACTTAAGCTTTAATGACATTGCTCGTGCAGTGCGCAGCTATTCGAGAAATATGTCAGCTGGACAGATAAAAGCCGAAAATGGTTACATCAATTTACGTGTTGAGAATCAGGCCTATCGCGGCCATGAATTTGAGCAAATTCCTCTGTTGACGCTAGATGATGGTACTAAAGTGCTCCTTGGTGAAGTGGCTACAGTTAAAGATGGCTTTCAAGAAGGCATTCAGTACTCTAAGTTCAATGGCAAAAATTCAATGACCTTTTTTATTGGTGCGGCAGAGAATCAAAGCATTACTGATATTGCCAAAGTGATAAATCGCTACGTAGAACAAAAATCAGAGGCTTTACCCAATGGCGTTAATTTAGAAACCTGGGTAGATATGACCTACTATTTGGAAGGTCGTCTTAATATGATGATTGAAAATATGCAGTCTGGTGCCGTGTTGGTATTTTTGATGTTGGCATTATTTTTACGCATACGCCTAGCATTTTGGGTAATGATGGGGTTACCAGTGTGTTTCCTTGGAACCTTATTGGTCATGCCAATGGAATTTGTTAACGTTACCATTAATATTACCAGTTTGTTTGCTTTCATCTTGGTACTGGGGATCGTAGTTGATGACGCGATAGTCATGGGGGAAAGCGCCCATAGTGAAATTGAAGCTAAAGGGCAATCAACTGAGAATGTTATTCGAGGTGTGCAACGGGTAGCGATGCCAGCTACGTTTGGTGTTTTAACCACAATTGCTGCGTTTGTTCCCTTTGTCATGGGAGATGGGCCTTCGTCAGCGTTTAGTAAATCAATTGGTTTTGTCGTTATCTTCTGTTTATTGTTCTCATTAATAGAATCTAAATTGATTTTGCCTGCGCATTTAGCGGGTATGAAGGTTAAAAAGTTTAATCCGAAGAATCCTCTTGATCGTTTAAGAGCGTCAGTTGATAGAGGCCTCAAAAAACTCATTGATAACTATTATGAACCAGCGTTGAAGGTGTTTTTAACTTACCGTTATGGAGTATTAACCTTCTTCATTTCGTTACTGTTTATTAGTGCCGGTTTATACAGTGGTGGTATGTTGAAATATGTTGGCCAACCTAAAATACCGCATGATTTTCCGCGTATTAATATTGAAATGAATGTTGATTCATCTGATCAGGCAACGCTTGATACCTTGTTGAAAGTTGAAAATATTCTCTATGCGGTTGATAAGCAAATAGAGGCTGAATATGGTCAAGGTATGATTGCCGATATGAACGTTGATATTCGCGGTCGAACTCAAGGAAATATTACCGTTAAACTGGTCGATCCGGCGGAGCGAGTGATGGATACTTTTGCTTTAGCCGAAAAATGGCGAGCAGCACTTCCTAGAATGCCAGGCGTTAAATCATTTACCGTTAACGATAGCTTGTTTGGTGGTGGTCGTGAAGATGGTGATATTAGTTTCCGTCTAGAAAGTAAAAATGATGACCAGTTAATTGCTGCGGCAATGAAATTAAAAGCTAAACTTAACTCTTTAAAAGGGGTTGGTGATGTTAATGATAGTCGTCAAACCAGTGCGAAAGAAGTGCAGTTTGAACTTAAGCCATTAGCGTATAATTTAGGGGTGACTTTGTCAGATATCGCCTCACAAGTTAGCTATAGTTTTTATGGCTTAGAAGCTCAGCGTATCTTGCGTGATACTGAAGAAATTAAAGTAATGATACGCTACCCATTAGAGCAACGAAGCTCAGTAGGCGCTGTCGATAATGTAATGATCAAAGCTCCTAATGGTGCTGAGTTGCCATTATCTGAATTAGCGACGATTAAGCTAACGGAAGGGGTGACTAGCATTCGTCGTGAAGGCGGCAATCGTACCATCAATGTCTGGGCAAGTGTTGATGCTGATCAGGTTGAGCCGTTTAAAGTAGCAAAAGACATTCGTGAAAACTTTGTACCAGAGCTTTTACGTGAGTACCCAACGGTTAAAAGTGAAGTGACCGGTCGAATTCAAGAAGAAATGGACAGTGCAGCACAACAATTACGTGACTTTGTGATTTCATTAATGGTGATATATTCATTATTAGCGATTCCACTCCGTTCATACTCTCAGCCGATGATGATCATGACGGTTATTCCATTTGGCATCATTGGCGCAGCATTTGGTCACTTAATTATGGGAATGGATCTAAATGCACTTTCGATATTCGGCATCATCGCCGCATCAGGTGTAGTTATAAATGATTCACTGGTCATGGTTGATTATGTTAATAACGCCCGAAAAGAAGGCATACCGTTAAAAGAGGCGGTCGTCTTTGCTGGAACACGTCGTTTTAGAGCGATTATGTTAACGTCAATCACCACGTTTATCGGCTTAGTACCCATCGTGTTCTTTGAAACGAGTATGCAAGCGCAAATCGTAATACCTATGGCGGTATCTCTATCGTTTGGTATCTTGTTTGCGACGATTGTTACCTTGGTATTTATTCCAAGCTTGTACATTATTTTCGAAGATTTGAAAGGTGTATTTAGACGCAAGAAAACGTCACATACGACGGATTCAAATGTGACTAATGAAGCACTGCAAAACTAATCTCTGCATCATTTAGTCATAAAAGCTACGTTCAAAAAAGGCATCTAATGATGCCTTTTTTATTGTGTAGAGAATATGCAGGCTATTTAACCCCTAATTCTTTCAGACGTTCAAGCAAGTAGCTTTTTTGAGTATGACGTTCTGATAAAACCACTTCGTCTCTAGGGTGTAAGAACAAAGGTAACGAAATACGTGATTTTTTAGCATTCTCGCCTGTTGGGTTGACCACTCGATGACTTGTCGATGGAAAATATCCTCCAGAAGCTTCTTGGAGCATGTCACCAATATTAATAATGAGATGGCCAAAATCAGCAGGAACATCTAACCATTCTCCACTTTGCGCTTTAACTTGTAAGCCAGGTTCATTAGCTGCCGGTAAAATGGTTAATAAATTAATATCTTCGTGAGCAGCTGCTCGCAGGGCACCGGGGTCTTCTTCGCCTGTCAGCGGTGGGTAGTGCAATACTCTTAATAACGTATTAGGGGTGTCTTTTATCATTGATGACAACGGCTCTGAATACAATCTAGATACATCTTGTGGACTATATTGCTCAACCCAGTCGAGTAGTTGCGCAGCAAGCGCAGAGGTATTTTGATAATAAGTTAAAATATCAGCCTTTAGTGATTTGGGAATGCGACCCCAAGGGTAAATATGATAGTATTCCTTGATGTCTTTTTTACTATGACCTTTAGCGGTCTCTGATATTTCTGGGGCAAAATAACCGTCTTGCTTTTCTGGGTCGAAAGCAAATTCCTGTGGATTGCCATTTTTAAAAAATTCATACCAGTCGTGATAAATTCTATTGACCAGTTCTTGGTTAATGGGATGGTTTTTTAAGACACCAAATCCCGTTTCTTTTAGACTTTCGACAAACTCCTGAGCGGCATTCTCAGATTGAAAGTCGACCACTTTAACTTGCATCTTTTGCTCCCTTATTAATAAATTATGGTAAACGATATGCATTATTTTTATTAACATTTGCACTATCGGGCGGGTGTTATGTCTTTATCATAGTCAAAATTTTCAACTATCATTGCTATTTTAACCTTTCGGTTACAGTTAACAAAGCCTATACTAAATTTACAGATGAGGTTTAGGAGGCACAATGAACAAAACTGTAGCTATCGTTGCCATGATAAGCGCCTCTGGTTGTTCTATGACAGAACCACCTTGTGAAGACATATTGATTGCCAAAGAACAACTTCAAGAGTGTCAATTGTTACAAACCAAGATAAGCCAAGCTAAACAGCGACCAATATTAAGAACGGAGCTTGAAAGACGTTATCAGGAGTCTTGTGTCGATGTTAGATTTTATCGTGATGAGCATGATAGTACTTTATGTGAAAAAAATGTAAACCAAGAAAGTGGCCGTCAATCAAGCCCTGTAAAGAAGAAGAGCGGTAAATGAGTCGTTAGCGCCTCATTTAGTACTAGAAATTTATGATTAATCACGTCATTATGGAAAATCGTCAATGGTAGTTTTAAAGTGGTATGACAGATTTTTCCGACAACAAATTAAAGGCAAGTGAGCATCAATTAGCGACAGAAAGTTTACAGCTGTTAGAGCGATATCGTCGTTTAGAAGCTCGCTATACTGCTTTATTTAATTTGCATCAGTTGGCGATAGACTGTACTGACATCAACGTATTTTTCGCGCAAGTTCATCATACTATTTCCTCGATAATGAAGGCCGATAACTTCTATATCGTCCTTTATGACCCCATGGGTTCTTCGCTCGAGTTTGTTTATCACGTTGATGAAAAGGATGCTTGTCCTATAGGTTCGATTCCTTATGAGACATTCAGTGGTTCAATGACTTGCTATGTCATTGATTCAGCGAAACCGTTGCTGGCAACCCCCGATAGAATAAAAACCTTGGTTGAACAAGGGAAATTAAAACCCCATGGTACAGCTGGTATTGATTGGCTTGGTGTACCGATGATCAGTGATGGCTTTGTAACAGGCGTCATGGTGGTGCAAAGTTACGATGAAGGGACACGCTATCAAGAGCATGACTTAGAAATGATGATGTTTACTGCGCAGCATGTGGTAACAGCAATGACCAAGCTTCAAGATAGGGAGCGACTTCAACAAGCGGTAGAAGCCAGAACGCGAGAGTTGTTGGGACAAATACGTGAACGAGAAAAATCAGAACTTTTACAAGAATCGCTTTATCGAATTTCCGAATTAACCAGTGATAGCAAATATGAGATTGATCAATTTTATTCAATGGTTCATAACATTATCGGGCAATTAATCAACGCCGAAAACTTCTTTATCGCGAAGTATGATGATAGTACCGAGATGCTCTCTTTTGTTTACCACTCTGATCAGCATAATGATGACCCATCAATAGATTTTCAGCCGAGAAAGATGGGCAAGCGATATACAGAGCTTGTTATTCGACGTGGAGAGACTGTGTTGCTTGACCAGCAAGAAATGCAAGCCTTGCACCGAGATGGAGAAACGATTGCACCACAAACAGCAACCAAATCTTGGCTTGGGGTGCCATTGATTCAATCAGAACAAGTCATTGGTGCGATGGTAATTCAAAGCTATCAAGACAACATCATTTATACCGAACAAGATGCTGAGCTGCTTAACTTCGTTTCTCAACACGTATCCACCGCAATAAAACGTCGCGAAATAGCACAATTTGAAAGAGAAACTCACGAGCTGTTAGAGCACCAAGTTAAACTGAGAACGTTGGCATTAGAAGAAGAGATAAAACAGCGTAAAGATGCTGAAGCAAAATTAAAACATGCTGCAAGCCATGATAGCTTAACGGGCCTACCTAACCGTACCATCTTTATCGATTTGCTTAATCACGCCATAGCATGTAACGAACGTCGTCCAGATTTAAAGTTCGCGATTTTATTTCTCGATTTAGATCGCTTTAAAGTGGTTAATGATAGCTTGGGGCACCATGCTGGAGATGAGTTACTTAAACAGGTTGCGCAAGGCTTAAAATCAATGGTGCGTAATAAGGATACGGTTGCGCGTTTAGGGGGGGATGAGTTTGTCATTTTGATTGAAGATTTAGACAGTGATGCTGAAGCGTTTGAAATTGCTAACCGCATTACCGAGTATCTATCGAGTCCATTTAATATATTTAATCAATCGGTATTTATTGGTACGAGTATCGGGATTTTATTTAACGATATTCGCTATCAAAGCGCAGACTTAATGCTCCGAGATGCTGATACGGCAATGTATCATGCAAAAGATAATGGTAAAGGGCGCTACGAAGTTTTTGATGCCAGTATGCATAAAAAAGTTGAAAACGCCTTGCGCCTAGAAACTGATATTCGAGAAGGAATCGATAATCAAGAGTTCATTCCTTATTATCAGCCTATTGTTAGGCTCAGTGATCACCAAATTGTCGGTTTTGAGGCGTTAGCACGCTGGCACAGTCAATCAAGAGGAATAGTCTTTCCAAATGATTTTATTCCGCTTGCTGAAGAAACCAACCTTATTATGGCGATCGACTTTCAAATTATTGAAAAGTCATGCAGGCAACTCAAAGCGTGGCAAAAAGTTTTAGGCTGCGATCAGCTTTACGTGTCTTGTAACTTATTTGGTAATCATTTTTTCAATCCTAACCTGCCAAATGAAATTGAAGCGATATTAAATAAAGTTGGCATGGCACCTCAGCATTTAAGGTTAGAATTGACCGAACGAGCACTGTTGGAAAATACCGATGTGGTGCTTAAAAATATGATGGCACTGAAAAAGTTGGGTATTAAAATTTTATTAGACGATTTTGGTACCGGTTATTCAAGTTTGAGTTACTTACATCGCTTTCCAATCGATGTCTTAAAAATTGACCGTTCATTTATTAATAACGTTCATGAGCATGGTAACCATCAAGCCATAATCAAAACGATTATTGATTTAGCGACGAATTTACAGATGGCAACCGTTGGAGAGGGGATTGAAAATTTGGCCGACGCCAAACTTTTGCAACGTATGGATTGTATCTATGGTCAAGGATTTTACTTTTATCGACCAATGCCAGCTAAAGAACTATCAGAATTACTGTAAAATAAATGATATTGTTGTTTGAGTTAGATAAAAAGCAAGCGAAAAACAAAAAAGGAACCTAATAGGTTCCTTTTTACTATACGACTATCACTTATTTATCCTACATTTGACTCCATGGTCATTAAGGAGGCGTTTCCACCTGCTGCGGTCGTATCGATAGTAACCGTTTTTTCAGTCACCATTCGATGGAACAAGCTCTTATTAGTGTAAGCGGTAATTAATGGTAAAATAGCACCGCTACGCGCGGCAATCGTCTCGCCTACTAGCTTTTTAAATGGACTAGCATGGTCAACAATTGCACCGGCTAGAGTCGGTTGCGTCAAGACGCAAGGCAAATGACCAAGCATAGCAACCTGAAATACACCTTTAGGTAAGCCAGCAGCACTTAGAATTCCCTCGATAGCTTGAGCTTCTGCTAGGTAGGTATTATCTACTACTGTTACCACACAGTTACCGGCAGCTAGTGCTGAGATTATTGACATCATCCAAAATTTAAATGGTGTATCTTGACAACGAAGCGTTGTTACTGTGCCTCTTGACTCCAAAAACAAGGTGTTAGATTCACCTGTAGGCCCTGGAAGCTGCATCGGCCTAGACAATTGCTTTTCGATAAAGAGCAATTGAGCACGAGCTTCAGTCAACGTTTCCGGCAGATGACCTTCTTGCGATAAGACAATTTTATTGGAAGCAAGGTTGGCTAATAGCTGACGCAAAATAGAAATCTTGGTATTAACCGGAGTAAAGGACCAGCGAGTTTCAACTTGCTTTGCTTGTAAAAATTGCTCATTAACACTGTTAAGTGTCGCTTGGCATTTTTCAATGGCTTGCTCGTAAGCTTCTCGTTGCTCGTTAGATAAATCGACATCGGTAGCTGAGTGTTTATCTTTAACTAAACGGGTCAAGTACATTGGGCCACCTGCTTTAGGGCCTGTACCTGATAGTCCGCGACCACCAAAAGGTTGCACACCAACGACAGCACCAATCATATTGCGGTTTATATAAACATTGCCAGCACGAGAGCGAGCTGCCAAGTATTGGCTCTTTTCTTCGATACGCGTATGGATACCCATGGTCAAACCAAAACCAGTGCCATTGACTTGATCAATGACATTTTCTAAGTCTTTAGCTTTATACCTAATCACATGCACTACGGGACCAAATACTTCTTTAGTTAAAACTGATAAATCGCGAATTTCATATAGGCGAGGTAAGAAGAAATTATGTTGATCATCAGCGATGCTGGCGTCAAGCTCAGGCGCTTTACAGGTATATAGCAAGGTTCCATTGGTTTTTAGGTAGTCTACGTGCTCATTCAACGCCGTCAGCGCTTTTTCATCAATTACCGGGCCAACATCGGTTGATAAATAAGCTGGATCACCAACATGAAGTTCAGCCATCGCACCTTTTAACATCTCGATGATTTTGTCGGCAACGTCATCTTGTAAAAATAACACGCGTAGTGCTGAACAACGCTGACCAGCACTTTGGAAGCCTGAGTTTATCACATCATCAACCACTTGCTCTGGTAATGCGGTTGAATCGACGATCATACAGTTTTGACCACCTGTTTCTGCGATAAGCGGAACGGGATCACCCCCACGTTTTGCCAATGTTTGCGAAATTCTGCTACCTGTTTCTGTTGAACCGGTAAACATTACTGCTTGTACACGTCCATCAGGAACTATTATTTGTCCAACTTTGCTACCGCGGGCAATTACAGGTTCAACAACATGTTTTGGTAAGCCCACTTGTTCCATAAGCTCTATTGTGCGCAATGCGACTAAACTTGTTTGCTCAGCTGGTTTTGCAACTACGGTATTACCTGTAACAATCGCTGCTGATACTTGACCTAAAAATATTGCTAAAGGGAAGTTCCATGGGCTTATACATACGACAACACCTCGAGCAACTAGATCAGCATTTGCCAACAACTCTTGTGCTCTATTGGCATAATAACGACAGAAATCAACAGCTTCACGAACTTCTGCTACACCGTCAGGTATTGTTTTACCTGCTTCTTTAGTACAAAGGGCAATAAGTTCATCACGATGTTCTTCAAGAATGTCTGCCGTTTTGTATAGTATCTCAGCACGTTGCTCGATAGGGGTTGTTGACCATGTTGTAAAGGCAGTATGAGCGCGCTCAACAATGGCTTGCATTTCTTGCTCATCAGCGTGACTAATATAGCCGATTACTTCATTGTGGTTGGCAGGGTTTGTTACTGGCAAGCCACCTTCTGGCGCTTGACACTTGATAGCATTTTCAAACCATGCATCAAGATTAGCGCGCATTTCGGTTAATTCATCGATATCGGTAAGATCGATCCCTTTGGAGTTAACTCGCGGCATCGTGCCTTCATCTTGATATAGCTCAATTGATTGTGGGATCTGTGGGTTGTATTTGTTATCCCATGCTTGCACAGTTTCAACTGGATCAGCCAACAAAGATTCAACAGGAATATTGTCATCGACGATATTGTTAACAAATGAACTGTTAGCGCCGTTTTCCAATAAACGTCTCACTAAATAAGCTAATAGATCCGAATGCTCACCAACAGGTGCATAAACGCGGCAAGGAACACGTTTTTGCGTAACGACTTGGTCGTAGAGTGACTCACCCATACCATGTAGGCGCTGGAACTCAAATCCCGAAAGTTCTTCGGCCATTTCTAAAATAGTCGCAACGGTATAAGCATTGTGGGTCGCAAACTGCGGATAAATAGTATCTCTATACGCTAAAAGCTTTTTAGCACATGCTTGATAAGAAACGTCCGTTGAAGGCTTACGCGAAAATACAGGGAAGTCAGCATATCCTTCAACTTGGGTATCTTTGACTTCACTATCCCAATAAGCACCTTTAACAAGACGAACCATCATTTGACGACCAACTTGTTGTGTTAATTCTCTGACCCATTCTATGACATCGATACCGCGTTTTTGATAGGCCTGAACGGCAATACCAAATCCGTTCCAGCCGTCTAAATCACTATCGCTAAAAACGGCTTCAATAATATCAAGTGATATATCGAGGCGGTTTGCTTCTTCAGCGTCAACGGTAAAACCAATATCGTAGGCTTTTGCAGCTAGCGCTAACTTTTTCAAACGAGGAACAATTTCTGCTAATACACGGTCACGATGTGAGAATTCATAACGTGGATGAATTGCTGATAATTTAACTGAAATGCCCGGGCTCTTTTGTGGACCTTTAGATTTAGCCGCAATACCGATCGCGTCAATTGCTTCCATATAGCTGTCGAAGTAACGATCGGCGTCTTTCATTGTTCGTGCGCCTTCGCCTAACATGTCGTATGAATAGGTATAGCCTTTGGCTTCTGTTTCCTGAGCGCGTTCAATTGCACTTGCTATCTTATGCCCCATGACAAATTGGGTACCCATGATTTTCATGGCATAGCGAACCGCTTTACGAATAACAGGTTCACCTAAACGACCAACAGTGCGCTTTAATAAACCAAACTGCTCTTCTTTTTTCTCATCTGAATAGTTAACCAATTTACCTGTTAATAGTAAGCCCCAAGAAGACGCATTAACAAATATAGAATCACTGTTACCTATGTGTGAGCTCCAATCACCGTTGGCTAATTTATCGCGAATTAAACGATCCGCTGTATGCTTATCTGGCACTCTTAACAAGGCTTCAGCCAAACACATTAACACTACGCCTTCTTCGGTTGACAAAGAGAACTCATTTAGTAAGGCGTCGATACCACCTTTACCTTTCTGATCTTTACGAATATTGACGACTAATTGACGGGCATAATCCCAAGCGCGTGATTTTGCATCAACGCTAATTTCAGCAATTGGTAGTAACTTGGCGAGCACATCATTCTCGTTTGCTCGGTAATTGTTTCTAATGGTTTGTCGAATGCTATTTTTTGCAACTAAAGAGCCAGTAAAAAGCATAAATCACCTACATCGGTTAACAGGATATTTCAAAAATGGATGCGAATTTTATATGAAAGCAAACAGAATGTGTTTGCGAAAAACGTATTTTTAGAGAATAATCTATGGAAAAGGCGTAATAAATCCATAGGAAATATCGAAAATGAGCCAACAACTCCCAAGGAAATTCGATAGGATAGACCTAACGATTCTCGATGTTCTTCAAAGAAACGGTCGTATTTCGAATGCTGAATTAGCAAAGCGCGTTAATTTAAGTGCTAGCCCTTGTCTAGAGCGAGTGAGACGGTTGGAGAAAGAAGGGGTTATTGAGCATTATGGGGCTTATTTAAATGCTCGAGCGCTTAACTATGGAATGTCAGCATTTGTGCAAGTAACCCTTGATCGAACCACTGCCGATGTGTTTGATAGATTTCGAGAAGGCGTGGTTAAAATTAAATATGTTACCGAATGCAACCTTGTTGCTGGTGGCTTTGATTATTTGATCAAAATTGTTTTCTCAGATATGGACTCTTATCGCGATACCTTAGCTAGTATTGTTGACTTACCTGCAGTTGCACAAACTCACACCTATATAGTTACTGACCATATTATCCGTGATACCGGATTTCCTATCTTTTGATTCGATAGAAAAAAGCATTGATTACATTTAATGACAAAGCTGTTTCTGATACAAATATGCAACAATAGTCATTAATACTTACTGGTCTTTTAATGGTTGAACCGATATATTATGGTGCTTTGCATTTTTGACGGGAACTCATTTTTCGTCGGCTATGGGTATCGAAATAACAAATGCTATGTCATAGATTAATTGATGTATGGCGAGAGAGCATAACATCTAGAGAGAAATTCAATGAAATATAAATTATTAACCGTTGCCGGTTTTGCATTGTCGTTATTGGCCGCCTGTGGTGAACAAGCGAAAATCACTACCAGTGATTCTGTGGATACACTGAAGGTAAATCCAGATAATATCAAAGCTCATCTTGAGTTTTTAGCGGATGACGCCATGAAAGGACGTGATACCGGAAGTAATGAATATCAAATTGCTGCCAATTACGTCATTGCAAACTTTAAGCAGTTAGGGCTTAAACCTCGAGGAGAAAATGAAGGCTTTTTGCAGCAAGTCACTTTTCGTAAATCATACCTAGAGCCAGACAGTGCAACGTTTTCTATCACCAATGAAGAAGGGGTTACAGAGCTCACTGAAATCGATGATTATATTATGTCAGGTTCAGCGATGGAAACTGAGTCGATGATCACCGCCGAGACTGTGTTTGTTGGCTACGGTGTTATTAGTAAAGATTTTGGATATGATGATTACCAAGATCTTGATGTAAAAGGCAAAGTGGTTGTTGCGTTACATGGCCGTCCAGATGATTTACCGTCAGAAGAAGGAGCGCATATTGGCTCTAGTAGAGAAAAACTAAGACATGCGGCAGAGCGTGGAGCTGTGGGTTTTATTACCATACACACCCCTAAGCGAGATAAAGTTAGAAGTTTCGAAAAATCGGCTCAATATGCCAGAACACCTGCCTATACCTGGTTAGATAAGGATAATAAACCTTATGGTTCCTATGAAAGCATCAAAGGTGGAGCTTATTTATTACATGAAAAAGCAGCTCCTTTGTTCACTGGTGCAACGATGTCATTAGAGCAAATATTAAATGACGACATGGAAAATAAAAAGATCACAGGCTTTGCATTGAATTCATCGGTTAGCTTGGCTAAGAAAACGCGCCATGAAGAAATAACCAGCCCTAACATTATTGCGACGTTAGAGGGTAGCGATCCGAAACTTAAAGATGAGTTCGTGGTGTTCAGTGGTCACTTAGATCACATCGGTGTTAGCCATCATGATGAAGAAAAAGAAGACAAAATAAATAATGGCGCTTTGGACAATGCTTCTGGGGTTTCTATTATGTTAGAAACTGCTCGTTTACTAGCCTCTAAAGCAACGCCGCCGAAGCGTTCTATTTTGTTTGTTGTGGTAACGGGTGAAGAAAAAGGATTATTGGGTTCCAGCTATTTCGCAAGTAACCCAACCGTACCCGTGATGAATATGGTTGCTAATGTTAATTTAGATATGCCGTTAATCTTATATCCTTTTGCTGATGTCATCGCCTTTGGTGCAACTCACTCTAGTCTTGGACCCATTGTTGAAACAGCGGCACAGAAGGTTGATATTAGTTTGAGCCCGGATCCAATGCCGGAACAAGCATTATTTACGCGCAGCGATCATTACAGTTTTGTAAAAAAAGGTATCCCTTCTGTTTTCTTAATGACAGGTTTTAAGTCGACTGACGAAAATATCGATGGTGGTGAAGTTTTTGGTGATTTCTTGAAAAATCATTATCATCAGCACAGTGATGAAATCGATTTACCGATTCGCTATGATGCGGCTGCAAAATTTGCTGAAGTTAATATGATGATAGGTTTAGAGATTGCTAATCAAGAAAAACGTCCTACGTGGAACAAAGGCGACTTTTTCGGTAAAACCTTTGCCCAATAATTATTGCTAAGATATTGTTCTAAAAAGCGCAGATTTATAATCTGCGCTTTTTTTGTCGATTAAAAATGTGTAAGGTATCGTTAACATTCACATTGAGCACTGTTATGAACGCATATGATTATGCTTTACGAGCCAACGGTTCGTTTGCTTTACCCGATGCCTGCTTTAAAATTAAATCGTTAATGGAAGACGAAAACTCGACGATTGAAGACTTTGCTAATGTCATCAGTGTTGATCCGTCAATGACTTCTCGATTATTACAAATCGCAAACAGTGCTATATATAGTTTTCCGGGTGAAATAAGCACGATTTCAAGGGCAATTACCATTATCGGTACGCAAGCAATATATAATATGATGTTGGTTGACGTTGCTGCCAGTGCATTTAAGCACTTCGCAAATCAAGCTATTGATCTTAAACGTTTTTGGCGACAAAGTGTCTTTTGTGGTTTAGCCACTAAAAACTTATCCATCAAAGCAGGGATCCGCGACATTGAACGATTATTTGTTGCAGGGTTATTGCAAAATTTTGGCGAACTTATCGTCGCAAAAATTTCGCCAGAGATCGCTAAACAATGTGAGCAGTATGACGCCGATAATTTACCTTGGACAATCCAGAAAAAGACACTTGGCTTTACTTATACCGATGTCACCGCAGAATTGCTAAAAATATGGCAAATACCGGAAAAGATAATTTTACCGATCCGTCACTATAATCAAGCGAAAGATATTCAAATTAATAAAGATGTCAAAGTGTTATATTTAGCAAGTCGACTTGCGTTAGTGGATAGTGATCCCGATTGTTTTAATTATGATGAGACTATCGACGCTGGGATGTGTAAAAGTTTAGCAATATCGATGGATGATCTTGAAGCAGCAAGCACATTTGCTTCAGATGAAGCTCAGAGTATTTTATCGATAATGGGCGTTAATCAATACAGCCAACAGCGCACTTAGCGTCGTTTTTCAACTATTTACCCTCAGTGCAAATAAATTTCTACAATTTGTTGTACTTTACGTAAAGGTAAGACAAGACATTCGCCTTAATCCTTGGTAGCATCAGGCAACAATTAATAAACGCTATAGCGTTGCAGCATAGGTTGCAATGTATCGATAGCGTGTTAATAACAATATGCCCTATAAAAAATTATAATCAAGGACATTTATGACAGCAGCAAGAGAACATTTTAGCTCCCGAATTGGATTTATATTAGCCGCAGCAGGTTCTGCTGTCGGTATAGGAAACCTTGTTGGTTTTCCAGTAAATGCCGCTAAAAACGGTGGCGGTGCGTTTTTACTAATGTACGCTCTTTTCGTACTTTTCATCTGTTTACCGATCATGATAGCCGAAATGGCTGTTGGTAGAAAAACCCAAAAAGAACCCGTTGGTGCATACAAAACACTTTCGAATGACAGCAAACTATGGGGAGCTGCTGGGTTTTTAGGGGTGTTTACTCCATTTATGATAGCGGTTTTTTATATGGTGTTGACAGTGTGGATATTTGGCTATATCGCGATGATCGTTACTGGTAATTTAGATTACTTGGCAACGGGTGAAGCATTTGGCGCTTTTATCAATAGTCCCTACATTTTTGGCGCGATGGTAGTCGTTGCAGCGATCATCAATTTTATTTTGGTCGCGGGTGTCAAGGATGGTATCGAAAAAGCCGCTAAAACATTAATGCCTGCGCTATTTGTTATGTTGATATTGATGGTTATATTTGTGCTAACCTTAGACAATGCCATGGCCGGAATCGAATTCTTCCTTATTCCTGACGTCGATAAGATAACGCCTTCAGTAATTAATGGTGCGTTGTCACAAGCTTTCTTTTCATTGTCTTTGGGGATGGGGATTTTGGTGACTTATGGTTCATACATCACCCAAAAAACAGATATTGTTGGTTCAGCTAAGTTAGTTGCTTTAACCGATACTGCAGTGGCGTTTACCGCCGGTTTAATGATTTTACCCGCAGTATTTTCGTTCAATCCTGACGTAAACCCTGCTGAATTAAGTGATAGTTCTGTATCGTTAATTTTTACCTTTTTACCTAAAATATTTTTAGCGCTACAGTCATCAATTGGCTATTTTGCTGCGAGTGCTGTCGCTGCGTTCTTCTTTATCTTAGTATTTTTTGCCGCTATTACTTCGTTGGTGTCAATTATCGAAGTTCCGGTTTCATATTTAGTCACAGAAAAGTGTCAGTCTAGAAAGAAAGCCTTATTAACCTTGTTAATGACAGCGGGTATTTTAACGATATTTGCAACGGTGTCTTTTGGGATGGTGGAGTTCTTCACTAAATTTGTGAATTACGCTGGTGCGCAAAAGTCTTTCTTTGATGTGGTTACAGACATTTTTTATGACACTATTTTGCCACTCAATGGTTTCTTGATTTGTGTGTTTGTTAGCTACCGCTGGAAGAAACACAAATTGAGTGAAGAGCTTGCCCAGGGCAATGATAGTTATGCTAATTCTTGGGTCGAAAAATATATTAATTTTTCTTTGAGTACCTTTATCCCAGTGATAGTGTTGTTTATTTTCATCAATACGGTAATGACTAAGTTCTTTGCTATCAGTTTATTTAGTTAAGATTTAATAGATATATAAGGCCGGATAATTTGTTATTATGGGGCCTTATTTTTTTGCCAGAAATATTCATGCTGCAATACCTTGATACATCAAACCTTAAAGAAAGTGGGCGATTGTTCCATGGTCGAGGTCATGCCTACCCATCGCTGTCACATGTTAATGTTGATTGGTTTGAGCCAGTTGTGCTGATCACGCTATATCAAGCGGTAGAGGAGCCATGGTTGGCTGAGTTAGTGTCGAGCCTCAAAAGTCTTATTAGTGCTTGTCAGTCGATACAAGTACAACATCGTTACCAAAAGTTTGCACCGATCAAAGTGGTATGGGGAGCGCCTATCGATCATGCCGTGGCATTAGAGAAAGGGCAAAAGTACCATTTACAACTCGGGAAGTCGCAAAATTTGGGCTTATTCTTTGATATGGCTAATGGACGTTCTTGGGTAAAAGAACATGCAATGGGAAAAAACGTTTTAAACTTATTTGCCTATACATGTGCTTTTTCTGTAGCGGCTATTGCTGGTGGAGCGACACAAGTGGTTAATATTGACATGAGTAAATCAGCGTTAGCCAAAGGGAGAGAAAACCATCGCTTAAATAAACAAGATTTGAGTAAGGTTAAGTTTGAAGGTGTTGATATTTTCAAGTCCTATGCTCGATTAAAAAAATATGGTCCATACCAATTATTAATCTGTGACCCTCCGTCTTTTCAAAAAGGGAGTGTCGATATTAAAAGAGACTATAAGAAGATAATAAAAAGAATACCAGAACTACTCTCACCAGGTGCTGAGGCACTACTATGTTTGAACTCGCCTGATTTAGATGAAGCCTTTCTGATCGCTGAAGTATCAAGAGAGTGTCCAGAATGTCGATTTATCGGTAAAATAGACAATCCTGTGGTTTTTAAAGAGGCCCAACAAGGAAAAGGTCTTAAAGTTTTGCACTTTGTTTATTAACCAGAATACTAACTCTGCACTGTTATTATTATTTTTATAGCCTCTAATAGAGGCTATAAAATTTAATTCGATTAATTTATCACTACTCGCGCAGCGAGCAATATTAAAAAGCTTCCTGTGACTTTATCGATGATGTGACTATTTTGTTTTAATCTCGAAATAATAGGACCTCGAGATATCATATAAGCGACGATGACATACCAAAGAGCATCGATACAACCTACCGTCATTGTCATTATGATTTTTTGTTGCCAGTCAGCATTTTCATCGACAAATTGACTAAACAGTGCCAGAAAGAATATCGCAAGTTTAGGGTTTAGAAACGCAATAAGAAAGCCATCGCGCCAACCATTAATTGCCTTTACGTTAGTTTCTGTTTGAACCTGTTCATCAACGTGTATGTTTTGTTTTTTGCTTAGCAGTGCTTTGATGCCTAAATAAACCAAAAACGCCGCACCGCTGTACTGGATAATTTTGTAGAGCAACGGTGAACTGACAATAATTAATGCTATGCCTGTTGCGGTAATTGCAGCGTATAATGCAACCCCTAACCCATGACTGATTGCCGTTGCATAGCCGGTTGATGAACCACCTTGTAATGTATTACGAATGACTAACGCTAAGCTAGGCCCAGGAGATAGTGCGCCGAGTATGCAAATGGTCACCAGTGATAACCATAAATGAAGTTCCATATGTCCTCGAAATTCTGTTAATCGCCTGCAAATCTTGGCATAGCTCTTGACGTTTTACCATCATTACATTCGGGTTCGCTGAACTTTGTTTATTTTTTCTGCAACAGACCCTAGCAAAAAAAGGAATTCATGGTTGGTATAGCATGTGAACATCCCTGTTCATATAGGAGAATTTATGAGTCTGGCTATTTTTAAGTATAGTTAGTTTGGTGAAAACGATTAAAAAATTACTAGATTTTAGTGAAATTAGTTAACGTTATAGCGTTCCAATCAAAGGTGTTTTTCTTAAAAGTATGAATTTAAAGGTTTTTATATTGTTGGAGTCTAACTTGCTTGAGAATGATTAAGATAGGTTTAATGGCACAATAAAAATGGATAAACTAAAACGTTTGAGCAAAATAAGTGTTGGCTATTGTTGTTTAGCGATAGGCATACTGTTTATTTTGTTACCTGGGCCTGCAGTGATTTTTCTGCCGCTTGGTTTAGCTTTGCTTAGTACTGAATATTTTTGGGCTCAACGTTGGCTTAAAAAATGCCAACGTTGGATGAGAACCAGTGCTGAAAAACTTGATCGATTTTTTGTAAAAATGCGACGTTAAGCGCTAAAACTGGCCTTTTTATTGTTATAAAGTTCAACAATTTCGTCTATAACACTTTGCTCGTAAGGTCTAAGGCCGCTCAAAATCATGTGTTTTTTACCATGGCCAATCGTCTCTCCTTGCGATATCAGGTTAAAACTGAGGTCGGCAATACCGCGCTTACCTTCTATGGATAGCGTGGTCTTTGCGAGCGATAATTCAATTGAATCAAAGTCGAGACTTTCTATTTCAATCGCCATGGATTCATACATTACCATAGGCCTTGAAGGGTTGATCATGACTTGTTGATCCTGCATAAGCTTTACTAAAATATGCGGGAAAGTTTGACCAGAAAATTCGACATACGCTTTAGTTAACGCCGCAATAGTGTTAGCGTTTGTTGTTTTCTTTCCGCTTGCTTGGACAGATAGATACTCTTTACCATTGTCGTCACTGATAAAGGCGCAATCGCGAATATCATCAGGAAAGTTCAGGGCAACTCCATCGGTTACCATACCTGAAAAATTAAAGGTCATTTGTTGAGAAAGCCCCGATTTTTCAAGAATTAATGCAAATAGCAAATCGCCGGGTACGCAAAATCTCTTGGCATCAACGTCATGCAACGGGTTAAAGTCATTGGCGACTTTTTTAGCGAAATCACTTGCTTGTTGGCGAGTAAAACTAATTTTTTGATTATCTATTTGGCAGTAAGTTTCAAGAAACATGGTACGGCTTTATCATTTATCTGTAAAAAAACCGACGCATTCTACCAGCAGTTTATTTAAAAATCGAAGAAAACCTTGATTATCGATACTCAGCAGACCACTGGCAATAAGACCTTTGCTAAATTACGTTGCAATTAATGCCAATTTCTCCGCTCGAGAAAGCTGTTTTATTTGATGCTCTAGCTTGCAGGCTTCACTACGTGAACACAATATAGCGTGATAAACCAGTTTAACCGGTCGCCTGGTCCGCGTATATTTTGCGCCTAGCTTACCATTGTTATGTTCGGTTAACCGCCTTTGAATATCGGTGGTTACGCCGGTATAAAGGGAGTCATCGGCACATTGCACTATGTATGTAAACCAAGTATTTGCCAATAGATTTTCCTGTTTGCAGTAAAATGACTAGAGTACTTTGACATTTTTACGTAGTATGTCGCCAATAAAAATAGGTAATATTATAAATAAAATGACAGAGATTACGACAGAGTTTGGTCTTTTAAAAAAGATGCGAGGATCGTTAAATAATGATGGTTTAGTCGCCTATTCCCTTCCCATTGGTGAGCAATCATTACCGATCAGTGAGTATCTCCAACGTTCCATTAAACTAGAATTTAGTGGGACAATTCTATGCAGCAATTGTCATCAAGAAACGAAAAAAAGTTATTCGCAAGGTTTTTGCTTTCCTTGTAGTCAGAAGCTTGCTCAGTGTGACATGTGTATCATGAAGCCCGAAACCTGCCACTACTTTCAAGGCAGCTGCCGTGAACCACAATGGGGAGAGCATCATTGTATGATCCCTCACTATGTTTATTTAGCTAATACATCGGGATTGAAGGTCGGGATTACTCGTCATACACAAATTCCAACAAGGTGGATTGATCAAGGGGCGACACAAGCTTTACCTATTTTCAAAGTTAGCACGAGGATGCAATCGGGACTCATTGAAACGGCTTTAGGTCAACACATCGCAGACAAAACGAATTGGCGAGAAATGTTGAAAGGCGACAACAGTCCGATCAATTTACATGAATTAGCCAATCGACTTATTCCTGATATAGACGAGACGCTAAACGAACTTACCTCACGTTTTAGCCTTGGGGCAATTGAACGAATGAATGCGGATGTTATAGCGCTCAACTATCCTGTAGAAAGCTTTCCTACAAAAATACATTCATTAAGCTTTGATAAAACGACAATTATTGAAGGTAAGCTGCTAGGTATTAAGGGCCAATATTTGATATTAGATTGTGGCGTCATAAATATTAGAAAGTTTGGCGCTTACCAAGTGAAACTTTCAGTGAGTTAAAAGCTCAATTTTACAAGTTTGAGACTATACTAGAATAATGAATGACTAAAACTGACGCTTTAAGGTGAAATCTCGCTGTTTGACCTTTTAGAAAAGCGCTTGATATCATTATTATTCAGTATAGATTTTTGAAATTATTAAATTTTAGGATATTTACATGGATGCTGAAGATTACGCAGAAAAAGCAAGTGAGATATTTGTTATCTCAGACTCTTTTGTGAGAATAAGAGAGTTAATTGACGATGAAGCCTCGACAATAGACGATATTGCCGACGTTATCTTATTAGATCCTGCTCTGGCTGGGACAATATTAAAACTTGCTAATAGCTCCTTTTTTAACTATCCCGGAAAGATAGACACGATATCTAAAGCGGTGCTCGTTTTAGGAATAACTGAAGTGTATAACCTAGTTATTGCCTACTTTACAACAGAAGCGTTTAAATCGATAAAAGCAGATCCAGACTTTTTAGAGACGTTCTGGGAAAGTAGCGTAGATGCGGCATTAATCGTCAAGTATTTAGGCGCTAAATTAGGTATGCAAAATGCGGAACGATTATTTATTTTCGGGTTGTTACATAATATTGGTGAGTTGGTGATGCATCAATTTGAACCCGAAAAAGTAGAGCAAGCTCGTATTAATAACAAGACTGAGCTACCTTGGCTAAAGCAGCAACAAGTATTTCAATTTACCTATGCCGATGTAAGTGCGGAACTGCTTAAGTTATGGCAAATTCCTTTTAGCATTGTTGAGCCTATACGTTATCAGGATCTAGATGATTTCGAATATAGCACAGAAGAGACTAAGCTACTCTACGTGGCAAAACGTATTACCTTATTAAATTACCAGTGCGGCGAACATCCACAAGAATTAATCTTGAATCCTGAAGTGTTAACGCAAACTCGAGTAACCAAAGAATTAGTCACTGAGGCGAATAGCTTTTGTGATATGGAGCGATTAGGTATTCTCGCTGTGTTAAAACCAAGCGCTGCTATGATTTATTAACATCTGAGAGTTCAGACAAAAAACCCTAATCAACCTTACTGAATGTAGGTTAAAGTGCACCACGAGCCATCAGAGCAGCTGTTAAATAGGTTCGTGGTGTTTTCTCGATGATTTTCAATTACTGATCATTATTTCATTATTTCATTGTGTTTATGCACCATATCGCTCCATACAGAGTTTTACTGCTCCAAATTGGTGCGAAGCTTAAGTTTTTTTTGATACTTCAAACTCTATCCTTTTGTTATTTAACGCTTTAACTGTTTGGCATGTCACTTGAATAGTTAACTCCAAACAATAACTAGGGGTAAATAATGAAACTTGTCAACGCAATTATTAAACCGTTCAAGTTGGATGACGTCAGAGAAGCGATCTCTGAAATAGGCGTCGAAGGCTTAACGGTAAGTGAAGTTAAAGGCTTTGGTCGTCAAAAAGGGCATACCGAACTGTATCGTGGAGCAGAATATCAGGTCGACTTTTTGCCTAAAGTTAAGTTAGAGATTGCAGTCAATGATGACGTCGTTGAGCGCTTGGTCGAGACAATAACCAAAGCGGCGCATACAGGAAAGATCGGAGACGGTAAAATATTTGTTTTCGATCTAGAGCAAGCAGTACGTATTCGTACCGGCGAAACTGACATTGAAGCATTGTAGGAGGCACTTATGGAACAAAATATTTTTCACCTACAGTATGCAATTGATACGTTTTATTTTCTAGTTTGTGGTGCATTAGTCATGTGGATGGCAGCAGGCTTTTCTATGCTTGAAGCCGGATTAGTGCGAGCAAAAAACACCACTGAAATTTTGACCAAGAACGTCGCACTTTATGCGATTTCTTGCATTATGTACTTAGCTTGCGGTTATCAAATTATGTACGGTGGTGGCTACTTCTTATCAGGTATTGAAAGCGTCGATACAGCGGCCGTGCTTGGCGAATTTGCTGGTCGAGAGGATGGCTTTACTGGCGGTGCTATTTACTCAAAAGCGTCAGATTTCTTTTTCCAAGTCGTCTTTGTTGCAACGGCGATGTCTATCGTATCAGGCGCTGTTGCTGAACGTATGAAGTTATGGGCATTTTTATCATTTACTGTGGTATTAACGGCGTTTATTTACCCTATGGAAGGTAGCTGGACTTGGGGGGGGAATGCGGTATTTGGACTGTATACCTTAGGTGACCTTGGCTTTTCTGATTTTGCAGGTTCAGGCATTGTACATATGGCAGGTGCTGCTGCAGCGTTAGCAGGCGTACTGCTATTAGGGCCTCGTCAAGGAAAATATGGTAAAGATGGACGCATTCATGCGATCCCTGGAGCGAATTTACCGCTAGCGACTTTAGGTACTTTCATTTTATGGATGGGATGGTTTGGCTTCAATGGGGGCTCAGTACTTAAGCTTGCTGATATCGGCAATTCACATTCTGTCGCGATGGTTTTTCTAAACACCAATGCAGCGGCCGCTGGTGGTGCGATTGCAGCCTTAGTCTTAGCAAAGGTAATGTTCAAAAAAGCTGATTTGACTATGGTGCTCAATGGCGCATTAGCAGGGCTGGTTGCTATTACTGCAGAACCTTCAACGCCGACGGCATTGCAAGCGACATTGTTTGGTGCCCTAGGTGGTATCATTGTCGTTGGTTCCATTGTCGCGCTTGATAAAATGAAGATAGATGATCCTGTTGGTGCAATCTCGGTGCACGGTGTGGTTGGATTCTTCGGCTTGATGTTAGTTCCTTTGACTAACACTTCGTCGAGTTTTTCTGGCCAGTTAATGGGGGCAGCGACTATCTTTGCTTGGGTATTTGTGACCAGTTTAATTGTTTGGTTCATTTTGAAAGTCACGATGGGAATTCGAGTTAGTGCAGAAGAAGAGTATGAAGGGGTTGATAAATCAGATTGTGGTTTAGAGGCTTATCCAGAATTCTCTCGCTCTTGATCAATTTAGCGATTAGTATAAAAACCTTCTAACATAAAAACCTTCTAGCAAGTAGAAGGTTTTTTTATGTAAAATTAAACCGTTACTGTCAAAAGTATTTTTTCGTGTAGAATGAGATAATTTTATTGAAGTTGTGGCTGCCAGGAGCAATTAATGGCAAGAGAACAGTTTGGTATTTGCGCAGAGCCGAGTTTACATGGGTATTATTTGTTATTTAATGTTGTTGATGATGATACCGATTATATTCGTGAAGCACTGTCACGTTTGCCAGCACTTTTTGATAAGTATGCCGATAGGTTTTCAGAGAGTAATTTAACTGGTGTCGTAGCAATCGGTGCTAACTATTGGGATGAGTTGTTCCCTGATGCCCGTCCAAAGCAATTGGCGCCTTTTAGTGAGATTTTAGCTGATGATCGTATTGCACCAGCGACACATTATGATTTATACATCGAGGTAAGAAGTGATCGCGCAGATGTTAATCATATTGTTGCCACTAAGGTGTGTAACTTATTGGCTGACAGTGTCGAACTCGTCGAGCAGGTTCGTGCTTTTAGATTTCTTGATGGTCGAGATCTTACCGGTTTTGTTGATGGTACTGAAAATCCAAGAGGGCGGCATCGTCGCGAAGTTGCTTTAGTGGGAGAACAAGAAGACCCTAAATTTGCTGGTGGAAGTTATTTGCATATTCAGCGTTATCGGCATAACTTGAATTTGTGGAATACGCTAGAAGTTAAAGAGCAAGAAGATATTATTGCTCGCACAAAAATTGATAATGAAGAATATACCTCAGAAAACAAACCCGCAACGGCCCACATCAAGCGGGTCAATTTAAAAGATGAACAAGGAAAAAGCATCGAGATACTGCGCCAAAGCATGCCCTATGGCGACATGAAACTGCAAGGTTTAATGTTTGTTGCATATTGTCATTCACCAGAGCCCTTTACCATGATGTTGCGTAGCATGATTGTTGGGGATGCCCATGGTCATAGTGACCACTTATTAAATTATACTCAAGCAGAAACGGGAGCGGCATTTTTTGCGCCCAGCCTAAATGTACTGGCAACCTTAGTCTCAAAGAATACAACAGACATTGATTGAGTAGGTTTAGCTGAGGTTTTTGGAAAATAAAACCTCTAACTTTTCGATAGTTTGTTTAATTTGGTTTACATTCGTTGGTGCGATAAAGATAGTATCGTCGCCAGCGATGGTACCCAAAACGCCATCACTTTTACTTAAACTGTCTAGTAATCTTGCAATTAGTTGAGCGGCGCCAGGACTGGTTCTGATGATGATCATCACGTCATTGTGTTCAATATCCAGTACCAATTGCTTTAACGGACTTTTAGCGGTTGGCACGCCAAGTTCAGCCGGTAAACAGTAAACCATTTCTTGTCGGGCGTTACGTGTTCTTACTGCGCCAAACTTACTGAGCATACGAGAAACTTTTGATTGACTGATATTGTCAAATCCTTGTGACTTTAAGGCATCAACAATTTCGCCTTGTGAACCAAATTGTTCTTGCTTCAATAGATCTTTAAAGGCTTGCACCAAAGCTTCTTGTTTTTGTTGTCCGCTCATAAGTTTTTATATTCCTCATTAAACCATTCAAGAAAATTTTATCTCGCTGCTATACTACCATAGTATTATTTAATGTTTTCGATTATACGGTATCCTAGTTTGCCATAACAGTTGTATAATCATTGTTTTTTGGAGGCCAATGCATTATCTTCTGGCCACCTAAATTTTACGTAATTACTCAAATTCGGAGACAACCCATGAAAGTAGCTGTTTTAGGCGCAGCTGGCGGTATCGGCCAAGCGTTATCTTTACTATTAAAAACCCAATTGCCAGCAGGTTCAGAATTGTCATTGTATGACGTTGCCCCAGTAGTACCGGGTGTTGCTGTAGATTTATCACATATCCCTACAGACGTAAAAGTTGCAGGTTTTGGTAAAGATGACTTAGCTCAAGCATTAACAGGTGCTGATATTGTTATTATCCCAGCAGGTATGCCACGTAAGCCTGGTATGGATCGCGCCGATCTATTTGCCGTTAATGCTGGTATTGTTAAAACACTTGCTGAAGGTATTGTTGAAAATTGCCCTAAAGCATTAGTAGGTATCATTACCAACCCAGTTAATGGCACTGTACCTATTGTTGCTGAAGTATTTAAAAAAGCGGGTACTTATGAAGCGAATCGAGTTTTTGGTGTTACAACACTTGACGTTATCCGTAGTGAAGCATTCGTTGCCGAATTAAAAGGCTTAGATGTTGCTAAAACGCGTGTACCAGTAATCGGTGGTCACTCAGGTACAACAATTTTACCACTGCTTTCTCAAGTCGAAGGAGTTGAGTTCACTGATGAAGAAGTTGCGGCATTAACGCCACGTATTCAAAATGCAGGCACAGAAGTTGTTAACGCTAAGGCAGGTGGTGGCTCTGCAACTTTATCTATGGGCGCAGCAGCGGCACGTTTTTGTATGTCTTTAGTTAAAGGTTTACAAGGTGAGTCAGTTGTTGATTATGCTTACGTTGAAGTAGAAGGTGGTGATGCACCATTTTTCGCTCATCCAGTTCGTTTAGGCAAGAATGGTGTCGAAGAGATTTTACCTTACGGTCCGTTAAGCGCGTTTGAAGAGCAAGCGAAAAACGATATGCTTGAAACGTTAAATAAAGATATTCAAGAAGGTATTGATTTTATCAATGGATAGAATTAACCCTTAACATTAAAAAAGGCCGCGTTAGCGGCCTTTTTTGATACAATATCCCGTCCTAAAGTACGAAATGTTTACAAGCGTTATTGGTGATTAAGCCGTTCGGTTAGCGGCAATATGAGCTAAGTTAATTAGCGCTTCTTTGTAGGGAGAGTCAGCCAATGGTGCTAAAGCTTTTATCGCTTTATCGGCTTCTCGTTCAGCGATTTTTTGCGTATAGGTCAATGAACCTGTTTCTTTCATTGCTGACAAGATAGCCTCTAGGTTTTCCATACCGTTACCTGTTTCTATGGCTTCTGTAATCATTGCCGCTTGTTGTTCAGTTCCATGTTGCATGGCATAAATTAGCGGTAAAGTAGGCTTTCCTTCGGCAAGATCATCGCCAACATTTTTCCCCATTTCTTTGGCATCAGCAGTGTAGTCCATAATATCATCAACCAATTGAAATGCTGTACCGAGATATTTCCCGTAATCGATCATTGCTTGTTCTATGCTTGGCTCTTGATCACTAATAACTGCCGCTAATTGCGTAGCAGCTTCGAAAAGTTTCGCGGTCTTACAATAAATGACTTGCATGTAACTTTCTTCGGTTGTGCTTGCATCATTGCAGTTCATTAACTGTAAAACTTCACCTTCGGCAACAACATTGGTAACATCGGATAATATGTCCATGATTCGCATGTTGTTGAGTTTCGTCATCATTTGAAAAGCACGGGTGTATAGAAAGTCACCAACTAATACGCTGGCGCTATTACCAAACAATGCGTTAGCCGTTTCTCTGCCTCTGCGCATATCTGATTCGTCTACCACATCATCATGTAGCAGCGTAGCGGTATGGATAAACTCAACAATAGCTGCAATATCAATATGCTGTTGTTTATCATAGCCAAGAGCACGAGCGGCTAAAACGCTCAACATAGGGCGCATTCGTTTGCCGCCTGCATTGACAATATAAATGCCTAGCTGATTAATCAAGGCGACATCTGAGGTTAACTGTGCGTATATCAAATCGTTAACCTGGGTCATATCTTGTTGAGCCAGTGCTTGAATATCTTTGATGTTCATAAGCCTATGAATGTTTTACTGCGAATTTATCGGAAAAATTTGCGACAAAGTTTACACGATTTTGTTCAATAAAGAAGGTTAGATGACGTTCTTTAAAATATTAAATAAAAATTCATATTTCTACTTGCGATCAATTACCCCATCGAGTAGAATTCGCGCCCTATATTTTTAAATTTATGCGTTTAGTTTAGAGCGCAGTACGGAGTAGCTATGTACGCGGTATTCCAAAGCGGTGGTAAACAGCACCGTGTAACTGAAGGCCAAACAGTTCGTTTAGAGAAAATTGAACTTGAAATTGGTGCGTCAGTAGAATTCGATAACGTTTTAATGATCGCTGATGGCGATAACATCAATGTAGGCGCGCCTTACATTAAAGGTGGTAAAGTTGTGGCTGAAGTTGTAGAACAAGGTCGTGGCGATAAAGTTAAAATCGTTAAATTCAAACGTCGTAAGCATTCACGCAAGCAAGCGGGCCATCGCCAATGGTTCACTGAAGTGAAGATTACTGGTATTAACGGCTAATTAGGAGCGATTTACAATGGCACATAAGAAGGCAGCAGGTAGTACCAAAAACGGTCGTGATTCAGAAAGCAAACGCTTAGGTGTTAAGCGTTTTGGTGGTGAGTCTGTTTTAGCGGGTAACATCATCGTTCGTCAACGTGGTACTAAGTTCCACGCAGGTGACAACATGGGTATCGGTAAAGACCACACATTATTTGCATTAACTGACGGTAAAGTTCAGTTTGATGTTAAAGGTCCTAAAAACCGCAAATTTGTAAGTATTGTTGCTGAGTAATAATACTTAATACCTTTGAAAAACCCTGCATCAAAGCAGGGTTTTTTTTTCGCTAACGGTTTAACTTATAGCGTAATTTTTGAGTGATTTGTTAACCATGGTTAGGGTTAATAGTAAAAATCGCTTATAATTGCAGCAATGAAAAAGGTTTGGAGTGTTTTAAAGCACCATGAAATTTGTTGATGAAGTAGAAATTAGGGTTGAGGCAGGTGACGGCGGCAATGGCTGTGTTAGCTTTCGCCGTGAAAAATACATCGAGTTTGGTGGACCAAACGGTGGTGACGGTGGCGATGGTGGCGATGTCTATCTTGTCGCAGATGAGAACTTAAATACCTTAATTGATTATCAGTTTGAGCGGTTTCATCGTGCCAAACGTGGCGAAAATGGTAAAAGCCGTGATATGACCGGTAAAAGTGCCGATGATTTGTTATTAAAGGTACCTGTAGGTACCAGAGCTGTCGATATTGATACCGATGAGCAGCTTGGCGATTTAACCAAACATGGCCAAAAATTGATGGTGGCTAAAGGGGGCTGGCATGGCTTGGGTAATACCCGCTTTAAAAGTTCCACTAATCGAGCACCACGCCAAAAAACAGATGGTACCCCAGGCGAGATCCGTAACTTGAAATTAGAGTTGTTGTTACTTGCCGATGTTGGTTTGTTGGGATTACCTAATGCAGGTAAATCTACGTTGATTAGAAGTGTTTCAGCGGCGAAGCCTAAGGTAGCAGATTACCCCTTTACCACGTTAGTTCCTAATTTAGGTGTTGTTCGATTAAGCGCAGAGCGAAGTTTTGTTATTGCTGATATCCCAGGACTTATTGAAGGGGCAGCTGATGGTGCTGGTTTAGGTACGCAGTTTCTTAAACATCTAGAGCGTTGTCGGGTGTTATTGCATGTCATTGATGTTATGCCTGTTGATGGCTCAGACCCATTAGAAAATGCTAAAACCATTATTAATGAACTTGAATCTCATTCAGCAAAGCTTGCTCAGAAACCTCGTTGGTTAGTGTTCAATAAGCTCGACTTAATGCTAGAAGAAGAGGCTCAAGAAGTTACAGAGCGTATTCTCAAAGGATTAAACTGGCAAGATCGCGTTTTTGAAATATCGGCATTTAATAAACAAGGTACCGAAGAGCTTTGCCAAGAGTTGATGACCTTCATAGAGCAATTACCAGCAGAAGCGTTAGAAGCAGCACCTGAAGAGAAAGCGGTTGAGTTCAAATGGGATAACTACCATCAAGATGCCATGGATGATTTTGATGATGACCTTGACGATGACGATTGGGATGAAGACGATTACGATGTCGAAGTTGAATATCGTCGTTAACTGATTATTGTAAAAAACGCTCATTGGTTAATGAGCGTTTTTTATTTGATATATTAATAAATAGGAGAGTTCACAATAACCTGTAATATGAAGCATTAAGCTTTAATAGCTATCTAGCTAACTCTCTTTTTACCAATCCTTAGCCGTGGTAACATAAGGTTTTAAGCAATCAATAAATCTAATCATGACTATCTTATCTATGATTGTTGCTCACGCTGATAATCGCATTATTGGCAAAGACAATGACATGCCTTGGCATTTACCGGCAGACCTAGCTTATTTTAAAAAGACAACGTTAGGTAAACCCGTGATTATGGGGCGCAAAACCTATGAATCTATTGGTAGAGCGCTACCCGGAAGACTGAATATCGTCATTTCTCGCGATATGAATTACCAAGCTCCTGGCGTTACCGTCGTTTCTTCGGTAGAAAATGCATTAGCGCAAGCGGGGAATGTCGATGAGGTGATGGTCATCGGTGGCGGCGCTATCTATCAACACTGTTTACCATTTGCTGACAGGCTTTATATCACACACATTGATGCTTCAATTGACGGTGATACGCAATTTCCTGATTATGATACTAAAACCGTTTGGCAAAAAGTGAGTAGCGAATATTACACAGCAGATGAAAAAAATGCATATAACCTAGAGTTCTGTGTTTACGAGAAGCAACAATAAATTATGTATCCACTCTCATATATCGAACCTGTTTTTAGACCACCTAGTGAATGGAAAAGCTTAATATTACAAGTCACTAATGGTTGTTCGTGGAACCAATGTACTTTTTGTGAAATGTACACCAGTGAAGATAAAAAATTTCGTCCCAAAAAACTTGAAGCGATAGAGGAAGAGTTAACAAAGATCACTGATTCTGGTCTACCCGTGTTTCGTATCTTTCTCGCTGATGGCGATGCGATGATGCTTCCTTTTGAGCGGTTAAAAAGTCTATTGTTGTTGATTAAGCGGTATTTTCCAGATGTGAGTCGAGTATCGAGTTATTGCTTGCCTCGAAATCTTAAAAATAAAACAGTAGAGCAGTTGGCTGAATTAAATGCGCTAGGATTAACCTTACTGTATGTTGGCTGTGAAAGTGGTGATGACCACGTATTAACCTTAGTGAATAAGGGAGAAAGTTACCAGAGCTCACTCGAAGCACTGATCAAAATTAAGCAAGCGGGTATGAAAAGCTCGGTAATGATCCTCAATGGATTGGGTGGCCCAAAATATGCTAAACAGCATGCGCTACATTCCGCCAAGTTAATGAATGAAGCCCAGCCAGATTACTTATCAACGCTCGTTGTGTCTTTCCCTTTCGGTCAAGAGCGATTTGCCAAAGCTTTCGACGGCGAGTTTCGCCTACTAACTCAAGCTGAACTTTTTCAAGAAATGAAGTGGTTAGTTAGTGCGCTTGAGTTAAATAAAACCATATTTCGCTCTGATCACGCGTCTAATTATTTGGTGCTAAAAGGGATACTTGACAAAGACAAGACAGCTATTTTAAACCAAGTTGAGCGAGCATTAATCCAACCACACGACGTTATCTTGCGACAAGAATGGCAACGCGGATTATAAAAATCATATACAAAAAAAGCCGTCTTGTGACGGCTTTTCAAATACCTTCGATAACCTTACAGTTTAAACTCTCGAACGGAAGATTGTAATTCTTCAGCTAAGCGAGCCACTTCACTGCTCGACTCTGCCGTTTGTTGTGACCCTGCTGTTGTTTGTTCAGCGATTGCCACAATCGACTCCAAGTTTTCACTAATTTCGTGAGCAACCACGCTTTGCTCTTCGGCAGCCGTGGCAATTTGAGAACTGCGATCGAATGCTTCATGGACTGCATGCGTAATTGTTTCAAGTGCAGCGTTCGCTTCATCACTTTGGGTTACACACTCAGCCGCTTGCTTTTTACCGGTTTCCATTACCGCTACTGCTTTTTGCGCGCCGGTTTGTAAGGCTTCAATCATATGTTGAATTTCTTGGGTCGACTCTTGCGTGCGACTCGCCAACGTACGAACTTCATCAGCTACAACGGCAAAGCCTCGCCCTTGTTCACCGGCTCGGGCCGCTTCTATTGCAGCATTTAGTGCAAGTAAATTAGTTTGCTCGGCAATGCCACGGATTACATCTAAAATCCCTCCTATGGAAGCACTGTCTTGCTCTAATTTATTGATGACCGCTGAAGCATCCTCTACTTCTTTTGCTAACAGCTCGATAGTTGACTTATTACGATCGGAAATGACTTTAACACGTTCTGCTTCATCATCCGCTTGCTTAATTTCCCCTAACGCATCATTTGCGCCTGAAAGTACGCTTTGAGCGGTACTACTCATCTCTGTTGTTGCAGAGGCAGCTTGCTCTACCTGTGTTCGTTGCTCTGCAATAGCGGTGGTGCTTTGTGCGGTTACAGCTGAAGTTTGCTCAGCTGCGGTTGCTAGTTGACTTGCGCGACTGACAATGCCGTTGATAAGGGCTCTTAAGCTATCAATTAAGGTATTGCAGTTACGAGAAAGTTCAGCAAACTCATCTTTACCACTGTCGTCGAGTTTACGCGATAGATCACCGGAAGCAACAACGTTTAGCATGTCATTGACGCGTTCTAGTGGGCGAGTAATACTGATTAAGGTAATCCAGGCAATACCTGTTGCCAAACCAATTGAAATAATTAAGATCAAAATAGTTTGGGTAGTACCGCTAGAAACTTTATCACTAATTAATGCAGTTGCTTCGTTGGTGGTTTTATTGGCTAACTCTACTTGCTTAGCAAGTAATGCATTGGCTTTTTTGATATTTGTTTCTGCAGCATTTAGGCTAGCTGTTGCATTAGCTATCGCAGCTAACTGGGCTTTTTTATGGCTATAGATCCCATCAGTGCCAGTGATAATGGTATTAATGCTTACCATAATATCACTGAACTCTTCGGCAATACCTTCTACGCCATTAATGTTGAGTTCGTTGATGATTTCTTTGGCGGTATTTTGTAGGCTTTCATTAACCCGATTGATTTCACCTTCAATAAGATCTTCGGTAGTAGGATCGACGTTATCACGATATTCAAAAGCAGAAGATACTATGCTATTAAAGGATGCTTCTATGCTTTCCCCTAGAGTAACGGCTCGCTGTAGCTTTGTTTTGGCCAAATCATGGTAGGCCAAATCTAGCATAATCGTTGCCGCTTCATCGGCCTTTTCTTCAAGTGCGTCTATGCTATCGATAAGCATATTGCGCCGATTAATGCTTTCACTACGATTATCAAAGACCTTTTGGATATCAGCGATCAGGATTTGGTAGAGTTCTTCAATTTCCTTGAGGTTCTTAGTTAAAGCTGGTTCATCCTTAACAATGACCCTCAACGCTTGTTCATTTTTACTGAAGCTGCTGCTAATTTTTTGATAATTTTCGCGGTTGATATTCAATTGGTCAATTTTGGTTTGATAATACGCTCGCAACGTAACGCTACCTATTTCAACTAAATCTGTTGCCAGTAAATTACTGGTTTTTAATGTTGGGATCGCCAATTCACTTTGTATGAGTGTCGCTTCATCAATTGCCGAAAGATTACGATATGACATTGCACTGGTGAGGACGATCAAAGCTGAAATAATGGCAAAACCACCAATTATTTTCATTCGTACCGTTAGGTTCATGAACTTCGCCTTTATCTTGATTAGGGGTGTTTAACGAGACAGAGTCTCAAGTTTTTATTTAGTTATGTGTTTAACTTTATAGTATTAATTGAAAATTTTCATCTATTTAGCGAAATAAAATATCGTAAATCAGCAAGCTTAATGTGAGTTTAATGCTATTGAAGGCTTTTTTGTTGGATACGTGTCATTTTTTCCCAATGCAATAGTGTTAAAGCACCACCCCAAACACAGCCTGTATCAAGTGCATGGATATTATTGCGAGGACACTTACCCATCAATGCGGCCCAGTGACCAAATAGCCATGAACGAGTCGGAGGTAGATCAACTAATTCATACCATGGAGCAAGTTTTTTAGGGGCGCCTTCGGGGGCGGTTTTACAGCTAAAATCTAAAGAACCGTCTAAAAAACAGTATCGCATCCGAGTAAAGGCATTGATGGTATAGCGAAAAGCTTGTTTTTCTGTATGGACGTTATGCCAAGAGTGAGGCGCTTCTCCATACATAACTTTTAGCCAGTCATCTCGTTTTGTTGATTGAATAATTGCCTGAGCAAATTTCGCTTGTTGTTTGGCTGTTCTTATCGACCATTGTGGCGAAAGTCCAGCGTGAGACATATAAACTTTTTCTCCGTCAAGTTTTCGCATTAATGGCGTTGTACTTAACCAATCTATAATTGTTCCAAGCTTCGGGCTGTTTAATAATGGAGCAAGCTTATCCACTTTCTTTGCTGTTTTATGTCCTGCTGCTACAGCTAATAGGTGTAAGTCGTGATTGCCAAGCACTGCTTTAACGCTATCGCCTAGCGATAACAACAATTCCATTGTTTCGAGAGAATTCGGACCACGGGCAACCATATCGCCTGCTACCCAGAGCTGATCTTTTGCTCGATTAAAGCTGATGCGATTGAGCAGAAGATCAAGTTCGTTAAAGCAGCCCTGTATATCGCCAATAAAGTACGTACTCATTAATGAATGCTATAAGGTTGGGAAAGTTGAAATAAAGGGATACTAACGTTTAGCTTCTCTTGATTTGACGTATGCATTACATAATGACCTTGCATTGTGCCTACCGGCGTCGTTAAATGACAGCCACTGGAATATTGGTAACTTGCGTTTGGTAAAATAGTAGGTTGTTCGCCAACAACACCTTCGCCGGATACTTCTGACTGTTCGCCTTCGCCATTGGTTATAAGCCAGTATCTTGAGGCTAAAGTAACAGAATATGAGCTATTATTGGTGATCGTAATGGTATAGCTGAACACATAGAGGGGTGTCCCTTTGTCGTCTATTTTTGTTACGTATTGACTGGTGACACTTACCTTTATTTGTTGACTAATTTCAAGTAATTGCTCTTTTTGCATATTACTCCACTATCGGATTCTCGCTAATATAATTAGCAATAGCGATATAGTCATTAATGGTTAAATTCTCTGGACGTAATGATGGGTCGATACCTAAATTTTGCAATTGCTCGACATCCATCAATGTTTTAAAACTATTTCGTATCGTCTTCCTGCGTTGGTTAAACGCGGTTAAACAGACGGTATTTAATAAATTTAGGTCGCTTACTGGGTTGTCGACTGTTTTTCTGGGAATTAGTCGTACAATAGCTGAATCAACTTTCGGTGGCGGCTGAAAGGCCTCGGGGCCAATTTCCATTACAGGAACCACCTGGCATTGATATTGTGTCATTATGCTTAAACGTCCAAAAGCCTTACAGTTAGGGCCCGATGCCATTCGCTCAACAACCTCTTTCTGTAACATAAAGTGCATGTCTTGAATATGCGCTTTAAACGACAATAAATGAAAAATAAGCGGTGTCGAAATATTATAGGGTAGGTTACCAAAAACTCTTAATGGCTTGTCTGCTGTCGCCAGTTGACTGAAATCAAACTTTAACGCATCTTGCTCATAAATTGTAAGTTTAGGGGCAAGAAACGGATGGTGCTTGAGGCGATGTGCTAAATCTCTATCGAGCTCTACAACTGACAAAGCACCAGCTCGCTCAACCACGGGCTCAGTTAATGCGCCTAAACCTGGGCCAATTTCTAATAAATTTTCACCCGGCTCAGGATTTATAGCATCAACAATCTTACTGATGATGGCATCATTATGGAGAAAGTTTTGGCCAAATCTTTTTTTCGCTTGATGACCAAGATGCATATTGTTTTTTTTCATTAAGCTGGCTTCGTTTGATTATGAGCTAATGTAATTGCTGTTCTTATTGCTTCATAGAAGCTTCCCGGATCGGCATTGACAGTGCCCGCTAATTCTAATGCCGTGCCATGATCAACAGATGTACGAATAAACGGCAAACCTAGGGTAATGTTAACTGAGGCCCCAAAACCTTTATATTTTAACACAGGTAATCCCTGGTCATGATACATACTCAAAATAGCATCAGCTTGGCTGAGATACTTTTCTTGGAAAATGGTATCTGCAGGTAAAGGGCCTATTAAGTTCATGCCTTCAGCACGCATTTCTTCAAGTGCAGGAATGACAACATCTATTTCTTCCCGACCTAAGTGCCCGCCTTCACCAGCATGAGGGTTAATACCACAGACATATATTTTAGGATCAGGCAGACCAAATTTTTCGAGTAAATCTTGATGCAAAATACGGGTAACTTTAAGTAAGCGCTCTTTGGTGATGGCTTTAGAAACATAGGCAAGAGGAATATGTGTTGTCACTAAAGCAACACGCAGTCCCTCTGTCGCTAACATCATAACAACGTCTGAGCAGTTGGCTTGGTGAGCAAAATATTCTGTATGGCCACTGAAGGGGATACCCGCTTGATTAATTAGACCTTTATGGACAGGGCCTGTCACTACGGCATCAAATTCTCCACTGATATTTTTATCACATGCCATTTTCAATGTTTCGACAACATAATGGCCATTTTCCGGGTTTAATTTGCCAGGAATACAGGGGGCATTTAACTCCAAAGGAAGGATAGTTAACGTGCCCGCTTTTTGAGGCTCTGCAGGTTGGCTTTCATCGTATTGCTTAAGTTCAAGCGGCAGACATAACTTTTTTGCCCTTTCTTCAAGCAGGCGCTGCGATGCGACAACAACGATTTCAACTGGCCAATCCTGTTGAGCAATGGTTATGACCAAATCAGGGCCAATGCCTGCTGGTTCTCCCGGGGTAATCGCAATGCGCTTAATCGTCATCTTTATATCTCAAACCAATTACTTCGATATAAGCTTCATCTCTTAGCTCTTTGATCCAGCGGGCGCTTTCCATACCAAATTTGCGTTGATAAAGCATTTGATAAGCACGATTCTCATTCATTTGTTTTGTTGCATCAAGCGTTCTTCGACCGGTTAGTTGTGTTAAATGCCAACCAAACGATGAACGGAATGGCTTATGAATTTCATCAACTTCCAGTCGAGCTAAAGCATCTCTAAAGGCCGGATCATAAATCCGAGCTTCCGCCCAACCTAAATCACCACCTTTTACCGCCGTTGGTCCATCTGAGTGCTCTTTAGCAAGCTCGGCAAAATCTGCTTCACCCGCTAAGATTTTTTGCCTGAATTCTTCTAACATCGCTTCAGCTTTAGCTTCACTTAAAATAATCGAAGGTTCAATAAGGATATGTCGTGCTCTAACTTCCTCTATTTCAACAACCTCTTTACCTCTAATGTCCTTAATCTTGACAATACTGAAACCTAAACCTGTGCGAATTGGTCCAATAATGTCGTTTTTATTTTTATCAACAATGACCTCAGAGAATAACGTCGGCATTTCATTAATACTTTTCCAGCCCCAGTCTCCACCTTCAAGTGCTTTATCTCCACCAGAAGATGCAATCGCGATTTCAGCAAAATCACCACCATTTTTTAAAAGTTCAATAACTTTGTTAGCGCGATCTTTGGCATTGTTCATGTCTTCTTGAGTGGGCTCAGGAGGAAATTCAATCAAGATATGACCAAGGTGATATTCTACCTCATCACTTTTTTGCTCTTTCATTGCCGAGATTAAGTTGGCGATTTCTTGTGGTGAAATGTAAATTCTTCGGCGTAAGCTGCCTCGCTTTACTTCACCAGTAATTAATTCTTTTCTTACCGATTCACGAAAACTTTCATAGGACACACCGTCGGCTTCGACAGAACGGCGAAACTCTTCGAGCGATAAGCTATTTTCTTGCGCCATGTTAGTTAAAGTCTCATCTAATTGCGCGTCGCTGACTTGAATCCCCATACGCTCACCTAGCTGCAGGATAATTGCATCGTTGATAAGCTTATCAGTAACTTGCACTCTTAAGGCATTATCAGAGGGTAAGCTTTGGTTATTTTTTTTCGATTGAGCTTTTACTGAGGCCATTAATTCTTGTACTTCCGATTCTAGCACAACACCAGAGTTAACAATGGCTGCTACTCTATCTATTACCACTTCTTCAGCGAAACTTGCGATGCTGAAAAATAAGGCACTAGCGAGGGAAATTATAGTTAATTTTTTATTCATGTAGTTTAGTTTTCTTAAATCTAATTATTGAGAAAGTAAGGACGCTTATATCCAAAAATACTTGCGTTAAACATATCCTCTGTATTTACAGAGCCTTTACCACCACTGAGTCCATTAATGACGAAATGTAACATAAAACCACTATCAAATTCATCGCGGTTTTCATTGATAAAATCCACGTCGTCTATATTAGAGTTGATATGACGATGATAAGCAAGGCGAATTGCCCAACAACAACTTTCATACTGTAACCCTAAATAGCTTTCTAAGCTACGTTTGTTCTGAATATCTCGAGTTGTCCGTGCGACAAGTTGCCAGTCACGGTTTAACTGATAGCTTGTTAACAACGACACTTGCTCTAGACTCTTACCTGAGACATTACTTGTATAGCGATGGTTCAACTGAATTGTCTGATTTGTTGAATATTGATAATCTAGGCTACTTTGACTTTTACGAGTAATATTACTTTCGGTATTGTATTGAATATCACTACTAAATTGCCACTTACTGCTTAATTGCCAAAATATTTCAGTCGCTAACGCTGATTCATTTGAAAATAGTGTCTGATCGTTAAATAAGTTTTCATCATTTAAATAAACAATACGCCCTAAACTTAGGCGAAATATCTCGGTGTTGGTATCTGAATATAATCGACTGGTAACACCCCAAGAATATTGGTTTGCTTGGGCGATACGATCTAAGCCACTATAGCGTTTATCCCTAAACAAACCATTATAGTCGTCTTGAAGGTTAGTGGTATCGTAAACCCCAATATTGCGTTGATCTTTTTCTGGAACATAAAGGTACTGTATTTGTGGTTCTAAGGTTTGCAAAAGTTTTTGTTTAAAAAAGCTGGTCTCTCGTTCGAGGTTAATACCACCATGCATGCGAACTTTAGGTAACGTGCGTTTTACGTCTTCCTCAAGAAACGTATCGTTTGGCAAATTAGCTTGTTTATAGTGGGTTTGCAGTACTTTAAATTCTGAGTTTAAAAACCATGCAGGTGTTGATATCGGAAATAGTGCCCCAGCCTCAATATGATATCGTTTCGCTTCCGGTAAGTTTTTATCGCTAGATTTAAAGTGTGTAAGCTCGGAATAAATATCAAATTGACCGTTGAAAAAGGGGAGTAGAGTTGTATTACGAACTTCTATATGTGGCAAGGTTTTATAGCTCGCTTTGTAGTTACCCAAAACTTCAAAATCTTGAAATTGAACTTTGGCCTGCCAGCTTTCACCAAAATAGGCTAGCTCACCAATTTGATAGAGATAAGCGTCATTTGCGTTGTATTGGTCGGTATCGATATCAACTAAATAGTTATCATCACTGAGTGTTGTATAATCGACATACGCACGATAACGGTCGGCAAAACTACCGACGTGCTCAATGCGGGCGAGGTAACGCGGATCTTGATTGATTTTTAATTCATTATCTTTACCTAAATACTCAATATTGATTTCACCGGACTGCTCACCCAGTAAATAACGAAATTCGGTATCGAGTTGCAAACCCCTCTTAGAAATCAGTCGAGGAGTGATAGTTGCATCTGCATTTTCGGCAAGGTTTAAATAATAGGGAAGCTCAACCACTAAACCTGAATTATTTGATGAACGGATCGTTGGATATAAAAAACCAGACTTTCGCTCATTGGTTACCGGAAATGAGATATAAGGAATATACAGTACAGGGATGTCGAAAACTTTTAGCCGAGCATGAAAAGCTTCACCTAAATTTTCTTTTACTGAAATATTAATTTCACTTGCTTGGAGCTGCCAATCAGGTGTTTCCCCGTAACAGGTGGTAAAACTCGAATCGACTAAACTTAACGTTCCGTCTAAGTTGACATATATTTTTCCAGCGCTTCCGTGGCCCGGGTTACCATTGAGTTGGTAGGAGCTATCTAATAACTCGGTTTCTTTGTTCTTCTCGCTGGCCATTAAACTGGATGCAAAAATGTTGAGCCCTTGGTTTTGAAAATGAATATCACCTCGCGCTTTGATGGTCTCGGTTAACCGATCTATTTCTATCTGATTTGCGTTTATCGCTTGGTCTTTATTCATTAAGGTAACACCACCGAAAAAAGAAGCACGCTGATTTTCTATTATTTCAGAGCGCTTAGAAAAAATGGTAATACTGTCATTTCTATTATCAGCGGCGCGTGTATCTATTGCTGGGTAACTGGGTAATGGACAGGTTGCCGTCGCTTGACTCTCCGCCAAATACTGTTGGGCGTGATTTGTGTTGCTGGAGAGCAACAATAAAATCGTCAAGAATTTAGAAAAACGAGGCATGAATTGTCCGATAAATAAGCTAACTAAAAAATGAATAAATAAACCTGTGTATTTTAACGCTAAATTCTAAAATAATATAGCAATTTTATTTATCTGAATTATTCGTTATATTGTCGAAAATAGTAAGGGAGCGTTCCATTGCCAACTGATATTCGCCAAGAAAAATTGATGACTTGGCTAGCGTCCATTTTTCCGCAACAATCGATTACTTTGTCCCCTTTAACGGGGGATGCAGGTTTTAGACGATATTATCGTTTTTTCGTTCAAGATAACTCCTATATTGCCGTAGATACTCCCATTGAAACTTGTAATAACGATGCATTTATTGCTAGGCGTCAAGAACTGGCAATGGCACATATAAAGGTACCTGATTTAATTGCTCACCAAGCGCAACAAGGCTTTTTTTGTTTGAGTGATTTAGGCGATTGCTTACTGTCAGATATTATTTCGGTTGACAATGTGCAAATACTGGCGAACAAACCGATAAAAACATTAAGCACGTTAAGCCAACTTGAAACTAAAAATTTACCCATTTACGATCGTGCTTTTATTGAAATGGAGTTAGGAATATTTACCCAATGGCTATTGAGTAAACACCTAGGGGTGGTCATGACCGAAGAGGAGTGTCAACAACTCAAACAATGTTTTGAGTTATTGACAGAAAATGCGTTAGCACAGCCGACAGTATTTATGCATCGAGACTATCATAGTCGAAATCTTATGGTGTTAGGAAATGAGCAATTAGCGGTGATTGATTTTCAAGATGCCGTTCGAGGGCCGGTTACTTACGATATTGTTTCTTTGCTTCGCGATTGTTATGTCCGTTATCCAGATGATAAGGTGACCAGCTTATCACTTTCTTACTTCAATCAAATAAAAGATACCATGCAGTTAGCAAATATTACCGAGCAACAATGGATAATGTGGTTTGATTTAATGGGGTTGCAGCGTCATCTTAAAGCGAGCGGTATTTTTGCGAGATTGTTTCATCGAGATGGCAAATTGGGGTATTTGAAAGATATTCCATTAACCTTGTCATACATCATAGAGATCGCAAGTCGTTATCAGTCATTGCAATTCCTCGCTAATTTTGTTGAAAACAGAGTATTACCGCTAGTGGTAGAGAAAGCGCAACCGGACACCAACTCATGAAAGTGATGATTTTAGCGGCTGGTCGCGGAGAACGCTTAAAACCGATTACCGACCACACACCAAAGCCATTAGTAAAAGTGCATGGTTTGCCACTGATCGAGCACCATATCATTAAGTTGGCTCATGCAGGCCTGACCGATATTGTCGTAAATGTCTCCTATTTAGCAGAAAAATTAATAGATTACTTAGGAGATGGCTCTAAATGGCAGGTTAATATTCAATACAGTCATGAGTTGCCGAAACCGTTGGAAACAGCAGGGGGGATCATTCATGCAATGCCGTTGTTGATTGATCAGCGTCAGTCGTTGAGCGAGCAACAGTTTTTGGTGATTAATGGGGATATTTTTACCGATTGGGGTATGGATAAATTGCCGACGTTAACTTCGAAATCATTGGCGCACCTATGGCTTGTTGACAATCCAGAGCATCACCCACTAGGCGACTTTTATTTGCATGGTGACACAGCTAGATGTGTATCGAAAACTGAAAAAGATAAAAAGCTTACGTTTAGTGGTATCGGGTTGTATAAGGCGAGTATCTTTGCTCCTTATTTAAATAAAAAAGTCGTTAAGCTAGGCGATGTTATTAAAGATCACGCCGAACAAGGCGTTATTAATGCCAGCCATTATCAAGGCTCTTGGACTGATGTCGGCACAGTTGAGCGCCTGGAGCAATTAAATCAACAATATGAGGAATGCAAGTAAGATGCGGATCTGGGGAAAGGTTTTTGGTTTTCTGTTTGGTTTAATGTTGAGTAAACATCTGTTAGGTGCTTTGATTGGCCTTTGGCTTGGACATCGTTTTGATAAAGGGATGTCCTTTGATTTTGACGGGCTCAACAAAGCACATGAGGGAGAGCGGCAGCAATTATTTTTTTATTCCAGTTTTGCCGCCATGGGCTTTATTGCCAAGGCAGATGGTCGAGTCTCAGAGCACGAGATAGCCTTCGCTAGTGCCTATATGGATAAGCTAGGCTTAGATGCGAGTATGCGTCAGCAAGCTAAAGATGCATTTAATGAGGGAAAAATGGCAGGGTTCCCTATCGATGAAACGATTACTAAACTTAAAGCGATATGTCGTTCTCGTCATGATTTACTGTTGATGTTTATGGAAATCCAGATCCAAGTAGCGTTTGCTGATGGCCAGTTAGGACAAGAAGAGCGTGGTGCATTACATCGAATTGCCAGAATATTGGGGTTTTCAGCCAGAGAACTAGATAAACTTCTTGAAATGATAATAGCGGGTGCGCAATTTCATCAGGGGCAAGGAAAGCCCGGAGCAACGGCTAGCGCTTCACAAATTGAAAATGCTTATAAGTTATTGGGGGTTAGTGCCTCAGCTAGTGCACAAGAAATCAAAAAAGCGTATCGAAAACAAATGGCGCAGCATCATCCTGATAAACTGATTGCTAAAGGGTTACCACCGGAAATGCTTGAAGTGGCAAAACAAAAAGCACAAGATATTCAAGCGGCATACGAAGTGGTTAGCCAGGCAAAAAAACGATAGCTACCAGCCTAGCGAGGCTAACCAGCCCTTGATGTTTTTAAGTAAAGATGTCGGTGGGTATTGACTTGGAATTTGGTTTTGAATAATACGTTGTCGATAAAAGCTTTTGAGTTGTTGTTTAACAGCTTCATCTCTGAGTTTGATGGCATGTCTAACCTTATCATTATCGCGAAATAACGCGAGATCCAAGATAGGAAAAGAAAGCTCAGTTAAGTGCTCAGCGGTCATCTGATTTTGCGTTAGCGTATCGAGCGCACTACTAAGTAAAACTAATGCCGTGGGTGAAGGGCTTAGCTGCCTTTGATAAACACTGGTAAGCACTGCACCATGACCACCTTCAGCAACTGCAATGATAACGCCAGGGTACTCCGATGCTTGCTGGGTAACTTGGCTGATAATTTGTGCAAGTTGTTCTTGATACTCGGTCAATATTTTTTGATTTTCTTCCTGACGTTGTTTGTTATCAAGTGCTTTAGATGGATAGCCATCAGGTTTAGATGGAGGCTGAATGGTGAGCGTCGTCCAACCTTGCTCTGGTAGCGAATTTCTCAAATGATTAATTGCATTAGAGCCAGCAGCATTCTTATGCCAGTTGGGCAGCAAAATCATCACGCCTTTACTTTGGCTGGTTTTATTTTCTTCAATTAAAACCAAATGCTCTTGCATACCTAGCTGCATTGCTTTGATATTTTTATTGGGCAAGTAGTGTTTTAAGTCGCTTTGGTGTTGTAAAAGCGTGTCAATAGGCGCATTTATTACCCCCGAGTTTAAGGGAGTAGGGGGAAGATTCGCTGTATTACCGCCACCCTCCTTATTTTCTTGAGTATTAGCATTATCTTCATTTTTTGATTGCTCAGGGTCTGCGATTTTGTCTTGGCTACTGTTTTCGGCATTGGTACTCGCTGTATCATTCGTCGCCGATGAATTTTGAGCTTGTGTTGATTGTGCTTCACTCGCTTCTTGCGCCGTTGCAATTGGCATCGCCATAACGACAACCAACGCATAAATGATCAAACAAAAATATAAACGCATCTAATCGGTTACCCCAAAAATGATTCTAGTACTGTATCGACAGTAATAACGATATCTTAACGCGCAAAGTGCATTAGGGGTAGAGGCGAAGGTTAAAACTCATCATCTTCATTGATAAATGGGCAAGGAGAGCAAAAAGACAAGGATTTCCCCGATGTTGGTTGTTTGATGCTCAAGGTATTGGCATGTAACTGTAAACGCGCACTTATCGTTAACGCTTTTTCATGAGCATACAAACGATCACCTAAGATAGGATGACCAATTGACAACATATGAACGCGTAACTGATGAGAGCGTCCAGTGATAGGGGTAAGTTTCACTAATGTTGAGTGAGCCTTTCTTTCTATCACTTGGTAGTGTGTAAGTGCCTGCTTACCATTTTCTTCATCAACTTTTTGCTTGGGGCGATTGGGCCAGTCGCAAATTAACGGCTTGTTGATTGACCCCTGATCATCTTCGATTACACCATAAACATGTGCGATATAACTTTTATCGGTTAAACGTTTTTCAAATTGACGGCTAATGTCAACATGTGCTGGTTTATTCAGAGCCATTAATATAATGCCAGATGTTGCCATATCTAAGCGGTGTACAATTGTGGCAGTTGGCAGTACCGATTGAACGCGATGTTGCAAACAATCGCTATGCTCCGCTAACCGTCCTGGCACACTCAGCAAACCACTGGGTTTATTCAACACGACGATGTCGTCATCTCGATAAATGATCTCAAGATAAGGCGACATCGGTGGAGCATAAATAAAATCGGGGTTGGCGCTCATCGTAGGTTTGCTCTCATAAGTTAACCACTAACCTTTAACCACTTACCACGATAAGTCTAATTGCTTCAAATTTTAGTTGCGCATGCTCAATAAAGTGCGTGAGCTCTTGTTGTTGAAGATTAATGAAATCTAATTCTTCTTGACGAACACTTGGGTTAATAGCCTTTAAGGCACTTAATCGTTTAAATTCATCGGCTAACTTAGTTTGCATCGTTTGCAATGCTTTTTGTTGAATATCGTTAACCATGCTTTGTGCATGTTGCTCTGCTCTATCTACTAACGGCGACACTTGATCTTTCAGCGCTTTCACCAACTGAAGCGCAATTTGTTTTTTCACTGGTGCCAACTGTTGATCTAGTACTGCTTCACTTACTTTATCAGCTAAGTTATTACCGGCCTTGTCGACGAGCACACGAATAGGAGTTACTGGGAGATAACGTCCAAGCTGCAGCTTGCTTGGTGCTATCGCTTCAACAGTAAAAATACATTCTAAAAAGAATGTGCCAGCAGGAAGCGCGGGATTTTTCAATAAACCAATGGTTGCGTTACCAATTTCGTCAGACAACACTAAGTCCATGGCGCCAGTGACCATAGGATGGTCCCATGTTAATAAGTGATAATCTTCATAAGATAACGCGGTATCACGGTTAAACGTCACTGTAGTACCATCTTCAGGCAAGCATGGAAAGTTTGCACTGAGCATGTGTTCGGTAGGTTGAAGAGCAATCGCGTTATCAGACTTATCGTCTTGTGCGATCCCAAATATATCAAAAACTTGAAACATGTACTGAGGTAAATAAACCTGATTGTCTTGCTTTGCTATTTGTTCCACTAATGCTTGAGCTTTGCCTTGTCCAGACGAATGGATTTCTAGCAATTTATCACGACCAGACTCTAAGTCTTTTTTAATACGCAAATGTAATTCATGGCTTTGCTGTATTAATTCAGCTTTTTCTGATGACTGAAGATCAGCACTTAACGACAATGCAAATAGTTGCTTGTTAAATTGCTCATAAACCGCTCTGCCGGTTATACAGGTATGTTCAAACGCTTGTAAACTTTGTTGGTACCAATCAAAGAGAATATGTTGCGCTGAATTTTCAAAATAAGGCACGTGCAGCTCTATGGTTTGTGTTTGGCCGATACGATCCAATCGACCAATTCGTTGTTCGAGTAAATCAGGGTTACTTGGTAAATCAAATAACACTAAATGATGAGCAAATTGAAAGTTTCGACCTTCACTTCCTATTTCAGAGCATAAAAGCACTTGGGCACTGTCTTCGTCTTGAGCAAAATAAGCGGCGGCTTTATCACGTTCAAATATCGATAGGCCTTCATGGAAAACGGCGGCTCGCATGCCCTCTTTGACCCGTAGCGCTTGTTCTAGGTCAATCGCGGTTTGCGCATGTGCACAGATAACCAATACCTTTTCTTTATTAAGTGATTTTAATAAATTAATTAAATAATCAACGCGAGGATCAAAGTCGAACCAGGCGTCATGACGGTCTAATGCATATAGCATTTCAGGGGTATAGATATACTTGGCCTGTTGTGATTGACCGCCACCATCTAAGAGAAAATCCTCAATTTTTTCTTGATATTGTTCGGGCATCGCTAACGATGTTGGGTGAAGTTTTCTGCCTGGAAATCCCTTAATCGTATTGCGGCTGTTTCTAAAAAGAATGCGCCCTGTACCGTGACGATCAAGCAATTGATTAAGCAGTGAAGCGCGTGCTGATTGTTGATGTTCTGGAGCGTCTAGTTGCTCGATAAGCTCACTAATATCACTTTCTTTAAGCAAATTAATGATGGTCTTTTGTTGTGATTTATTTAATGGTTCAAGGCCAATTAACGTGTTTGCAGCATCAGCGACTTCAGCATAATGTTGCTCTTCTTCAATAAATTTTTCGTAATCGTAAAAACGATCCGGATCAAGCAGACGCAAGCGGGCAAAATGGCTTTCGTGGCCAAGTTGATCAGGAGTGGCCGTTAACAATAATACGCCAGGAACTATTTGTGATAATTGCTCGATACATTGGTATTCGATACTAGGGTTATCGACTTGCCAGTTTAAATGATGCGCTTCGTCAACGATCATTAAGTCCCATTCTTCAGCGACAAGGGCTTCATACCATGTCGGATTATTGGTAATAAACGAAAGGTTAACGAGCACTAACTGTTCATCGCTAAATGGGTTTTCTTGGTCACTTTCTTGGCATCGGCTCTCGTCAAAAATACTAAATTTAAGGTTAAAGCGTCTTAGCATTTCCACCAACCATTGGTGAACTAACGATTCAGGAACGACAATCAGTACTCGTTGTGCTCGTCCTGTCACTAATTGTTGATGAATGATCAGACCCGCTTCAATCGTTTTACCTAAACCCACTTCGTCGGCGAGTAAAACGCGTGGCGCAAATCGACTACCCACTTCTTCGGCAATATACAGTTGATGGGGAATAAGGCTAACTCTACCGCCGATTAAACCGGTAAGCTCAGATTGCTGAAGATTGTATTGATGAGAGAGACTATCTTTTCTTAAACGATACCAATCGAGTCGATCAACTTGTCCATTAAGTAATCTATCGTGTGGTTTATTAAACTTAATAAAGTGATCAATCATCACCTCTTTTAAACTTACAGGCTCATCGTTATCGGTTCTCGTGCCGTGATAAGTCAGTAACTCATCACCTTCAATTGTGTTTACAATCATTTTCCAGCCTTCATGGCTTGGAATGGTATCTCCCTGATTAAAAATAACACGGGTGAGTGGCGCGTTTTCTATGGCGTATTTTCTTATGTCCCCAGTGGCAGTGAACATGATGGTAATAAATCGACCTTCAACAGTAGTAACTGTTCCTAATCCTTGATCTGATTCTCCATCACTTATCCAACGTTGACCAGGGTAAAACGACATAAAAACTCACTCCAAAACTAACTTTTGAGCACTAGGCTGCGAAAAAAGGGCGCTATGGTAACGTTAATCATAGTTGTGATCATTAAAAAATTCTTAAAAATCTTAATGACAAGAGAAAAGAAGATAGGGGAGGGCGAGTTATCTCCTCATAATGACACAAAAAAAACGCCTTAAAAAGCGATTTTTTTTGACCTGTATTTTTTTATAAAAGTCGCTTGCGAGATGCCAAATAAACTGTCAAAGTTAAGTTAAATGCACTCAAGGAATCTGACTGTTTGACTATATCTACGTCGACTTTTTTAGGCGAGGCAATGTGGAATTTGAGCATGCATCATTCTATCAATTTCGACTTTTTCCATTACTGAAATTGGACACTGCTCTATGACTGAAGAAAAAACGATTTATATTCTCGATACCAATATTTTACTTCACGAACCTTTCGCTTTTCTATCTTTTAAAGAACATGACGTCGTTGTTCCGATGACGGTACTGGAAGAGTTAGATTCAATTAAAGATCGACAAAGAGATGTTAGCAGAGATGCCCGAGTTGCTATCAGAGCATTAGAGGATGCCTTAGTTGATGCGACACCAGAGCAAGTGTTAGCTGGTGTGCCATTACCGAATAGCGACGAAACTCATGCCAGTGGCTGTTTATCAATATTCAACGATTATACCTTAGAGCACGTCGCGGGTAAGTTGTCATACAATGAAAATGACAATCGCATTATTAATACGGCAATTCACCTTCAAAGCAAGCATAAAAATAAGAAAGTCGTTTTAGTCACTAAAGATATTAACATGCGCCTTAAAGCTAAAGGTGCAGGCTTAAACCACGTTGAAGACTATCGTACCGATCAATTGATTGATGATATTCAGTTTTTAACCAAAGGCTACCATAAGTTCGAAGGAGACTTTTGGCAGCTAGTACAAGATTGTGAAAGTGAAACAGAAGGGCGTAATACCACACATTATATTAAGCGAGATGTTATCCCAAGCGTTTATATGAATGAATACCTGATTGATGAAGGTGAACATTTTGCTGGCAGGGTCACGGGTTATGATGATGAAAGACTCTCCTTTATCGATTTAAGTCGTGAGCGATTAATGGCCAAGCAAGCATGGGGGATAACGCCAAAAAATATTTATCAAGGGATGGCGATGGATGCCTTACTTGATCCAAATATTGAGTTGGTTATCCTCACTGGGCCTGCCGGCTGTGGTAAAACACTGTTGGCGTTAGCAAGTGCGCTTGAACAAGTGATTGAGCGTGGTTTGTATGACAAAGTTATTGTGACACGAAGTACACCTGAAATTGGCGAGTCTATTGGGTTTTTACCGGGTACCGAAGAAGAGAAAATGGCGCCTTGGTTAGCGGCGATTACAGACTCACTTGAAGTGCTGCACAAGCATGATGAAAACATGAGTGGTAGTTTAAATTACATTATGGATAAGGCGAATATTCAGTTCAAATCCATTAACTTTATGCGTGGTCGTAGCATTCAAAATAGCTTAGTTTTGTTAGACGAATGCCAAAACCTAACGGCTTCGCAACTGAAAACTATTATCACCCGCTGTGGTGAAGGTACAAAAATAGTGTGTTCAGGTAATTTGGCTCAGATAGACAGTAATTATTTAACAGCATTGACCTCTGGATTGACCTACATTGTCGAGCGCTTTAAGGACTTTCCAGGCAGCGCAACCGTTAACCTTAATGGTGTCGTACGAAGTCGACTTGCTTCATTTGCTGAAGAAAACCTATAGTGAGCGCTAGATCAACACGCTCTAGGGTTTATTGACCTTTGTTTAAAATTTTAGCCTCAGCCCCTAGACATAAACGAAAGGGGCAATAGCTATTTTAAATAGCAGTGGCATTAGCATTCACTCATTTAGAATAACCAAACCTCGATCACGCGGCTTCGCTATTATCAAAAATAGCCTATTGCAGAAAAATAAACACAGATTAACGACACTAGCACACGATAATCGATAGTCAGCACCTTATTTTCTGGTTAAAATAATGCGCTGTATTTATACAAAAATATAGTCGGTAAAAAACACAGGTTAACCTGTGTTTTTTGTTTCTCAGTTGATAAAAATGGACGAGTTTTTTGATGGTTGGCAACCCTTCGTTTTCTCCCGCGTTAAAGCAGTATGGTCTAATTACTGCGAACTATTGGATGTTCACGCTAACAGATGGCGCTTTGAGAATGCTGATAGTTTTGCACTTTTATCAGTTAGGATATGCACCACTTGCCATTGCCAGTTTATTTCTTTTTTATGAAATTTTTGGGGTGGTTACCAACTTGGTTGGTGGTTGGTTGGGCGCGAAAATCGGCTTGAATAAAACGATGAATACCGGCTTAGTGATGCAAATTATCGCTTTAGCGATGTTGGCGGTTCCGAGCGACTATTTAACCGTGTTTTATGTGATGTTTGCTCAAGCGCTATCAGGTATTGCCAAAGATCTTAATAAAATGAGCGCGAAAAGTGCGATAAAATTGTTTGTGCCAGAAGATGCTAACAATACTTTATATCGCTGGATCGCTTTACTCACAGGCTCAAAGAATGCCTTAAAAGGGGTTGGCTTTTTTCTTGGCAGCTTATTACTGACCTTATTTGGTTTCAAAGGTGCTGTGTTAACAATGTCTGCTGCGTTGCTTGTGGTTTGGATTGTTAGCTTAGTTTTTTTAACCAAAGATTTAGGTAAAAGTAAAACAAAGCCAAAATTCACGGAATTATTTTCTAAAAGTCGCTCGATTAACTATTTATCTGCGGCTCGAATGTTCCTCTTTGCAGCTCGTGATATTTGGTTTGTAATTGCTGTGCCTGTCTATTTAGCGCAAAGTTTAGCATGGAGTCACTGGCAAGTTGGTGCGTTTATGGCGTGTTGGATAATAGCCTATGGTATCGTGCAGTCTATAGCGCCAGCAATTACCAAAAAAAATAGTCGTGGTGGTATTTCAACCAGTGCAGCGGCCAGTTGGGCCTTGGCACTATTTGTGGTGACTTTGGCTTTAGCACTTTGTGTGATTTTTTTGCAAGCCTCGGCACTAATGTTAATGATTGGCCTTTTTGCCTTTGGCGCTTTTTTTGCGATAAACTCCTCACTGCATAGTTATTTAATTGTCAATTTCGCCGATCGACGTTCAGTCTCCCTTGATGTCGGGTTTTACTATATGGCAAATGCATTAGGGAGGTTGCTTGGCACGATATTATCGGGTTATCTTTTTCAGCAGTTTGGTTTAGGGATCTGTGTATTGGTTTCGGCTTTATTTATTCTTTGTTCTGCTTTACTCGCTAAACAACTAGACGTGAATGAGTAGTCGTGTATTCTAAAGGTTTACAACTGGAGGCCAATGTTTAAACGATGTTAAGAACTCCTTTGAAGAACAATCTTGTTCGTCGTTACCATGCTTCCGTGTTAGCGGTTTTTATTGTATTAGTTATTGCTGCAATTGCGATGGCAATAACAAGATATGTTCACGGCTTTGAAGCGTTCAAAGCTGAAAAATACGAAAGGCTAACTAAACACGCTGATTACTTAAATAATGTATTGTCAGGCTCGGTAAATGCCTTGACTGGCATGCGAGACTTTGCCAATTACTATTTAGATAACCCCGATGAGTTATCAATTCAAGAGCCTCAACTTGTTCAAGATGGAGAGCATTTTTATCTTGCCAAAGCTAATCATGACATAATTAAGTATCGCCAACCGCTCGACGCCAATATTACCGGTATTGGTCGTATTGATGAGATAAGTCCTCAACTAGCATTAGAGCTTAAAATGGCTCGCGCTTTAACGCCGGCTTTTATCGCTGCAGAGCAAATTAATGAAGAGGCTAATTGGTTTTACTATACCTCCTATTCAAATTTTATTAGTTTGTATCCGTGGATAAGTCGCGATACTTGGCAGTTTACTGAGCGTACCGTGAATATGGAGCACATGCTAGCTATCGCCAAGGTTAAAAAAGATCAACACGATTATTTTTATTGGTCTCGCCCTTATGAAGATGCAGCAGAAAAGGGGTTGAACACCGCATTAGCAGCGCCAGTATTTTATGGTGATAAGCTTGCAGGAGCGGTAGTCATTGATATTAGCTTAGGTAAGTTACATGAAAAAATCACCAAAATCAGTTCACCTGATGTCGGTTTATTGGTGATAGATAAAAATAACTCCATTCTAGTCCACAAAACCAAAGGCAGTGAACAAGTTAGTGCTAACACCAGTATTGCCAATATTGAACCAAAAGAATTAACCTCATTAACTTATTCTTCAATGTATAACCATAACAAAGGATTTAAGTTAGGAGATTACTTTGTACAGCATACCCGTATCCCGCTAAATGACTGGATAATTCTACGATATCAACCATACAGTAATGTCGTTAATCAAGTAACCGATCAGTTTTTAACGAGCTTTTTGTTGTCATTAACTGGGCTCATTAGTTTACTCGTGACCATTTATTACGTTACACGTCGAACATTTATTAAACCTACTCAAGAATTTATTGCCCATATAGAGCATAGTGCTAGAGGTGACCATGGCGTGGTTCGTCCGCCTAAAGGGTGGAGACATTGGTTTCAGCTGGTTGAAGATATCTTTAGCCAAAACAGAAGCTTAATGCAGCAACTCAAGGATCAAAATAAAATTCTTGATTTACGTGTTCATGAAAAAACCCAAGCATTACGGGACAAAAGTGAACAGCATCAGCATGACTATGCCATATTGCGGTCGGTGATGGATGCCATTCCAGACTATTTAATTTTTAATGACACTCATGGAAACATTATTGGGTGCAACTTAGCTTTTGAACGCCTTGTTGGGATCAGTGAAAGTCAAATGTTAGGGCGCAAGGCGCCATCTCTGGTTTATAAAGAAATCGCCGATGTCCTAATTGAAAACAGCAACATTCACTCACTCGATAAAGCATTTATAAAGCAAGTTAAAGCCCAAGGAAAAACGTACGATATTTTTATCGAGCAGTTTATCAATGGCGATAAAGAAGTGCTGGGTTCAATTGTCATGATTCGTGATATTACCAAACAAACTGAAATCAATTTGGCATTAGAACAAGCAAAAAACCAAGCAGAGCAAGCAAACCGCACTAAGAGTCAGTTTTTAGCCAATATGAGTCATGAAATTCGCACGCCGATAAATGCAATTCAAGGAATGCACTTTTTACTAAGTCAATCGGGGTTGTCGAGTGGCCAGCGTATTCATTTAGATAATGCACAAAGTGCCTCTACAGCATTACTGCATTTAGTCGATGAGTTATTAGATCTTGCTAAGATTGAATCGGGCAATATGACCATGGTTAAATCGCGAACAAGCTTAGATAAAGTGGTTAATCAAGCGTTGAAACTAAATATCGGTTTAGCGGCGTCAAAAGGCCTAGCGATTAATGTTGATATCGCCCCTAATGTGCCGATGTATGTCGACACTGATGAAATGAGGTTGGTACAAGTTATTTCCAACTTAATTAATAATGCCGTTAAATTTACTGAAAGCGGCTATATCAATCTTTCACTTTCTAAACTTGAACAAAGTGAAGCGCAACAAAGCCAAGCGCATCAAAACGAAAAAAACGCTTTGGTTCATTTTAGTGTGCAAGATAGCGGTATCGGTATTGCCAAAGACAAGCAGTCATTTTTATTTGAAGCGTTTCGCCAGGCTGATGAATCGATGACCAGAAAATACGGTGGTTCAGGACTTGGCTTGTCCATTTGCCAACAAATTGTCAATTTGCTTGGTGGAAACATTATTATTGATAGTGATGAAGGTGAAGGGGCAACCTTCAGTTTTACGTTGCCGATGTCTGTGCAAAGTACGGACAACAAATTAACCTTAGACAAATCATATCAATTTATAAACGCCGCCCCTTCGTTGCCAGAGACCATTTCGGAAAATTTAACCGCGTTAGCTTATCCGGTTACGACGTTAGCCTCGGTAACTGAACTGATGAATTTTGTGCCAAAAGACAAGTTGCCAACTGTTGCGTTTGTTGATGCGGAGCAATGCACTGAGACAATATGTCAACAGCTTCAGCAAGGATTAAAAAATAAAGCGTTTGATGTCGAAGCATTCGTTTTGTGTCAAGGTCAACAACAAGGCACTAATATCAATACCTTAAAATGGTTTGATCGTTATCAACTACCGTATGTCGTCTGTGAGCACCCGATGTATCGCTACTGTTTAATTCGCTTATTTGATGACTTAAGAAATGCGCTGGTTGTTCATCAAAATGTTTCCCAAACTAATCAAGCAAGTAAAGCGGTTAACGAGATAGATACCAAAGCGAATCTTTCAGGCATTAACATATTATTAGTTGAAGATAATCTAGTTAATCAATTAGTTGCTAAAGAACTGCTGAAAAGTATGGAAGCGGAAGTTGTCATAGCTGAAAATGGAGAAAAAGCATTACATGCACTGCAAACACAGACCTTTGATTTGGTGCTAATGGATATTCAAATGCCGGTTATGGATGGTCTCACTGCAACAAAAGAAATTCGAAAAAATCCCAAATTTGCGAATTTACCAATAATCGCGATGACCGCTCATGCTAGAGAGGAGGATCGTTTGCAAAGTCTCGAAGCAGGCATGGATTTACATGTTTCAAAACCGGTTAAAGCTGAATTGCTATTGAGCAGTATATTGCAGGTGTTGGAGGAAAAAGCTCAAGCTTGCCATTGATGTTAATCGTGAAAGGTTTCTATCGTATAGTGTCCACTATTAATGACGTTCTGAACCTCGGCACTAATTTGACCTAGGTTCATTAAACGAGGGCCTGTTGGATCAGCTAATACATAAGTCACATTATCGATGGTAATTTGACTGTCATTTCCTTGTGGAGGAACATTAATTCCCAAAAGCGCGTGCTTATCAATAAAAACTAGTGCCATTTTAATGCGAGGCATGAGCGCTCTTAACATCGCTACGGTTAACGTTGCTTTACTATCACAATCGCCTTTATTTTCCCAAAGTACACGTAATGGTGGGTTGTAACCGGCGCCAAGAGAGGTTGCTCTCGATTCTAATGTTTCATAGGGAATATTTTGTACAAAACCTAATAAGTAATTGGTAACCTTGCGGATATTTTTTACTTCAACTTCGTCTAAAACAATCGACTTAATTACCTTTAAATCATCTACTGATAAGCGAGCAAAGCGCAGATGATCAGGCTTGATGCCAATTTCACCGGTTGGAAGGTTAAACTGATGATAAAAACTTTGCTCCAAGTATTGTTGGAAAAACTTTTGCTCTAATTCCATCAATGTTTGATATGTTTGATTAACAAGTTGCTCATTTCGCCCAGAAACTTCGATGATATTACCTTCTATTGAACCCGTATATTCAAGTGTTACACCGGTGATCGGATGTTGACGAAAATGTTTTTTAAGTGCGGTTTTAACGTATTCATTTGCCATCGCACTTTTGTATCGACGAAATCCTCTAAATTTGGCAAAAAGACTCTTGCGGGGGATTGAAAACGCTAAAGACTGTGGTTGATCGTTAATATCTCGCCATTGGTATTTAAAGAGGTAACTTTCTCCGCGTTTAAGTTTAATAAACGAAGTTTGCTCTGCAATTACGGGCCCACTGAGACATAAGCTAAGCACCATAGCGAGTGTTAATAAGATTGCTTTAATTTTCATTTAGTTAGTATAGCGCTATCGGCAAAGCGCGCCAAATATCCTCTTGTTGATATAAATTGCTATCGGCAGACTTTGCAATTACCTAAAGGATTGGTTATATTCAAACAGCTGTTTTAATTGTTTGTTTTATTTTTAGCTGCGGAGGCTATGATGGCTGATTATCGTGTACCACTAAAAGATATGAAATTTTTACTTCATGAAGTATTTAATGTGGAAGCGCTATGGCAAAAGCTACCCACATTAAGTGACCACGTGGACGTTGAAACGGCAGATGCGATTCTTGATGAATGCGCCAAAATTGCTGAACAAGTCGTTGCGCCCATTTCTCGTCAGGGAGACGAGCAAGGTGTGAGCTTTTCTGATGGCAAAGTCACCACAGCTGAAGGTTATAAAGAGGCTTTTAAAACCTATGCAGAAGGGGGGTGGACTGCTTTAGGTGGAGATATCAGTTATGGCGGCATGGGCATGCCAAAAATGATCACGGCATTGCATGAAGAAATGCTTTGTTCAGCAGATATTTCATTTAGTTTGTATCCAGGGCTGACAGCCGGTGCGGCATTATCAATCGCCAAGCATGCGATCGAAGAACTTAAGCAGCGTTATTTAACTCGCATGTATGCGGGTGATTGGGCGGCGACGATGTGTTTAACTGAATCTCATGCCGGCACTGATTTAGGTATGATCCGCACCAAAGCAATCCCTCAAGCCGATGGTAGTTATCAAATCACCGGTAATAAAATATTCATAACCGGCGGTGAACACGATTTAACCGACAACATTATTCATTTAGTGCTGGCTAAGCTCCCAGACGCACCGGCGGGTCCAAAAGGTATCTCCTTATTTCTTGTTCCGAAATACCTCGTTAATGATGATGAAAGTTTAGGTGAGTTTAACCACGTCACCTGTGGTTCAATAGAGCACAAAATGGGTATTCATGCTTCAGCAACTTGTGTAATGAACTTTGATGGCGCTAAAGGATATTTGGTTGGTGAACTCAATAAAGGTTTAGCGTGCATGTTTACCATGATGAACTTTGAACGTATTGGTGTTGGAATTCAAGGAATTGGTGCCGCAGAGCGCTCTTATCAAAATGCGTTAGCATATGCGAAAGATCGTGTGCAAGGACGAGCATTATCAGGTGCAAAATCTCCAGAAAAAGCCGCTGATTCAATTATGGTTCACGGTGATGTTCGCCGAATGCTACTTGACATGAAAGCAAAGAATGAAGGCTCTCGCGCATTATCGAGCTATATTGCAATGCAACTTGATATTGCCACCTACGGTGAAGGAACAGCTAAGCAAAAAGCAGAACAATTAGTAGCGTTAATGACACCAGTAGCCAAGGCATTTTTTACCGACCTAGGATTTGATTCAACCGTTACTGGACAGCAAGTTTTTGGTGGGCATGGGTTTATTCGTGAGTGGGGTCAAGAACAGCTGGTGCGGGATACGCGCATTGCTCAAATTTACGAGGGGACCAATGGTGTTCAAGCGATGGATTTGCTCGCGCGTAAAGTGGCGGGCTCAAAAGGGCAGTTAGCAACAGTATTTATTGAAGAAGTAAGTGCTTATTTAGCTGAAACCACGGATGTAAAAATGCAAGAATTTACCCAGCCTCTTGCCGATGCAATTCAAGATTTTGCCGAAGTCACTGAATATATACTTGGCCAAGCGGCACAAAATCCAGAAGAGTTGGGGTGTGCAGCGAATGATTACTTGCATTTATTAGGTTATACCGCGATGGCTTTTACATGGGCTCAAATGGCGCAAGTAGCGATGTCAAAACTTGATAGTAATGATGATTTTTATCAAAGTAAATTATTAACAGCGCGTTACTATTTTGCACGTTTATTACCACGTCGTCATTCTTTAATCGCAGCAATAAAATCGGGTGCAGAACCTTTGTTTGCTTTTTCAGAAGACTTGTTTTAGCAAAACCATTGTTAAAAAACATATCAAAGCCAGCGTTACTGCAATGACGCTGGCTTTTTTGTTCAGCTATAAGTGAAGTTCAATCGTATTTAGATTACGCTGTTTTTTTATTTTGTTAGTCATTCTTAGATGATGGCATTGCTTCAACTTACCATGAAGCTTAAGTTAGCACGTCTTATTCTAATACTGCAAAGTAATGATAATAAACGCATCTGCGCACAGATGAGTGGTGATGTTTATTTATTGGTTTTAGCGTACATGTTATTTGTCGGTCAAACTGGGCAGTTAAACCTGCAAAACTTGAGAAAGCCGTTAAGCTTTGCTTATATAGGTGATTTGATAACAATAATAACTAGGGATAAGCATGCAAAATAAAATTAAACTCGCGATATCATTAGCACTTGCAGGGACTATAGTCGCTTGTGGAACGACCTCAACAGTCGCCTACAAAGAACCGGCTCCTGTTCAACAAGTGCAGCAAACCAATACGGTATTTGCAAAATGGACTGGGCCATATCAAGGGGTTCCTGCATTTGATACCGTTAAACTTGAAGATTTAAAGCCGGCGATGGAAAAGGCGATGGCTATTCAATTAGCAGAAATCGACGCTATCGTAAATAATTCTGCGCCAGCTAACTTTGAAAATACCATTGTTGCAATGGAAGCCGCAGGTCAAGATCTAGATCGTGTTTATGCGTATTATGGTATTTGGCGCTCAAATAAATCGACCCCTGAAGTCCGTGAAATATCAAAAGAATTGGCACCAATGCTGTCTGAGTTTTACTCCAAAATAAATCAAAATGAAGCTTTGTTTCAGCGCATAAAAGCGGTTTATGAAAGCGATGAAATGAAAACCTTACGTAAAGATCAGCAGCGCTTAGTTAAGAATAAGTATCTTGGCTTTGTTCGCAGTGGTGCGTTGTTGTCGGGTAAAGATAAAGAGCGTTACGCTGAAATACAGTTAGAGCTGTCAAAGCTACATACGCAATTTGGCAATAATGTTTTAGCTGACGAAGAAAACTATGTAACATTTTTAACCCAAGAACAGCTCGGCGGTTTACCTGATTCTGTGGTAACTGCAGCGGCGGCAGCAGCCAAAAGTTTAGGAAAAGAGGGGTTATATGCTATCACCAATACCCGATCTTCAATGGACCCATTTTTAACCTATTCGGACAATCGAGCATTACGAGAAAAAGTATGGACTGCTTATTATAGCCGCGGCGATAACGGTGACGAGTACGATAATAATGAAATTATTGCCCAAATTTTAAAGTTACGTCATGAGCGTGTTCAGCTGCTCGGATATGACAATTATGCTCAGTGGCGTTTAGAAGATAGAATGGCCAAAACGCCAGAGAATGCATTTGCTTTAATGAATAAAGTCTGGCCTGCTGCGATAGCAAGAGTAAAAGAAGAAGTTGCAGATATGCAAGCGGTCGCAGATAAAGAAGGCGCTAATATCGAAATAGCTCCTTGGGACTATCGTTACTATGCGGAAAAAGTGCGTAAGGCAAAATACGATTTAGATTCTGATGAAGTTAAACAATACTTGCAGGTAGATAACTTAATAAAAGCGATGTTTTATGTCGCCGGTGAGTTATTTGATTTTGAGTTCACCCCAGTAAAAGAAGGCTCAGTTCCTGTATTTCACCAAGACGTAAAAGTCTGGGAAGTGACAAATAAATCCACTGGTGCTCATATTGGCCTTTGGTATTTAGACCCATATGCTCGTAAAGGCAAACGTTCTGGTGCATGGGCAACCTCCTATCGTAGTCATACGACATTTGAAGGAAAAACCAATGTACTATCTTCGAATAACTCAAACTTTGTTAAAGGTGTCGCGGGTAAACCTACGTTAATTTCTTGGGATGATGCTGAAACGTTATTTCACGAGTTTGGTCACGCATTGCATTATTTATCATCCAATGTAGAGTATCCTTCGCAAAATGGCGGTGTCCGTGATTATACTGAGTTTCAATCTCAATTATTGGAGCGTTGGTTAACGACTGATGCGGTTATTGATAATTACTTAACGCATGCTGAAACTGGAGAGTCGATTCCAGCAGAGTTAGTTGAGAAAATTAAAAAAGCCGCAACTTTTAACGAAGGCTTTAAAACGACCGAATATTTAGCTTCAGCGATGATTGATTTAAAACTTCATACCATAGATCCAACAGGAATTGATCCAGATAAGTTTGAACGCGAAACCCTAAAAGCGATGAATATGCCAAAAGAGCTTGTCATGCGACATCGTACGCCGCACTTTGGGCATATTTTTTCAGGTGAGGGATACTCAGCGGGTTATTACGGTTACATGTGGGCTGAAGTGTTAACCTCTGACGCTGCCGAAGCTTTTGAGCAAGCGCCAGGTGGTTATTACGACAAAGCGATGGCTAAAAAATTAGTCGATCATTTGTTTTCAGTGCGAAACGCTATCGATCCTGCTGAAGCTTATCGTCTATTTAGAGGGCGTGATGCTAAAGTAGAAGCGCTAATGCGTGACCGAGGCTTTCCAATTCCAAAGTAACTAGAGACTAGAGGTAACACTTTACTTTAGAAGTGAAATAAACTCCTGCAGCGTAATGAAAATTTTCCAAAGCTTGAATCGCTTAATAACGATTCAAGCTGGTTTGAAAACCACTGTAACGTTACAGTGTTGGAAATTATCGCTGTAGGGGATTTTTATGAAAATTTTAGGTTCAACCACGTCACCTTATGTTCGAAGACTCAAGTTATTCTTTTTAAGTAAGGGGATTGAGTTTATTGACATGGATATTTTCGAAGCTAATTCGCGAGCTGTACTAACTGACAATAATCCTATTCAGAAAATTCCCGTGTTAATAGATAACGAGCAAATTATTTATGACTCCAATGTCATTTATCGTTATTTAAGAGAAAAATATCAACTGGATAAAATGAGCTGGCATCAAGAAAACTTATTGACGTTAATTAATGGTGCTAATGATGCTTTAGTGTCAATGCTAGTGTTAGAACGCTCTGCAATTGATACATCAGAAGATGCTTTATTTTTTAACTTACAAAGAGAACGCGTACAGCATATTATGAAATCGCTGAGTGAGGCGGTAGCAAAGGGAGAGTTTAACTCATGGCACTACTTATCGGTGTCGTTATTTTGTTTACTCGACTGGATGGCATTTCGTTCGCTTTATCAGTGGCAAGATGATCAAACATTAGTGACTTTTTTTGAACAATTTAACCGCGAGCCTATGGTGAAAGAAACTGATCCACGAATCAGTTAATCAATGATGTTACCAAGTAGAAGAGTAATTAAAACGAGTAACTGGTGCCAATTAATGCCATGTTGACATAATTACTATTAATTAATGGACTTTTTTGAATATCTTTATCGATAGTTGTTGAGGTTAAAGCGCCCATAACCGTCCAGTTTGGTGCAAGTTCAAAAGTACCAACTAAACCAAGTGTGGCGTTTTTTGCTTGATGTTTTATCACAGAATCGGCTTTAAAGTTATAGATGTCCTCTCCTAGATACTTACCTACCCCTTGAGAGCTTAACGTTTCTAATTTCGCAGTGATCGCCAGATTAAATGAATCTTTTTCTAAAAACGTGTAGCTACCTTGAAGGTAGAACTTCTCACTGTTCAAAACACTGTCGCCATTGGTAAATAGTGCGGTTTCTGCGCTAAAACGGCCAACATTAATCGCTGCGTTTAACCCTGAGGTACCCTGAGTAGGCATTATGTGTGAAGATGAAGCAAACGAAGATTCGTCGGTAATAATCCTGCCTAACCAAATACCGGCCGTTTCATTTTTATTAAACCAAGCGCCATCTCGACTATAAAGGCTTGTGTTGCTGAGGTTGTTATCAGCAGCGATTGAAGGTGTTAATTGCGACGTTTGTTGTTGGCCTGAGAGCATTTCAGGAATATTGATGGCAATCAGCCCTAGCTGTTGACTGAAACTTGTCGCTTTGGTGTGCTCATGATCAGATAACGTTTCGTTAGGTTTTGATTGCGAGTCGGCGCTGTTTTCCAAATTATTTGCAAAAACAACAGAAGAGAATAGCCATAATATCGCTACAACTATTAATCGCATATTCCCCCCAAGTGACTCGTTGAAAAACTTATATAAATGTACTTCGTGTTCTCTTTGTTATTATTGTTTTTAAAAGCCTACCCTCTACTATAGCTAAATTAGCAAAAACTTTAAGTAAAAATTACACAGAAATTGATTGTTTTTTATAAATGCTTAATTTGCCAAGATATTTAGATTTTACATTTTGGTAAAAACATTCAATGAAAGTGAAAGTTAGGTATCTGCTTGTTTTAGCATCGTAAACATTAAGGTATACTTGCGCACTTGTTGATTATTGAGGTGCTATTTTGTTAGCCATTTTACGCATTATTTTAATGGCTGTAGCGATTGTTTTTATTTCTATAGTTTCATGTTGCTACAGTTTGTTGAGACCATTTCATCGTGACAACGTTTATCATACCGCTAAAGTGATGGGCAAAGTTGCCAAGCTTCTTGGTTTAACTGTTGAAGTGAGAGTTCCAGAAAGTGTCAAATCGTTAAGCCCTGTAGTTTATATTTGTAACCATCAAAATAGTTACGACATTTTTACTGTCAGTAATGCTGTTCGTCCTGGTACGGTTAGTGTTGGTAAAAAAAGTTTAAAATGGATCCCATTTTTCGGTCAGATGTATTGGTTAACCGGTAATATTTTGATCGATCGAAAAAATACCAATAAAGCGATGAACACGATTGCGTTGACCGCCAACAAAATCAGAGAAAAACAACTTTCCGTATGGCTATTCCCAGAAGGGACGCGAAGTAATGGTAGAGGCCTTTTACCTTTTAAAACCGGCGCGTTTCGAACGGCAATGCAAGCTCATGTACCTATCGTGCCAATTTGCGCCAGTAATTTGCATGATAAAATACACCTTAATCGCTGGAACAACGGTAAGATGATTATCGAATTTTTACCACCGATATACTTAGATGATGCCAATAGTGACAACATGAGAGCTATTGCCAATGAAACTCATGCTTTAATGAAAGCAAAAATAGCGGCATTATCAGCTGAAGCCGAGCAAATAGCCTAATGTTAACGCCTGATATTCAGGCAATAGAGAATTTTTATGATTGATCAAGAACTAGCGCAATGGTTTGAACACACCGACAATTTAATCAACGACCTCATTGAAGATGGAACAAACGAAGAGGTTCACCACACGATAGAACATCACTTTTCTAGCACTGATTTTGATTTGCTTGAAAAGGCAGCGATTGCCGCTTTTAAAATGGGATTAGAAGTAGAAGAACCCGAAGAAGCCATGTTGGAGAGTGGCGAAAAAGTTTATGCGTTTGATGTGATCACCGAGCAGCCTTTAGATGCTACTATCATTAATGATGAAATAAAAACTATGTTTGGGTTAGCAAAACAACAAAATGTAGATTATGATGGTTGGGGTACGTACTTCGAAGAATAATAAACTACAATTAACGTATTGCACAAAATAACGACAAGAAAATAAAGGAATATATATATGGACTGGTTAAGTCGCTTGTTTACTACAGATGTTTTATCTTTGTTAATTCCTATCGTCGCCATTGTTGGTGTGTTTGCCATTGCTGGTTTAAAAGCTCATCACAGACACCAAGAACGAATTGAAAAAATTAAACAAGGCCTTAGTCCTCACGATTAAGGCCTGATGCTATTTATGCGTTGTTAGCGGTTGAATCTCGCACGATTAATTGCGGCGTATAGTGAGTTACTATATGGTTAATAGGTTGCTTTTTTGACGTCGCAATTAATAAGTTAGCAGCATTTTCTGCAATTTCACTGGTTGGCTGATCTGCGGTTGTTAATCTTGGCCAAGTTTGGCGTGAAAATGGACTGTTTTCAAAACCTGTTATGGCTAATTTTTCAGGTACTGCTACTCCTAATAGGCGAGACGCAAATAACGCCCCAGCGGCAATTTCATCATTACAACACATAATAGCGCTGGGTAAACTTTTACCACTTAGCAGTGCTTTGGCACCTTCTACGCCAGATTCAAAAGAGTATTCACCACGAATAATCAAATGCTTATCAACGTTTAACTGGTTGTTGAGTAATGCTTGTTTATAACCTTTTAATCGCTCAACCGTGGATTTATGCTCTGCTTCACCGGCAATAAAAGCAATTTCTTTGTGACCTTGATCGATTAAATGCTGTGTAATACTTAACGATGCTTCAAAGTCATTAACCATTATACAAGGCGTTAAGTTATCAGGTTTATTATCTCCAGACATTATCCGTACAATATCAATATCTAAAGCTAATAGATGTTTTACAAACTCTGGATTTTCCGAGAATGGCGGCGTCAAGATCAACCCAGCGATACGCGAGTGTTTGATCATATTGCTAATTTCATCAAGTAACCCTTCGGATTTTGCACTACAGGGGTGGATGAGTAGTTCAAACCCCAATCGTTTACATGCTTGCAGAATACCATTTTGCATGTCGATAACGTAGTAGGCGTTTGGATTATCATAAATAAAGGCAATACTAAAAGCTTTGGTGCCGGCCAAATTTCGCGCGGCCAAGTTCGGTTGGTAATTAAGCTCCTTTACCACCGCCATAACCTTTTCTCTCGTCGGCTGGCGTACGGAAGGCTCATTATTCATCACTCTTGAAACGGTTTTAATTGAAACGCCAGCTTGCTTGGCAACATCATTAATCGTTGCTTTCATCTATTATTTGAACCTTACTCGTCATTGGAAATGCGCTTGTTTCACTGTTTGCTGAGTCAATGAATAAGGTTGCAAACATTAAGCGCTATTTATTGTCTATCGTTGTCATAGGGTATTGGTTTATCTGATGTTCAGCAACTACTAATTTTTCCTAGCATGGCGGAAGTTTAATAATTGGGCACCAACGAACAATCAAATCAAATTGACAGCGCTGTCATTTTGGAATATGGTTGGCAAAATTCTTTTTCTAGGTGATGGAGTGGGGTATGTCAGATCGTCAATTGTTAAGTAGCTGGAAGCGGTTAAGTGAGTTAGCGAAACAAAAAAAAACAGAGCATATGAATGACCTATTTGCTCAAGATAAACAGCGGTTTGAAAAATTTTCCATTGAGCTTCCAAGGCTATTACTCGACTACTCAAAAAATCTGATAGACAGCGAAGTCATGGACACTTTATTAAATCTTGCCCAAGAGTGTGAAGTAGAGCAATGGCGTGAAAAAATGCTTTCAGGTGAAAAAATTAATAGTACTGAAGAACGAGCGGTATTGCATACTGCGTTACGAAGAAATGACAATTCACCTTTGATAGTTGATGGTGAAAACGTTACAGAAAGCGTTAATCAACAACTGAGTAAAATGGAAGCTTTTGTTCATTCCGTGCGCGAAGGGCAATGGCGAGGGTACTCTGGAAAGCGTATCACTGATGTCGTTAATATCGGAGTAGGGGGCTCAAATCTTGGTCCACAAATGGTCACCGAGGCGCTAAAGCACTATAGCGATAACAGCATACGCGTTCACTACGTCTCTAACGTAGATGGGGCTCAAATCGTAGAAATACTTAGGCCGTTAGATCCTGAAAAAGTACTTTTCATTGTTTCAAGTAAGACGTTCACCACCACAGAAACCATGACCAATGCCAAAACCGCGATTAATTGGTTAACTGCGTCATCTTTTGATAGTAAATCGGTAGCAAAACATTTTGTTGCGGTGACTGCAAATAAAGAAAATGCCAAGTCGTTTGGTATTGAAGAGACAAATATCTTCGACATGTGGGACTGGGTTGGCGGTCGATTTTCGTTGTGGTCAGCAATCGGCCTCGCGATTGCACTCGATCTTGGTTTTGATAAGTTTAAGGCGTTGCTTGAAGGTGCTAATGAAATGGATAGGCATTTTGAACAGGCACCCCTAAAAGAGAATATGCCGACCATTCTGGCGCTGCTGAGCGTTTGGAATACGACATTTTTGGGGGCGAAGTCGCAGGCTATTTTACCTTATGACCAAACATTGCATATGCTTTCTGCCTATTTACAGCAAGCAGAAATGGAGAGCAATGGTAAGTCGGTGACTTGGGATGGAGTAGAAGTTGACTATGCAACAGTACCTTCAATTTGGGGCGAACTGGGAATAAATGGCCAGCACGCATTTTACCAATATTTACATCAAAGTAATAATATCGTTCCCGCTGACTTTATCGGTTCAGTTGCTAGTGTCACACCAGTGCAAGGGCATCACGAAACCCTCATGTCGAACTTTTTTGCACAAACGCAGGCATTAATGACTGGCGTTAATGAACAACAAGTACGGGAAGATCTAAAAGCGAAAGGGCGGACACCTGAATATATAGATAAGGTTGCTCCTCATAAAGTGCATCAAGGCAATAGGCCAACGAATACCATTTTATTAAAGCGTATCGATCCTAAAACACTAGGTAATCTAATTGCGCTTTATGAACACAAAATATTTGTGCAAGGCATTATTTTAAAAATATGCTCCTTTGATCAATGGGGGGTAGAGCTTGGCAAAGGGCTAGCAGCAAGTATACATCAAGAGCTAGTGAGTGATGCTTTGTCAACACAGCACGATTGTTCGACAGCAAATTTAATTCGTTATTATAAGCGTTGTACTCAATCGCTTTAGTTTTTAATAAGTTTTAGATCTTTTAAAAGGCTTTTATATAAGCCTTTTTTAATTAATCAAGTAGTAATTTTCGAGACATTCTAAAATGTTCTTTAACAATGATTAAATAATATTTGCTTTATAATTATAGGGTTAAATAAAAACCTTTATTTTTTTTGGTTAATGACTAGCCAATTGAAAGATTTTTGTGTATGGTTTTACTTAACCAAATGACAACGCTGTCATAAATATTAAAGACAGCGCTGTCTTTAATAAGGTTATTAAACATAACTATACTTTTAAAAAACGTGTGTAAGGGAAAGTCGATGTCATCTAAAACATTTAAAAAAGGCGTTCTAGCAAGTAGTGTTGCCATGGTTCTTGCTGGTGGTGTCTCACCACTTGCTTTGGCGGCAGACGAAGCTAAACAGGCTGACGAAGCAACAGAAGTAATTGAAGTTCGCGGTATTCGCGGTTCTTTAAAAGAGAATCTTAATGCTAAGCGATTTGCGGATAACGTAGTAGACGTAATTACTGCCGAAGATATCGGGAAGTTTCCAGATAAAAACGTTGCTGAAACATTATCTCGTATTACTGGTGTTGCGGTAAGTCGTGAATTTGGCGAAGGTGAAAAAATCACCATTCGTGGTGCTGGACCTAAGTACAATCGCACTTTATTAAATGGACAAACTGTTGGTACTGCTGACTGGTTTATTTTAGATGAAGCAAACCGTAGTTTTAACTACACTATGCTACCTTCTGTTATTATTTCAGATTTAGAAGTGTATAAATCGCCATCTGCTTCTATTGATGAAGGTTCTCTTGGTGGTACCGTTATTTTACGTACACGTCGCCCACTCGATTTAGACGCCAATACGGTTAGCTTAGCGGCTGAAGCACAATACTCTGATAGCTCGGGTGAAACAGATCCAAACCTTTCAGGTATGTACTCTTGGAAGAATGAAGAAGAAACTTTTGGTGTAATGATCTCAGCTGTTAAGCAAGATCGTACCCTTGAACGTCAAGGTTTTGAAGTCTTAGGTTGGATCGAGAGTGAAGACGATGAGTTTTCCGTACCTCGTAATATTGGTGTACCTAAGTTCTTACAAGATCGAGAGCGTGAAACGGTTTTCGGTACCTTGCAGTATGCTCCAAATGACAACTTACTGGTTACGTTCAACGCAATGTCATCTGAAATGGACGTTGACAACCAAAATGCCAATTTAATTAATTTTGCTGGTACAGCAGAAGCTGAGCGAAATGAAGTCATTGCGAATGCAACAACGGTTGAAAATGGTGCGGTACTGGCGTCATCAAGTGCCAATGGCCGTTATGCCTATAACTATATCAACCGTGTATCATCAACGAAAACTAACCAGTTTCATTTAGATGTCGATTATTCTGGTGCTGATTACCAGCTGAATTTTGAAATTGGTTCAACCAAAGCAAAAGGTGGTACTTACCGTGAAACCTCATGGGAATATGTTGCGCCAGAAGCAGGTTATAGTTTTGATTTAACCGGTACACCTAGTGTTGATGTAGGTGTTGATCCGTCAAATGGTAGTAATTTTGCTGCTGGTTGGATTTGGGGGGGCTCAAAACCAACTACTGATGAAGAGACTTTTGCACAATTAGACATTGAAGTACCAGTTGAAGTTGGCCCGTTTACAAGTATTAAAACTGGTGTTAAATATCGCCAAGCAGAGCGTACTCAAGAGCGCACTGCATATAGCTGGCACGGCCCACAAGATGGTGCTGGTGATCAGCCACATTATATGGCGTGGATTTTCAATCAATGTCCGACACTTGCCGATTGCGGTTTAAATGCTGATGGTGCTGTGAATGTAGATGTTTTAGCAAATGGTAATATAACCAATCAAGTTGGCCATGTACGTGACGTGATGGAAGAAATCGCTTTTGGTAGCCTAAATGGCGTTGATAGCTTTTACTTTGTTCACGATAACTTACCAGAAATTTGGGCAGTAGAAGAAGACGTTATCTCGCTTTATGTGCAAGGTGACTTTTCAGGTGACGGTTTTAGAGGTAACTTAGGTTTACGTTATGTCGCCACCGATCAAACCTCTTCTGGCTATGAATTCTCAGGTGATTCTTGGGGCCTTAAAACTATCAATGGTGAATGGTTAGACCCAAGCTATTTAGAGTGGGTTTCTAAAGATAATGACTACAATGAGTTTTTACCGAGCTTTAACATTGCCTTTGACTTAGCCGATGATCAAATCTTACGCGTGGGTGCCGCTCGTGTTATGGCGCGCCAAAATTGGGCAGATATTTCTGGTTTGGAAACGTTTGGTTCATTAAGTGGTGATGAAGGATTCGTTGGAGCTGGCTCTCGTGGTAATCCGTACTTAAAACCAACCTTAGCTAATCAGTTTGATATTTCATATGAATGGTACTATGCCGATGCCTCGTTATTTTCAGCAACATATTTTGTCAAAGATATTAAATCGCTAAGAACTTCATCTGTTGTTAGAGAGCAACGTTATGATCAAGAAAGCGACCAGATGGTTGATGTAGATTTTACTCAACCTGGCAACGGCTTAGGTGGTGTGATTGACGGTATTGAACTTGCGATTCAACACGACTTTGGTGGTTACGGTTTTTCAGCAAACTATACCTACACCAATAGCGATGCGGAAGAAGAGCATAACCCAGAAAAACCTGGTTCAGGGTTAGTTGAAGGTACTTCTCAGAACATGTTGAACCTGACAGCATACTATGAAAACGATACATTTGGCGCTCGCTTAATGTATAACTACCGTAGTGAGTGGTACAAAGGATTGCACTTTAACGGCGACGAGTTATTCAACGATGCATTTGGTCAGTGGGATGCAAGTGCCGCTTATAACTTTAACGAAAATATTACCTTTACATTGGAAGCGGTTAACTTAACCGATGAAGAAGTGATGGAATATAACGTTGATAAAGCGCGTATTATGTCGCTTTATGCCAACGGTCGCCGCTTTGTTGCTGGTGTACGTGTTAACTTCTAGTTGAAGTTAAGTCTAAAAAAGTCGAGCTCATGCTCGGCTTTTTTTATCCCTTGAGCAATATTTTTACATTGGTTAAGGTGGATTATTGAGAGTAAATAGTCAGGTTTTTTATCCTAGGTGTATTGAGGTCATATGAAAAAGCCTTTTCAAGAAATAATCGTATTAGGCGGTGGTACTGCAGGTTGGTTGAGCGCTTGCATTTTAGCGAGTCAATTAGCCAAGCGTGATGCAGCTCACTATCAGGTGACGGTTATTGAATCTCCAGATATTCCTACAGTCGGGGTTGGTGAAGGTACTGTGCCGACAATGCGACAAACGCTCAAAATGATTGGCGTATCGGAAACTGACTTTATTCGCGAATGTGACGTCACTTTTAAACAATCAATTAAGTTTGTTGATTGGCTTTATAGTCCAAGTGAAGGTAAATCTCATAGCTACCATCACTTGTTTAACTATCCGAATATTCAAGCAGTTGATTTATCCTCACATTGGTTGGCCGGAACGCAGCAACAGAGTTATGCCCACGCCCTTAGTGGACAAGCGCTCTTATGTGACCTTGGATTAGCCCCCAAGAAAATAACGCATCAAGAATATCAAGGCGCAGCAGAATACGCTTATCATTTAGATGCGGCGAAGTTTGGCGCTTTTTTGGCTAAACACGGTGAAAACCAGTTAAACATTCAGCGAGTATTTGCCACTATTGAACATGTTGAATTGGATAAACAAGGCAATATTAGTACTTTAGTCAGTCGCGAGGGGCAGCGATTTCATGGCGACTTATTTATTGATTGCTCGGGCTTCGCAGCGAAGTTAATTGCTAAGGCCTTACAAGTAAAATTTGTCAGTAAATCACATCAATTGCTGGTAGATACAGCGATAGCGATGCAAGTTCCTTATCCGCAAGGTGACATTGAAATACCACCATACACTATCGCGACAGCAAAAGAGGCTGGGTGGATTTGGGATATCGGTTTGACACAACGAAAAGGTGTTGGTTATGTGTATTCCAGTGCTCATACTTGTGATCAGCAAGCAGAACAAACGCTGCGCGAATATGCAGGAACACAAAGTGAAGGCTTAATTGCGCGAAAAATTCCAATGAATATTGGTTACAGAGAACAGTTTTGGGTTAAGAACTGCGTGGCGATAGGCTTATCAGCGGGCTTTGTTGAACCGCTTGAAGCAACCGCTTTACTCATTGTTGAAGCAAGTGCTAAGTTACTCGCTGAAAAGCTACCTAATCACTTACAGGGCGTACATTACGCGCAATCAAGTTACAACAAAATAACCTGCTACGCTTGGGAGCGGGTGATAGAGTTCATAAAATTACATTATTTTTTGAGTCAACGAAACGATAACGATTTTTGGCGTGATAATGTTGATCCAAAAACAGCCCCAGACAGTTTGCTGGAAAAGCTCGCTTTTTGGCAGCACAATGTGCCAACACCTTCTGATTTTTTTAGTCAATATGAAGTCTTTCAATTAGAGAATTATCTGTACGTCTTATATGGGATGAATTTTAACACCGAAATCGACATCAAGAATTTACCGCAAAAACAGCAAGCGCAGCAGGGCTTTAACCGTATTCAGCAGCATGCATCTCAGTTAGCTAAGCAGCTAGCTATGCATCGAGAAGTCATTGAAAAAATAAAACAATATGGTTTGAGTAGAATTTAGCTTAGCAAGCGAATGCTCAGTAAAAGCCAATTAAATGAGGAAATATTATGGCCATTAGCATGGTACCTTTAGATTCAAATAAACATAAAACATTAAGAGTGGATGTCGACCCTACGTATCCTCATATTGGGCAGCAAAGTATGATACCACTGCTTGCGTCGGAGTTTCTCGCCGCGTCGACTAACTTTCCCATCGTTTTTGTGAAACAGCAAGAGACTGGTCAATTTAAAGCGGTCGCGCTTTTAGGATTTTCGAGCGGGGAAAACTTAGTCTTTAATCAAGGCAAGGTGTTCACTCATTATGTGCCAGTAAATATTCGTCGCTATCCATTTGCTGCTGGTGGGGAGAATATAACTGACGATAATTTAGTACTATGTATTGATGAGAATAGTGAGCTATTACACGAATCTAAGGGCGTTAGAATATTTAATGATGATGGCAGTTTAACCGAAGCTACTCAACAAATGAGTAACTTGGTTTCTGATATGATTGCGAAAGAACAAGCTACAGATAAGTTTATCAAGACCTTGGTTGAAAACGATTTACTGCAAGCAACTGAGTTTACAGTACGTTTAGGCCCTGAGGGGGAGCACAAAATAAATGGTGTTTACAAAGTGGATGAACAAGTACTGCAAAGCTTATCGGATGACGTTGTCTTATCGTTATACAAGCAACATTATTTCCCAGCAATTTATGCTCATCTTGCTTCATTGAGTCAAATAAATCGTTTATTACAGTTAAAAGCGAATCAAAAAGCAAGTTAGGAGTGAGCGATGTTGCCACCATTAAAGGGCGTAACCTGCTGGCAGAATGTGACTAAAACGACTTTCGAGCAAGAAATTCAACCGTTAGCACAACCCGCGATATTAAAAGGGCTTGTTAAACATTGGCCATGTGTTCAGCACTCAAGTGCAGGCAACAAAGCGTTAGTCACTTACCTTAAAGGCATATATGCTGGCGGTAAGCTTCGCTGTGCGAAACTTCCTCGTAAAGAAAAGGGATTGTTCTTTTATAATCAAGCGTTTAATGGATTTAATTTTACTCGAGATATTGTATCTTTTGAGCTGTTTTTTGAACAGCTACTCGCTAATGCCAGCGCTAAAGAACAAGATGTTATTGCACTACAAAGTGCGCCTCTAAGTGACTACTTTCCAGAGTTTGAGCAACAAAATTCCTTTGATTTTTTACGTGAAGATAGAGTGAGCCGAGTTTGGATAGGTAACGATTCTATCGTCAATGCGCATAACGATGATGCGGAAAATATTGCTTGTGTCGTTGCCGGTAAACGCCGTTTTACGCTATTTCCGCCTGAGCAATTAGCTAATCTCTATGTCGGGCCAATTGAATTTACTCCTGCTGGAGCACCGGTAAGCTTGGTAGATTTTAACGATATAGATTTTGAACGATTTCCTAAAGTGGCGACAGCCCTTGAGCATGGCTTGCAAGCTGAACTTGAACCTGGAGATGCTATCTATATTCCATCTCTGTGGTGGCACCATGTTGAGGCATATGGCGGTGTCAATATGCTCGTCAATTATTGGAGTGGTGGTGCAATATCAGGTAAAAACAAACCGGTTCCACAAGATAATTTGTTAATGGCGATGTTGTCGATTAGAGATCTACCGCAACAACAAAAAGATGCTTGGCGAGCGTTTTTCGAGTACTACATTTTTTCAGAGCAGTCTGGTAAGTATCAACATATTCCTGAGCATGCCCATGGTGTGCTCGATAAGTTAACCCCAAAGTTACAAAGTGAAATCCGCAAGTGGTTAAGCAAACAACTGAGTTGAGCGATAGGGTCAGTCGATTAAGTAGACTAAAAAATTAATGCGAACAAATAATGAATAACAGTAAAGCAGAAGATAAACCGATTTTTATTCATATCCCGAAAACGGGCGGTACCAGTATTAATTGCATGATGCAAAATACCGAGTGGCAAACAACACCTGATTTTAATTATCGCCACTTAATTTATGAGACGAAAAAATCCAATTGTGGCGATATATTTACTGAAGAAGGTAAAGAAAAATATCAAGAATATTTTATTTTTACCATGTTGAGACACCCAGTCGATCGGCTAATTTCAGAGTATTACTTTTTGCGCCAACATCCTGAGTTTATGGCGCTTTTATCGAAAGAGCCACGAGATTTTGACGAGTTCATTACCCTTACTGAAACCGCCAACTATATGCTCAAGTTTTTAAATGGTGATCGTATTTACGATCCAAATTTAATGAGCGAAGCAAGAGCAATTGACATTATTGAGAGGATGGAGTGCCTCAATGTTCATGTTGGTATCTATGAACATTTTGATTTATCACTGGCCTATTTCGAACAGAGTGGTTCTATTCGTTGGCCCGATAAGGTGGCGATAAAAAGAGCGACGATTAATCGTCCTCCGCTTCAAGCATTAGATAAACAAACTATAGCAAATATCCTTGAAAATAATGCGTTAGACTTGAAACTTTATCAGCACTTTAATGATAGATTATTAACTAAAGCTTCAGAAATCAATCGAAAAAAATACCGACATATTGGCGACAGGTTTGATCACATACTGCCATACACGACGAGGTTTTGTATCCTTGAAATAGCGTTAAAAAACAAAGCGTTTATTGAAAGCCATAAAAAGTTTCTGATCACCCTCAATATTTATCTTCATAAAACCGTGAGAAATGGTAAAGAATATGCAAAGAAGTGGGTGAAACTCTTTAAACAGCATATTCAACAGTTTTATCCGGACACTGCATTTGCTCAACAAATCAAAAAGGTAAAACGCGCTAACGCGATTGAAGAAATAAAAGCGATTGCAGAGGTTATTGAACAGCAAGTAAAACTGTCAGAGAACGATGTCAATCTCCTTGAACCTAGATTGAAATTTATGATGACACCTGCGATGGAACAAGTATTTAAACGAGAAGGCCTCGTTAATACCAGAGCGCCTATCTGGTGATTTGCAGCTGTTTATAGCTTGCTAAATCCATGCTGATAGGCTTGCATAATTAATTTTCGATTACTCGGCATTTGCTGAGCAAGCGTTTCACGTTGCTGAACTACTTGGTTAAATAGGTAGTGAGCAATATTGCAGTGCTGATCTAGGGCCGGTTGCATATGACGGATGTCAGGTAAGTATTCCATGCCATATAAAACGTATTGATAACTTTCTAAACCAAATAAATCATACATCGAAGGAAAATCATTACGAGTGACAGGTGTCAGAGCCCACTTTGCTAAGTTATCTTGTAGCGTTTGTGGGATACTGCTTTGTTCGCGGTTATCGCACCAAAATTCACTGTCTTTGCGCTTGCTTATTGCATAGTGCAGCTTAATAAAGTCGATTATCCTTTGCCAACGATAGCTAAACGCTTGGTTAAATTTATCAGCACTTATTGCCATCATTGCTCTGGAGTATGGAAACTCTTCGGCGACAAATTTAGCCGCTAGTTCGATCATCGCGATGGCGGAAGACTCTAATGGCTCAACAAACCCTGCTGAAAGCCCAATTGCTACGCAGTTTTTATGCCACTGTTTTTCTCGATAGCCACTTTGAAACGAAATTTTTCGTGTTGTTAGTTGATCTGCTTGATAACCAATATAATGGCGCAGAGTCTGCTCGGCTTGCTCGTCGCTGCAATGGGCATTTGAATAAACATAGCCGACACCGCGTCTTTTTGTCAGGGCAATATCCCAAGTCCATCCTGCAGCATGTGCTGTGGAAATCGTACAACTTGGAATTGAGCATTGCTCATCTTGATAAGGGATCTGCATAGTGACAGCCCGGTTTACAAAGAGGACATTACTATTGTCGACAAAGTCTATTTTGTAGGTTTTATCGATGAGTAGTGCACTAAAGCCAGAACAATCTATAAATAAATCACCAATGAGTTCCCCTTGTTGTTCACTCTTAAGCGCTCGAATAAAGCCTTGCTTATCCAAAGAGACATCAGATACAGTGCCAACTAGGTGAGTGACGCCGAGGTTTTTGATGGCATAATCCCTTAAAAAACGAGCAAATTTTACCGCATCTAAATGGTAGGCATAGTTGAGCCCATGAAAGGCTTTTTGCGTGATTTTTTTAGGTGCTAAATCCGCCCGACATAAATAAGTTTGTGCCGAGGTTTGCTCGTCGAAATGACAAGCGTTTTCATGATGTTTATTTAGCCAATAGGGGGATAAGTCAAAATTTGGCGCACCTTTAGGCACATCAAATAAATGAAAGTAGCTATTTCTGTGCTGGCTTGTACCAGGGGTATAAAGCCAATGATCAAACTTGATCGCTTGTTTAAATGTTGCATCTGTTTGTTCAAGAAACTCGGCTTCATTGATGCCCAAAAAGGCGAGTGTGGTTTTAATCGTCGGAAAGGTTCCCTCGCCAACACCAATGGTAGCAATATCTTCAGATTCAATGACCGTAACCTTTACGGAGTTTTCTGCCTTACTATTCAAATGTTTAGCCAAATAGCATGCACTAATCCAACCGGCAGTGCCACCACCAACGATAACCACTCGCTTCGTTTCTTTATCAATAGTTGCTTTCATCTGCTATTTTTCGTCAATATCGATTAATTTTAATGCAAAGCATAATTTCTTTTGACAGCGCTGTCAAAATTGGTAAAGTGAATAATACGAGAAAACGAATCAACAGCTTTAAAAATTAATTATGGTGATGTATGAGTAAAAAGATTTCGACAGGTTTGGCGTTAACGACGGTGATATTATTTGGCTGTGATAAACCGGATGCGCTAGATAGTCAAAAAGCTTTATCATCGCCGACAATATCGTTAAAGCTTGCAGCGCAACCCGATGTCGATGCTATTGCCAATAGTTTAGATGTAAGATTTGAATTAGTCAGTAATAAACAAAAGGAAAAGTGTGAGTCTGATATTACTGATGGTAATTGTTATGAAGCGAAATTACATTTAACTGCAAAGGAAGCGATAGATGCCAATAATTGGCAGATCTTTTACGGCCAAATTGCACCTATCCATAATGTTGACCAAGGCGAGTTCGCTATCGAGCATCTCAATGGTGATTTACATAAAATAACCTTAACTTCACAATTTCGTGGTTTTAAAAAGGGAGAGACGAAAACAATTACCTACCGTGCTGGGTTTTGGTCATTGTCAGAGTCTGATTTACTGCCAAACTACATCATTTATGCCGATGGCCTTGAACCTAGGGTAATTGAAAGTACGCGAGCTGCAATTGATGATGATACCGGTTTACTGTATTTGCCTTATGTGACTGAGTATACCGATTACCAGCATCAGTTTAAGCGCACGCCAGCGGATAAAACAAAGTGGAAATTAAGTAGCGACTACTACCAAGACAATACCAAATTAGGGGAAGGGCTCGTCGATGTTAGCGATGTTATTATCCCAACACCAAAATCTATTATTCGCGATCAATCAGGTGCAACGCTAGATTTATCAAGTGGCATCCAGGTTGACTTTGGTAATGTTGATATTCGCGACGTTAATGTTGCGTTAAAACGCATGGATAAATTAGGGCTTGTGCAAAAGGACCAAGGCATTCCGATAACTCTTAGTGTTGTGTCAAACCCTGAGAAGCCAATGGGCAGTTATCAACTAATGATCAGCAAAGAGAATATTTCTGTCACAGGCGTTGATGGTGCCGGTGTTTTTTACGGACTGCAGTCAATAGCGAGTTTAGTCGTGCCGGGTAAACTAACTATCCCAGTGTTGGCGATTCACGATGAACCACTCTTTGGTTTTAGAGGTTTATTGGTCGATACTGCAAGAAACTTTAGAAGTAAGGAATTTTTGTTGTCCTTGATGGAGCAAATGGCTGCTTATAAATTAAATAAGTTACATTTGCACATGGGCGAGGATGAAGCATGGCGTCTTGAAATTCCTGGGCTTCCCGAGTTGACTGAGGTTGGTGCACGTCGCTGTTTTGATTTATCTGAGCAACAATGTTTAATGCCCCAGCTTGGCGCAGGCATTGATCCACAAAGTCAGGTCAATGGTTACTACAGTGTTGAAGATTATCAAGACATTTTACGCGCAGCCAATGAGCGACATATTCAAGTGATCCCATCTCTTGATATGCCCGGGCATTCGCGCGCTGCGATCAAATCAATGGCGGCACGTTTTGAAAAATACAACAAAGCCGAACAGCATGACAAAGCGCGCCAGTACTTATTGCACGATCCAAACGATAAGTCGCGCTATTCGTCAGTGCAGTTTTATAACGACAACACGATCAATCCGTGTCAAGAATCCTCTTTCGCTTTTGTTGAAAAAGTGATGAAAGAAGTTCAAAAAATACACGCTGATGCAGGTCAGCCATTGACTCGTTACCATATTGGCGCTGATGAAACGGCAGGCGCGTGGACTGACTCTGAGGTATGTCAGACATTTTTAGCGAATAATGATAAAGGGATAACTGAGACTAAACAATTAGGCGCTTACTTCGTTGAGCGGGTAGCAAACATGTTATCTGACATGGGCATAGAGCCAGCAGCCTGGAGTGATGGTTTAGAGCATACGAATAAAAACAATATGCCTGCTGTTGTCCAAGCAAATGCTTGGGATCATTTACCTTGGGATGCTCATCACAAAGTTAACGAACTAACCAATAGAAATTGGCAAATTGTGGTATCAACGCCTGACGCGACGTATTTTGATTTTCCGTATGAAGCTGATCCGAAAGAGCACGGCTATTATTGGGCGTCTAGACATACCAATACCGAAAAAGTTTTTCAGTTTATGCCAGAAAACTTACCTATCCACGCTGAGTTTTGGTTGGATAGACAAGATTTGCCTTACCAAGTAGATGACACGTTACAACATGACCAACACGGAAATATTATTCACAAACCGATAGAGCAAGGTAGGCGTTTTTATGGTTTGCAAGGTCAGCTTTGGAGTGAAAACTTATTTAACGATGAGATGGCTGAATATAAAATTTTTCCGAGAGTGTTAGCCTTGGCCGAACGTGCTTGGCATCAAGCGAATTGGGCAGTGCCGTATAATTATCAGGGGTTTAAATATTCGCAACAGACCAATGTTTTTAATCAATCACTTAAAGAACAACGAAACCAGCAGTGGAAAGTGTTTGCTAATGCGTTAGGTCAAAAAGAACTTATTAAGCTAGAACGAGACAACATCTTTTATCGCTTGCCAACCGTAGGTGCCAAAATTGAAGATGGTCGGTTATACGCCAATATTGCTTTCCCTGGCCTTGCGATTCAATATCGAAAGGGGGAGGGAGATTGGCAAAGTTATCAGGGGCCGGTAAATGTCTCAAATAACGTGTTTGTTAGGGCGGTGAGCTATGATGGTCAGCGTTTTTCTCGCACAGTTCAGGTAAAATAAAACAATATTATAACGTAACAATTTGAATTTAAATAAATAAAAATTTATTTCTTCAATTTTAAAATAATAAATGACAACGCTGTCATTTGTGGTTAAGATGTAAAAAAGTTAAAGGGCGATGATCAGGAAAGTGTCGCTGAAAATAATTAAAAAATACACGAGGTCGAAATGCTCGGTAGTAGTAATGAAAATCAGTATTTTATTGGCATTGATGGCGGTGGTAGTAAATGCAAAGCTATCATAGTTGATGCGAATAATAATGTATTAGGCAGCGGCATTTCGGGTCCTGCAAATCCTTTGCACGGCTACCAGCAAGCAATAGACTCCATTACAGAGTCGGCCGAGTTAGCATTAGCTGATGCTAACATTGCTCAATTATCACTTGATCAAGTTATTGCTGGGGTTGGTTTAGCGGGAGTTAATCTACCGGTATTGTTTGACAAAATAGCCAATTGGCAGCATCCATTTAAAGAAATGTTTTTGGCGACTGATTTGCTGGTTGCCTGTCTGGGTGCTCACCGAGGAGGAGATGGTGCAGTTATTATCTCAGGAACAGGCTCTTGTGGTTTTTCTTATGTTAATGGTCAGCCCTATACCATCGGTGGACACGGTTTTCCTCATGGTGACAAAGGCAGTGGTGCTTGGTTTGGTTTTCAAGCCGCCAATCATGTATTGATGTCACTCGATGGCTTAGTTGAATCCTCTTTGATTAATGAAAAACTACTCGCGCTTCATCAAGTCAATCATAGTATTGAGCTAGTGGAAATCATCGCCGGAAAGCCAGCAGCATTTTATGCCAAAATGGCTAATATTGTTTTTGATGCCGCAGAAGCCGGTGATTCTGTCGCCATCAATATTGTTAAAGAAGGTGCAGCTTATATTGATGGCGTCGCAAGACAGTTACTCAAACAACAACCACCTAGGCTTTCACTTATCGGTGGCCTAACGGTGAGATTGATTCCTTGGTTAGCTAAGGATGTCCAAGATATATTAAAACAACCACTTTGTCCGCCAGAGTTGGGGTCAGTGTTATTTGCCAAACAGCAGCTCGCACTGTTAAACGCGCAAACAATAAATTAAAAAGGTAGGCTCGCACATGTCACAAACTATTATGGAAAAAGAAGCTAAACAAGCACCTGAAGTCATTCAAGGGCAGCTTGCTTCTAATCAGCAACTCGCACAACAGCTCGGTGAGCAGCTTAGAGACTTTGATCCTAAAATGGTCATGATTATTGGTCGAGGGTCGTCTGATCATGCTGGCGTATTTGGAAAGTACTTAATTGAAATTGAAGCCTCTGTACCTACGTTTGCTGCAGCACCTTCAGTATCGAGTGTTTATGGTAAGCAGCTAAAACTCGCACAAGCATTAGTCATTGTTATTTCGCAGTCGGGCCGAAGTCCTGACATTATTGCACAAGCGGAAATGGCGAAAAAAGCGGGTGCTTTTTGCGTTGCACTTGTCAACGACGAATCCTCGCCGCTAAAAGATATCGTTGATGTGGTTTTACCATTAAAGGCGGGGGCAGAAATTTCGGTAGCAGCAACCAAAAGTTATTTAGCAACACTGTCAGCACTTCTTCAATTAACGGCGTATTGGACACAAAATCAGTCGTTGATAGCGGCTTTAGACACCCTTCCAAGTGCATTAAAATCCATTATTGAGAGTGATTACCAGCTTACTCCACAATCGATTGATGGGGTGAAAAATATGGTAGTGCTAGGTCGAGGGTTGGGCTATGCGGTTTCAAAAGAGATGGCGCTAAAATTAAAAGAAGTGGCCAGTATTCATGCAGAAGCCTTTAGTAGTGCCGAGTTTTTACATGGTCCTGTAACGCTAGTCGAGCAAGGACTTGCTATCCTAAACTGCCAAGTGAACGATGAAAGTGCTAAATCACATCAGTTACAAATTGAAGATGTCACCGAGCGAGGGGCTGATATTGTTAGCTTATCGCAACTCGATGATAAGATTCATCCGCGTCTAGCACCATTAGTTGTATTGCAGCGTTTCTATTTAGATGTCGCCAAGGTTGCTGTAAGTAGAGGGTTTAACCCAGATGAACCTAAAGGTCTAAAGAAGGTAACTAGGACACTATAATGGCTACAAAACGACTTTTAGCTCAACGCTTGTTTAATGGCGAAGATATTCGTAGCGAACAAGTGCTAACGATAGAGTCTGGTATCATCACAGCCATTGATGAACATACTGATACTATCGATGATCAGTTGAGTGGCCTAGTCGTTCCAGGTTTTATCGACCTACAAGTTAATGGTGGTGGTGGTGTATTGTTTAATGATTCTCCCTCGTTAGATAAACTGAAGACCATCATCACCGCTCATTCTCAGTTTGGTACCACCGGCATGTTACCAACACTGATCACCGATAAAGTTGAGGTTATGGAACAAGCTGCTGATGCTGTTGCTTTAGCAATTGCGGAACAAGTACCTGGTATCCTTGGGATACATTTTGAAGGGCCGCATTTATCAGTAGCCAAAAAAGGAACTCATGCTCAAGAGTTTATTCGTCCAATTTCAGCGCGAGAATGGGCAATTCTCGAACGTAAAGATATCGGACAAATTTTAGTGACTTTAGCTCCTGAAACTGTATCAAAAGAAGATATCCAAACAATGGTGTCGCTGGGCATCAAAGTATGTCTGGGCCATACCAATGCAGATTATAACACCGCTCAACAAGCAGTTGATGCCGGAGCGGATGGTTTTACACATTTATTTAACGCGATGTCACCTATACAAGGACGAGAGCCAGGAGTCACCGGCTGTGCGTTATTAAATGACCATACCAGTTGCGGCATTATACTCGATGGCCACCATGTCGATTACACCTCAGCTAAATTAGCGCTTAAAACCAAGCCTAGAGGTTCTCTGTTCTTAGTCACTGATGCGATGTCAACTGTAGGTAGTGAGCAAACACAATTCGCATTTTTTGGCAGAACGGTCTATCTACGAGACGGTAAACTGACCTCGACTACCGGTGAGTTAGCCGGAGCAGCACTGGACATGATCACCGCAGTGAATAATAGTGTAAATGGTTTAGGCATTGATTTAGAAGAAGCGGTTAGAATGGCGAGCACGTATCCAGCCAATTACCTCAATCAAAAGGGTATTCGTGGCCAGTTAACAGTCGGTCAGGCAGCAGACTTTGTTGTACTTGATCATAAACACACTGTGTTGTCGACATGGATAGGTGGACAAGCGGTTTTTACAAAATAAATAACAACAATAACAACGCTAGAATTTGAGGAAATTATGGAAATGACAGTACAAAGCACAAAACGCAAAAGTAGTGTGTTGCCGATGGCAATTGTCGCTATTTTGTTTTTTATTCTCGGGTTTGCTACCTGGCTAAATGGCTCTTTAATGCCTTACTTAAAACAGATTTTACAATTAACACCATTTCAAGCGTCGTTAATTTTATTTTCATTTTATATCGCGGTGACATTCACTGCGTTGCCGTCTGCCTGGGTGATACGAAAAGTCGGCTACAAAAATGGCATGGCCCTTGGCATGGGGGTGATGATGGTTGCTGGCCTTCTGTTTATACCCGCAGCAAAAACGCAAATATTTGCGCTGTTTCTGTTTGCACAATTGGTGATGGGGACAGGGCAAACATTGCTACAAACGGCGGTTAATCCTTATGTAGTGCGGTTGGGACCTGAAGAATCAGCTGCTGCGCGAGTTAGCGTTATGGGTATTTTAAATAAAGGAGCAGGTGTTGTCGCTCCGATGGTATTTACCGCTCTTATATTAAGTAACTTCACTGATACTGTCGGTACAGAATTGACTCAAGCCAAAATTGATGAAATGGCAAATAGCTTAGTATTGCCATATCTTGGTATGGCAATTTTTATTGGTCTTTTGGCATTTGCTGTTAAGAAATCTCCTTTGCCAGAACTAGAAGGTGAGCAGGAAGAAAACCACAGTGAAGGCCAAATAAAAGCAGCGCTTGCGACACCTAGCCTCGCATTAGGAGTGGTTGCCCTTTTTGTTTATGTTGCTGTTGAAGTTATCGCAGGCGATACCATTGGCACATTTGCATTATCACTTGGGGTAGAAAACTATGCTGTGATGACATCTTACACTATGGTTTGTATGGTCGTTGGCTATAGTCTAGGCATTTTAACTATCCCTAGGTTCATCTCCCAGCCCACTGCTTTAATGATATCGGCTGTTTTGGGAGTTATTTTAACGCTATTAATTATTTGGGGTGATAGTCAGTCATATACGATAGCAAATGCTTTACTCGTGCCATTTGGTGGTGCGCAACTACCAGATACCTTATTGCTGATTGCATTGCTTGGTTTGGCAAATGCCATTGTTTGGCCAGCGGTATGGCCGTTAGCATTATCAGGATTAGGGGCCTTAACAAGTACTGGATCAGCGTTACTTATCATGGGAATTGCAGGCGGGGCTTTTGGACCTTTGTTCTGGGGGCTAGCCAGTGGTACTTCTATCGGCCAGCAAGGCGCCTATGTTGTCATGTTACCTTGTTATTTATTCATACTATTTTATGCCGTAAAAGGTCATAAAATGAAATCATGGAAATAGCCTCTTGGTGTGTTTCTTCCTAATTCCCCGATACCGGGTGAATCATCTCATTAGTTTGAGGGTGCGTTAATTGATCGAATTGATCGACCCCGAGTTTATTCTCGGGGTTTTTTTTATCTATACTGTTTAAAGCGGGTTTATTTTTAGCGGTTTTTTTGCCGAGAAATATCAATACGCGCTAAATTGCTGTTTAAATGTTGTTGAAGTGGCGTGATTATTTTCTTTTGTACTAATGTCTAAAGATGGGCAGGGCAGAGTAAAAAGCGATACCATAATATAGGCTATTGCAAAGGGATGAGAATACCAGCCTTTGATACGCTGTTCTGTTAATTTTTCAACCCATGATGGTGTTTAAAGTGAAGCGTTTTACCTTTTTTATCTTACTCATTGTATCCTTAACGACGAGCCTTCAGCTTTTAGCAAAAGAATGTCAAAATTATCGAGAGTTTAGCCATCGAGATGGTATTTTTTCTGTTGCTAAACTTATGGGCACTGATTATGACTACCAACGTTATAGTCGCGCGTATTTAGCGTTAACCAATATCGAATTACTCCAAAAGGTTTTTGGTAATGAACAGCAAGAAGCGCAGGTGCTTGCCAAAGCTCAGCAAGACTTCAAAAATGAAGTTAAGGCTTACAGTACAGACTGCTTTGAAGTGATCAGCTCAATGGATATTGGTAGCTATGATTATGCGCATGAGCAATTTAAAGTTACCGAGGTATCAGAGTATTACAGTATGGTATTTGAAGCGTTATACACCCGTAATAACCGTTTTGCGCGTCAATACAAATTGTTTATTGCTAATCATGAAGATATTAAGCCTATCCCGTATGAGAGAAGTCAAGTAGACAATTTATTGACTGCTTTAGCGCAAAATAAGGCGACTTTTTTGCACCGTTTATATTTTAATGTTATTGGGCTAAAACCAGGTCAGCGTGATAGCTTATTGGTTAAGGTACACAAAGTTGAAGTGATTTTGGAACAAGAGGGTCAGAGAATCATCTCGACTTATCATCCTAAATAACCTCAGGTTTGAATAAGAAATAGCCTCATTATCACCCAAGTGATTTGAGGCTAATTTGTGATGTCATGCCTGATGCTAGGATAAGTTAATAGCCGTTTTTCTTTAATTGCTCTGCAGAGTAGGTAGGCTTTTGATGACCTTCACCTAAAGAGTCGGCGATTTCTTTTGGCATATAGTTTTCGTCATGTTTAGCCAACACTTCATGTGCTTGAATTAACGTGCTTTCTGATAATACGCCATTGGCAATAATGCCCTGACCTTCACGAAATAAATCCGGTAAGATGCCATCATATTTAACGGTAATGGTTTCACCTTTATTGGTTAAGTCAAATTGAACTTTAAGACTGTCTTGATCTCGTTTGACACTGCCAGGAACGACTAATCCCCCAACGCGAATGCGTTGACCTATGCTAGGTTTTTTACCCGTATCATCTTTCCCATTGATTATTTCACTTGGTGTATAAAACAAATCAATATTTTGGCTTAGCGCATACAACACTAAAGAGGTAATAATACCAATGGCGATTAGAATTGAAACGACAATGGTTAGTCGCTTTTTACGACGCGGGTTCATAGCGATTCCTCTTGAGATTTACTAAATTCTTGTTGCTGCGCCGCACGTTTTAGTTTTTGCTCGCGGCGATCGCGTTGCATGATTTGTTTACGGACATTTTTATCATTTACTTGCGTAAAGATAAGTAACAAGGCCATCAACACAAAGGTAATGCCAAACGATAACCAAATATAGAAACCATGGTTGCCCATGGCGATAAATTCGCTAAAACTATTAAACTGCACGGTTATCTCCAATGACTAATTGTTTCACCCATGGACGCATCGCATTGCGTTGTATTAATTCGGTTCTAAAGCGCTGACATATTATCCAGCCAGCAAAACAGACAAAAGCGAAAAAACAAACAACAAATGGCCAGTACATGCTTGACGCCATTGATGGCGCGCCAAGTTTGGTGACGGTTTGTCCTTGGTGTAATGTATTCCACCATTCAACTGAATATTTGATAATGGGAATATTAATGACCCCTACTAAGGTCAAGATATTAGCGGCTTTTCCAGCTTGATTTTTGTCACTAAAAGCATTGTGTAAAGCAATGACGCCCAAGTAAAGGAAAAGAAGAATCAGCTCTGATGTTAAGCGTGCATCCCAAACCCACCAGGTGCCCCACGTAGGTCTTCCCCACGCAGCGCCAGTGATCAATGCAATCGCTGTATAAACTGCGCCTACCGGTGCTATGGCGGCCACAGAGGCATCTGAAAGTTTTAGTTGCCATACCAAGCCACAAAAAGCAGCAACTGCCATTGCCGTATAAATACTTAATGAAAGGATCGCAGTTGGTACATGTATATAAAAGATCCTAAAACTATTACCCTGTTGGTAATCAGCAGGGACATAAAGTAAGACCCAAATTAATCCAATCGAAAAGAGGAATAACGATAAGGTTTTAAACCAAGGTATTAATTTACCTGTGAAGTGATAGCTCACCTCTGGATTAGCATAAGGATGTAACCATTTCCACATGTTAGTTTGTACTCACTTTTAGGGCTGATGATATTGCTAAGGGAGCTAAGGTGACAGATCCCACCAATAAAGCGGCGATTATAGCAAGTTGTCCATTGTAGGGTAAGTTCATTGCCGCACTATCGATAGCACTGGTCGCAAATATCAATACGGGAATATAAAGCGGCAGGACCAATAAGCTCAGCAAGACGCCGCCTTTTTTAATGCCTACGGTTAATGCGACACCAATGGCACCAATAAAACTTAAAATAGGTGTTCCTAACAGTAAGGTAAGGAATAATGCATAGTAGCTATCGCTGTGCAAATTTAATAATACAGCTAAAAGTGGTGCAACAAGGAGCAAAGGTAAGCCGGTCAGCACCCAATGTGCAGTTACTTTTGCCAAGACGATGATAAACAATGGTGCTGGGCTTAATAATAATTGCTCTAATGAACCATCACTATGATCCGATTTAAATAGCCGATCAAGTGATAATAGTGTTGCTAACAAAGCAGCTACCCAAATAATACCCGGTGCAATCCTTGAGAGCGTGTTAGGCTCAGGCCCAATACCTAAAGGGAATAAGGTAATGACGATGACAAAGAACAGCAATGGATTAAAAATATCGTCTTTATGGCGGAAGGCAATAGTGATATCACGAGAAAATACTAAACTAAACGCGCGGCGATAAGAAAGTTTATTGTCGACAGAATTTAATTGAGATTGCATCCAATTTTCCCATCAGTAAAAGCGATAAGCGAGCGAGATTTTTCTATATTGATTCTCGCTGAGGTTTAAATCTTGGTGAGTGGTGAGAATAACACACCCACCGCGTTTCGTATGGTCTACAAATAGTTGTTCTAACGTTGAAACGCCGGTTTTATCAATTGCGGTAAAAGGTTCGTCGAGTATCCAAATAGGCGCATTACTTTGCCAAAGCTTTGCTAATGCGATGCGGCGATGTTGTCCGGCACTTAGGTGATTGGCAAGCGCATCTTCAAACCCTAGTAAGTTGACTTTTTCAAGGGTTTGTTCAGCCTGATTTGATATTAAGCCAGCCATTGCCAAATTGAACGTGAGGTTTTCTTGCGCCGTCATTTCACCTTTTACTCCAGCAAGATGACCTATATAGAGTAAATTTTGATGAAATGTTTCTTTGTCTCTCGTGATATCTTGTTGATGAAAGAAAACATTGCCGTCATATGGCACGCTTAAACCCGCCAAAATTCTTAAAAGACTGGTTTTTCCCGCGCCATTAGGTCCTTCTATTTGGACAATTTCACCGGGTAAGAAGGTTAAATCGAGCGCTTCAAACAAGACCCTTTCTTCACGAATACAGGTGAGGTTCTTAGCGGAAAGTAATGGTTCTATCGAATCAGACATTGAATTTTTATGCTTGCTAAACCCAAGAGGCGACAAATAAGCTCTAGATCTTTAGTCTCAATTAATGGCGCTAATGCTACTACACAATCGCTCATGATCCTAGGATGTGTTGACCTTTCGCAGCTATTTTTGTATTTGCTTTGATCGATTGATGCAAGTTTACGTAAAACAGTGCTAGAATTGCAGCAATTTTTTTGCCTACATGGCTGAAACAATTATTTATCGTGTTTGAGTAGTCTAAGTTTACCAACTTAGTATTCGGAGAATTCTATGATACCTGAATTGGGGCATTTAGCCTTAGTCGTCGCGCTCGCATTTGCTTTATGCTTAAGTATTGTTCCGTTGTTTGGCAGTGTAACAGGTCACTTACACCTTGCCCGTTATGCTAAACCATTAACCTTTGGTATGTTTGCTTTTACTACGATAAGTATTGTCATCTTAGCGTATAGCTTTGTTGTCGACGATTTCTCTGTTCGCTATATCGCGGGGCATTCAAACTCTTTATTGCCTTATTATTTTAAAATTAGTGCCGTATGGGGTGGACATGAAGGCTCGTTATTGTTGTGGGTTTTCTCATTAACGGCATGGACAATGGCGGTAGCCAAGTTTAGCAAAGGCATTGACGAAGTGTTTATTGCTCGGGTGCTTTCCGTGCTAGGAATGGTAGCCGTTGGCTTTATGTTATTTACATTGCTGACTTCAAATCCATTTGATCGTTTATGGCCAGTGGTTCCGAGTGAAGGGCGAGATTTAAACCCATTGTTACAAGATGTTGGCTTAATTATCCATCCGCCAATGCTGTATTTGGGTTACGTTGGTTTTGCTGTGTCATTTGCATTCGCTGTTGCTGCCTTGATGGCTGGTAAGCTAGATGCCGCTTGGGCAAGGTGGGCAAGGCCATGGGTTGTAGCTGCGTGGATATTTTTAACGTTAGGGATCGCCTTAGGAAGTTGGTGGGCTTACTACGAACTTGGCTGGGGCGGCTGGTGGTTCTGGGATCCCGTTGAAAATGCTTCTTTTATGCCTTGGCTTGTTGGTACGGCATTACTCCATTCTTTAGCGGTTACCGAAAAGCGAGGTACCTTTAGAAACTGGACCGTATTGTTAGCGATTTTTGCCTTTAGCTTAAGTTTATTAGGGACGTTTTTGGTTCGTTCAGGTGTTATTACATCGGTTCATTCTTTTGCTAGTGATCCAACACGAGGTTCATTCATCTTGATGCTCCTGGCAATTACCGTTGGTGGTTCATTAACCTTGTTTGCGCTTAGAGCGTCAAACGTAGCCAGTTTTAGTCGGTTTGCCTTTTACTCTAGAGAAACGGCGTTACTGGTAGCTAATATCATCTTAGTTGTTGCTGCAGTGACTGTGTTACTAGGGACGATTTACCCGTTGATTATTGATGCGATGGGATTAGGCAAAATATCTGTTGGACCGCCATATTTCAACGCGGTATTTGTGCCAATAATGAGCTGTTTATTTATCGTTATGGGCATTGGTCCATTAATCCGTTGGAAAAAAGCCAAGCAAGGGGAATTAAGAAAACAAATTGTTAAGCCCTCAGTCATTAGTATTGTGCTTGGTGTTGCTTTTCCTTTTGTGTATGGCGGTGAATTTAATGCCTTGGTTGCCATGGGAATGACGCTTGCGTTTTGGGTTGCGTTGGTGGTGATTAAAGACTTGCGTAATCAAGCTAAAAGAGACGGTAAACGGTATCAATTTGATAAGGTTAGTTTGAGCCAGTGGGGAATGACTATCGCTCATTTAGGTATCGCTGTAACGGTGGTTGGTGTCACCTTAGTTTCTATTTATGAAACAGAAACTAATGTTAAAATGGCGAGCGGTGAAACAGCTCATGTGGCTGGCTTTGATGTCAAATTTAACGGTATTAAACAAGTTAAAGGGCCTAATTACTCGGCCGAGCAAGGGCAGTTTGAAATTTACCAAGATGGAGACTTTATCGCTTTGCTTAAACCTGAACGCCGTACCTATTTAGTGCAAACCATGGGAATGACCGAAGCAGGTATTGATCCAGGGTTGTTCAGAGATGTTTATGTTGCGTTAGGCGATCCGTTACCAGATGGTGCTTGGGCAGTGAGAGTTCATCATAAACCCTTCGTTCGTTGGATTTGGCTAGGGGCAATTTTTATGGCCATTGGGGGACTATTTGCCATGGCTGACAAACGTTATCGTCGTCGTGTTGAAAATAAAGCGAAGGTTCGCGCATCAAAATCAGTGATAAAGAGTGCAGTTGCGGAGGAAGCGCGTTAATGAATAAGTTAATTCGTATTTTACCTTTAATTGTGGTTATTGCACTTGGATCAGTTTTATATCTGAGTTTATTCAATGATCCGCAAAAATTGCCATCAGCGCTTGTTGGTCAGCCGATGCCTAAGTTTAGCTTGCCTCAACTGAGTGATGAAAATAAACAACTTACTGAGCAAGATTTAACTGGCGAAATTGTTTTGTTAAATGTATGGGGATCTTGGTGCTGGGCATGTACTCAAGAGCATCCCTTTTTAGTTGATATTGCTAAAGATAAACGGATCACTTTATATGGCATAAATTACAAAGATGAACGTTCAGATGCCTTGCAATGGCTAAATGATTATAAAGACCCTTTTGTCTTTTCGATATTTGACCGTTTAGGTCGGCTTGGTATTGACTTGGGAGTGTATGGCGCACCTGAAACGTTTGTGATCGATCATCAAGGTATCATTCGCATGAGACATGCTGGGCCGATTGATGGCATGGTTTGGAAGGAAAAATTTGAACCGATGATATCAATTTTAGAAGCAGAAAGAATGGGAGAAAAAAGTTAATGAAACACTTTCTATTACTATGTGCTTTGGTTTTATCGGTCAGCTCGTTATCTGCGTTTGCAACTGATGTTTATCAATTTGAAGACAAGGTGACTCAAAAGCGATACAACACGTTAATTAAAGAGTTGCGCTGCCCTAAGTGCCAAAATCAAAATTTGGCAGATTCAAACTCCCCCATTGCTGCGGATCTTCGCCGAGAGGTCTATGAAATGTTAATGCAAAACAAAAGCGATGGTGAAATTGTTAATTTTATGGTTAAGCGCTACGGTGAGTTTGTTTTGTATCGTCCCAAAGTGTCAAATTTGACTTATATCCTGTGGTTTGGCCCAGCAATTTTATTATTGTTGGGTGCAATGGTGGTTGTGTTTGTCTTAAGAACTAGTGCTAAAAAGAAAAACAAAACGCTTTCGCCTCAACAGCAGCAAAAACTTGAAGATATTTTAAAAGATAAATAACTTATGTCTGAATTACTGATCGTTCTTATCGCTTTTATCGCGCTTATTATCCTGGTTATTTGGTTACACTTCTTTAAGCAAAAAAGTCATGTGAGTGATGTCGATAATCGCTTTCGTGACCAAATGAATATTGATTTATATCATGAGCATAAAGCTGAGATAGAAAAAGACTTTGAGCAAAAAAATATCGATGAAGAAAGCTATCAATATTTATTGACTGAACTTAACCAAAGCTTATTGCAAGACATTGAAGAAAATAAAGCGGAGCAAGAAGGTAGTGCTTCTTCAAAACCGTTAAGCATAATGTGGCCAGCGTTTTTAACGCTTTTTGTCATTGGTTTTAGTGGCTACTATTACCATCAGCAAGGTGCCTACCAACAAATAGTTAGTCAACCAAAGCAAAGTACTAATGAGCAGCTAAGTGTCCAGCAGCAGCAAGCGGCGCAATTAGCGCAATTTAAACAACAGTTAACATTAACGCCAGACAATTCCGATTTGTGGTATAGCTATGGGCAAGCTTTGGTTTCTGTTGGTGAATTTAGTAAAGCTCAAGAAGCGTTTGATACCGTATTAGCGATAGAAGGCGAAAAAGCTGATGTCTATGGTGTTAAAGCACAGGCGAGTTACTATCAAAATAATCAACAAATTACAGCCGATGTACAACAATATATTGATAAAGCGTTGGCGCTAGATGCGAAAGAACCTTCTACCAACATTTTGCTGGGGATGGATCACTTTCTACGCGAAGAGTTTGAGCAAGCAATTAGCTATTGGCAGCTGGTTGTAAACGACAACCGCGAAAACGTTAATGTTGTCGCCTTGCAAAATGCAATTACTGAAGCTCAACGTCGTCTTCCGCAAAATGCTCAACCTTCATCCGCGGAAAATGCTTCATTGTCAATTAATGTGAGCTTATCTGAAGCATTAAACAATGAACTTATGGAGCAAGAAGATCGGGTCGTTTTTGTTTACGCAATACCGACTAGCGGTTCAAGAATGCCATTAGCAGCATTAAAACTCAGAACCAGTGACTTACCTGTAACTATCACCTTAAGTGATGACAATGCTATGACGCCCCAAGCAAAACTAAGCCAAGCTGAACAGGTTCATGTTTTTGCTATTGCATCATCAACGGGTAGCGCAGGTATTAACCCGGGTGATTATAAAGCGCAGCTTGATAATGTGGTGGTTAATAGCAAAGAAACACTTAACTTAGTGATCGATAGTGTCATCGAATAAGTATTGTTGGTATTTGTAACGATAAGGTCATCATGATGTCGAGATTTTTGGGGCGCAGCAAAGAAATTCACCAAACTAAAGCCAAGGTTGGGGTCTTGTTAACAAACTTAGGTACGCCAGAGCAACCAACGGCACCTGCATTAAGACGTTACTTGCGAGAGTTTTTATCCGACCCTCGTGTGGTTGAAATACCACGCCTCATTTGGATGGTGATACTGCATGGCATTATTTTAAGAGTACGACCGCAAAAGTCAGCCAAGTTATATCAAAGTATTTGGACTGAGCAAGGCTCGCCATTAATGGTGATTAGCCAAGCGTTGACCGAGCAAGTCGCCTCACGATTACAAGAAAAGCATCAAGATAAGGTTATCGTCGACTTAGCGATGCGTTACGGTCAGCCAAGTATTGACAATGCGTTAGAAAACTTTCAAAAACAAGGGGTACAGCGCATTATTGTTTTACCAATGTATCCGCAATATGCCGGCCCAACCACTGGTTCGACATTTGATGCTGTTGTAAATCATATGAAGAAATGGCGTTGGATCCCATCACTCCATTTTATTGGCAGTTATCATGATCAGCCTTTATATATCGAAGCTTTAGTAAAGACAATTGAAGAGCATGTCGCCGCACATGGTAAGCCAGATAAATTGGTGCTTTCTTATCATGGTATGCCTAAGCACTTTCTTGACAGCGGAGATCCTTATTACTGTTTTTGTCATAAAACCACTCGCTTGGTGAGAGAGCGTTTAGGATGGCAAGAGCAAGATTTTGTGATGAGCTTTCAATCGCGGTTTGGCAAGGCTGAATGGCTTAAACCTTATACTGATGAAACGTTAGCGCAATTAGCTAAGGAAGGTCACAAACATGTCGCGATTATTAGTCCTGCTTTCAGTGCTGATTGCTTAGAGACCTTAGAAGAGCTTAAACATGAAAATAAAGATGTTTTTCTATCAGCAGGCGGCGAAACGTACCATTATATCCCAGCATTAAATGATCGCAGTGATCATTGTGATATGGTCATGCACTTAATTGAACCACACATTGGAAGCTAAGATTTGAGCAACGTATATCAACATCAATTGGTTCTTGATAAAGCCTATTATCAAGAGTGCTTCGAGCAATCAGAGCAGCCTAAATCATTTTCACAGTTATACGCTAAAGCCATATTTTTTATTGTATTAGGTATGGTTTTAGTGTTGTTTACTGAGGTCAATGACTATGCCGCGTGGTTTATTTTTGCGTTAGGTATTCTCGAAATAGTTGCTCAAATCTACCGAAAGGCGTGGTGGGTCACTCGACAAATGCTCAGTAAGGAATCTAAAACCACGGTAGATTTAACCATTGATGAACAACACATCACCACCAAATCTTTTTATCATCAACAACGTATTGCTTGGCAGGAGATTAGTGAGATAAAACCAACCGAAAAAGGTTATTTGATATTACACCCCGCGGGCGCTAACTATTTGTCTAAGCAACATCTTAATGACTGGGCGGAAGACTTAATTCGAGCGCATATTAAATCTCAAACATCTTAGTTTCGTTTTTTCTAATGCTTTTAAATCGTCTGAGTAAGGTAACAATAAGTTTATTCACCACATTTTTGTGCTCTTGGCTATTGCTGGTTGTATTAGCACCGATGTCACTTTCTGCACTGCTTGGTGGTGTCATCGCTAAAACTGTGGTTACTCGACTTTCAGCGAGACGATTAAAATTGTTTTTTTCGTTTTGGTTAATTGTTATCGGAGCGGTGGGGTTAAAACCATAAGGGATTGTTTTAATTCTCGCTGAATGATCAAATATTTAATTCAGTTGGTATCACTGCCCTGATAAGCTATTGGAATGTTAACTATTTGTCTCTTTGGCACAATATTGACCGCTTTATTGCTGCCATTAATGAAGTTTTCTTGTTAAAATTGGGCCTCAGATCCACAAAACCCCACAAATTCATCAACTTCCTTTCAACCCGCTATTTTATTAGTGATCAAGGCGATCAAAATAGTAAATCATTGCTTGACATAGCTTCACAATTCTCACTAAACTGTATAAATGTGGAGAAAAGTGGGAAATAGTGGATCAGATAAGATTCCAATATAAAAATAAGGTTATGTTTAGAGGCACCAGCGCAATCACGCTAGACAGTAAAAATAGAATCACGATACCGACGAAGTATCGCGAGGAGCTATTTTCTGATTGCCAAGGAAAAATGGTGTGTACCGTCGATATTCAACACCCTTGTTTATTGTTATACCCACTCCCTGAATGGGAAGAAATTGAATTAAAGCTTTGTGGTTTATCAAGTATGAATCCGCAAGAGCGCATTTTACAGCAAGTGTTACTTGGTAATGCCTCCGACTGTGAAATTGATAAGAGTGGTCGCTTATTGATTAACGGACCTTTGAGACAGCATGCCGGGCTAGAAAAGAACATTATGCTAGTTGGTCAACTTAAAAAGTTTGAAATATGGAGTGAAGAAGCTTGGCAAGGACAAATGCAACAAGGCATCGCCAAGATTCAGTCCGGTGAAATAGAACTTACAGAGCGTCTTTTAGACTTGTCTCTGTAAATAAAAATTACAATATAAAAAACGGCGTTTATTTAAATGCAAAAAGATAAGTCACACATTTCAGTGCTGCTTGACGAAGCTATCACTGGACTCGCGATTAAGCCAGACGGTATTTATATCGACTGTACGTTTGGTCGCGGCGGCCACTCGGGGCTTATCCTTTCTCAACTGTCTGACTCAGGCAGGCTCATTGCTATCGATAGAGATCCTACGGCGATTAAAGCAGCAGAAAAGTATGCCAGTGATGCTCGATTTTCAATTGTGCATGATGGTTTTGCCAACCTAGCTGAAATCGCTGAAAAACTGGGGTTAACGAGGCAAGTCGACGGTATTTTGATGGATCTTGGCGTTTCTTCGCCGCAACTCGATGAGGCTGAACGAGGCTTTAGCTTCATGAAAGATGGCCCATTAGATATGCGCATGGATACCAGTAAAGGTCAAACTGCGGCCCAATGGTTAGCAAAAGCCGATGTTGAGGATATTAGCTGGGTACTAAAAACTTTCGGTGAAGAAAAGCATGCGTGGCGTATCGCAAATGCGATTGTTGATACCAGAGAGCAACAACCATTAACAAGAACCAGTGAATTAGCAGCGCTTATTAAAAAAACGGCACCGCAGCGAGAAATAAAAAAGCATCCTGCTACGCGTTCTTTTCAAGCTATTCGTATGTATATCAACAGTGAATTGGAACAAATCGAAAATGCATTAGCAGCCTCTCTCGACGTACTAAAAGTTGATGGGCGCTTGGTGGTGATCAGTTTTCATTCATTAGAAGATCGTCTGGTAAAACAGTTCATGAAGAAGCATTCACAAGGTAAACAAGTGCCTCGCGGTATGCCAGTAAGTGAAGCTGAATTAAATAAAGGTAAAAAACTTTCGTTGGTTGGACGCAAAACTAAACCATCGCAATCGGAAGTTGAAGAAAACGTGCGCTCAAGAAGCTCGGTGATGCGAGTCGCACAAAGGTTGGCTGACTAAGTAATGGCGACGAAAAAGGTCGTGCTGGTTTTCGATATCTGGCAGGACATTCAACGCCATTTGTTGACTTACTTGTTGCTAGTAGCCGTTGTGGGGAGTGCATTTGCGGTAATTTATTTTACCCATTTAAATCGCCAAACTACGGTAACACTGGAGCGGTTGTTGAGCGAGCGAGATGAGTTAGATGTTGAATGGCGTAATTTGCTAATAGAGCAAAACAGTTTGGCAGAGCATAGCGTTATAGAAAGTAAAGCCCGTAAAAAGTTGAATATGAAACGTCCGAGTGTTGATTCGGAAGTGATAATAAAAATTAAATGAGTGTAATGTGAGTAATAGAGCCGTAAATCAAAAACCAAAAACAGTCGCATGGCGTTTTTACGTCGTGGTTTCTGTTGTTGTTTTGATTTATGTGAGCTTAGCGGCACGCTCTGCTTATATTCAAGTCATAGAACCTGATATGCTGCAACGTCAAGGCGACTTGCGTTCATTGCGTACCGCAGAGAACGAAGTGCATCGTGGTTCAATTGTCGACAGAAATGGCAATGAATTAGCGGTAAGTGTGCCAGTTGAAACGGTGTGGGCTGATCCGAAAACAGTTATCGCCAATAATGGCTTAGCAATGGTAGACCATTGGCAAGCGTTGGCTGAAGTACTCGATAAAGATGTCATTGATCTGAAAAATCGTATTACTGAGCATCCAACGCGTCGATTTATCTATGTTGAGCGTCAGGTTTCCCCTGCGATGGCAAGATACATTAAAGAACTAAAAATCCCAGGCATCTATCTTCGTAAGGAATCGAAACGTTTTTATCCGACCGGAGAGATCAGTGCTCATGTTGTTGGTTTTACCGATTTAGATGATAAAGGCATTGAAGGTATTGAACGAGTTTTCGATAACCTACTCACTGGTGAAAGTGGCAAAAAGCGCTATCGTAAAGACGCTAAAGGGAATCCTATTGAGATATTGGAAGATGTTGAGTCGACACCTCCTCAAGACCTAGTCCTCAGCATTGATCAGCGTATCCAAGCGCTTGCCTATAAAGAATTAAAAGGGGCGGTTAAGGCATTTAAAGCAACTTCTGGCTCTGTTGTTGTAACCAATGTCCATACTGGCGAAATTCTCGCTTTAGTTAATAGCCCAAGCTATAACCCCAACAATCGCGTTGATGTAGCACCACACCGCTTTAGAAACCGCGCGATCACCGACTTTTACGAGCCTGGTTCTGCGATGAAGCCGTTAACCATAATATCGGCATTAGAATTCGGTCAGATTGAAGCGGATGGAATTGTTGATACTAACCCTGGTTGGATGCGTCTAGGTGGGCGACGCGTTAGCGACCCAATCAACCGTAAAGAGCAATCACTTACTGATATTTTGATACACAGCTCTAACATGGGGACATCGAAATTAGCGTTATCAATGCCTAAAGAGTACTTTCTGGATAAATTTTTTGAAGCAGGCTTTGGTGAGCAAACAGGTATTGAATTAGCGGGCGAAAGCAGCGGTATTATGCATCAACGTAGCCGTTGGTCACAGTTTGAATTAGCGACGTTATCTTACGGTATGGGAGTGGCGGCGACACCATTACAACTTGCTCGCTTCTATGCAACGTTAGCCAATGGTGGCGTCAAGAAAAAATTAACCATCCTCAAAGCTAATCCTGATCAAAAGCAAACGCAATTTGGTGAGTCGGAACGTGTTTTTTCTAAGCAACATAGCCTTGAGGTTGTGCAAATGCTTGAACAAGTGGTTGAAGAGTATCAAAAAAATGCCGGCGTTGATGGCTATCGCGTTGCTGGAAAAACAGGTACTGCGTTTAAAGCATTAGCGGGTGGCTATGGTAATGATTATATCGGCATATTTTCGGGTGTTGCACCGGTTTCTCATCCTGAGATTGCGGTAGTTGTCGTTATTAATGAACCAGGCGGTGATTTATATCATGGTGGAGAGGTCGCAGCTCCGGTGTTTTCTCGAGTGATGAAGGGCAGCCTTCGATTTTTAAATATCGCCCCTGACGGCCATAGTCAAACGGTTGTTTTAGAAAAAACTCCGGAGGTTAATGATGCCTAACCTTCGCAGCCTCAATGATATTTTAAGTGCCGTTAATGTATCTGTACCTTGTGATATTCAAGTAGCAAAGCGTGCTTTACTGACTAACGACAGCAGACTACTTAAGTCAGACGATGTATTTTGTGCTGTCATTGGCCAACAAGCTGATGGCAGAGATTATATCGAGCAAGCTTTACAGAAAAATGTCGCATTGGTGATTAAAGAATGTCAAAACGAAGATCATCATGGTCAAGTTACTCAGTTAACGGGGGCTAATGGTGAAGCGGTTTATCAAGTTAATGTTTTTCAACTTAATCTTCGACTCTTTGACTTAGCAAGCAGCTTTTATGATTTTCCACAACAACAACTATGTGTTTGCGGTGTTACTGGGACTAATGGCAAAACAAGTATTAGTCAGCTCATTGCGCAATTGTTCGCTTTGATTGGAAAACCATGCGCAATTATTGGCACAAATGGCGCGGGTTTACCTGGCCAGCTTTTAGCATTAAACAATACGACCCCAGGCGCAACCGAGTTAATGAACTTATTGGCGAGTTTTGCTGAGCAAGAAATAAAGCACGTTGCGATGGAAGTTTCATCGCATGCGTTAGATCAAAAACGGGTTGCTCCAGAGTTATTTGATGTTGCTGTTTTTTCAAATTTATCTCGTGACCATCTTGATTATCATCAAACCATGGATGCTTATGCTAAAGCGAAGTTTACCTTGTTTACCCAGCAAAGTGGTCAAATAGCGGTTATTAACGGCACCGATGAAATCGCTAAACAATGGCTCAAGTACTGGCCACGTCAAGACGATTTAATTGTTTATTGCAAAGGTGAGCAGCTCAATAACTTTAAGCGTTTTGTTCAAGCCAGTGATATAAAACATAGCGCGAGTGGAGCAAGCTTTATCCTAACTACCGAGTTAGATAGTGTAGCGATTGAAAGTCCACTACTAGGTGACTTTAACATTGATAACTTAATGGCGGCAGTTGCGGTGCTATTAAGCCAAGGCTTTTCTCTTAAAGAAATAGCATTACAGGTGCCGAAACTAACGGCGGTTGATGGCCGTATGGAAACGTTTAAAGGCGAAAACTCTCCGACGGTTGTTGTCGATTATGCTCACACCCCAGATGCTTTAGAAAAAGTATTACACGCCTGTAGAGCGCATTGTCATGGCAATTTGTGGCTGGTATTTGGGTGTGGTGGTGACCGCGATAAAGGTAAAAGAGCGATGATGGCTGCAGTTGCCGAGCGCTTTGCTGATAAAGTTATGGTGACCTCCGATAACCCAAGAAATGAAGAGCCAATCGATATTATTCAAGATATTGTCGAAGGGTTTGAGGACGCAACTGATATTATGATAGAAGTTGACCGCGCCAAAGCCATTAAAGAGGTTATCGCGGGCGCTAACAAAGCAGATATTATTGTTTTAGCGGGCAAAGGCCATGAAGACTACATTGAAGTCGCAGGTCAAAAACATCATTTCGATGAGAGAGTAATAGTCAAACAGGCATTAGCTCAAGAGGTTAGTTTATGATCACCTTAACCTTGTCTGAAATCGCAAACGCTCTTAACGGAACACTTCTTGGTGAAGATAAACGCATTGAACAGGTAACAACCGATAGCCGAATGCTTGTCGCTAATGATGTGTTTTTGGCGCTTAAAGGCCCTAACTTTGATGGTCACCGCTTTATTGAACAAGTTGCACAAATGGGATGTTCGGCGGTTATTGTTGAACATCAATGTGATACTGACTTACCTCAAATTGTCGTTGAAAACACTCATCAGGCATTAGGTCGTTTGGGTGCCTATGTCCGTGAAAAAGTCGCGCCTAAAGTGGTTGGTATTACCGGAAGTAGCGGTAAAACAACGGTTAAAGAAATGGTTGCAGCGATTCTGGCTCGTCTAGGTAATGTTTTAGCCACTAAAGGGAACTTTAATAATGATATCGGCGTTCCATTAACTTTATTGCGTTTAGAGCAACAGCATGATTATGCCGTCATTGAGATGGGGGCAAATCACATGGGGGAAATAGCCTATACCACTAATTTAGTGAAGCCAGATGTCGCCATTATTAATAATATTGCAGCGGCTCACTTAGAAGGGTTCGGTGATTTATGTGGTGTTGCCAGAGCTAAAGGTGAAATATTTGATGGTTTGTCTGATAAAGGGGTTGCTATTTATAACCAAGACTGTCAATTAGCGAGTAAATGGCAATGGCGTTTAACCGATAAAACGGTTCGTAAATTTTCTTGTCATAATCAGGCTGACGTTTATAGCTCTGATGTAATGCTTAATGAAGATGGCTGTGCAACATTCACCTTAAATAGCCAAGTTGGGCAGGCATATATTGAACTTAACGTGCCAGGTACACATAACGTTTGTAATGCAGTAGCTGCAGCGGCAATTGCATTAGAAATGGGGGCTTCACTTGATGATATCCGCCTAGGGCTAGCTGATATGCTCTCGGTAAAAGGGCGCCTCAACGTGCATCAGTTATCAGCAAATTTTAAACTGATTGATGATACTTATAATGCCAACGTTGAATCAATTAAAGCGGCAAGTGAGTTGCTAGCGAGCTTTCCAGGCAGAAGAATCCTCATTATCGGCGACATGGGAGAGCTTGGTGCGGATGCGAGAAAATATCATCATGAAGTCGGAGAGCATGCCGCTCAATGCAAAATTGATCAACTACTAACACTTGGTGTTCTTAGCCAAAGCACGACAGATGGCTTTAATGGAAAAACAGGTGATGGTGGCCAGCACTTTATTGAGCGCGAGTCGTTACTTAACACTTTAAAGGCATTGTTAGTCGATGAGCAACAACACGTTTCTATTCTGGTTAAGGGCTCTCGAAGTGCTCATATGGAAAAGGTTGTCAATGATATAATCCAGTGGCGTGAAAGCCTCAAAGAAAAGGGGCAATGCTAATGTTATTGTGGCTAGGTGAATATTTAACCCAATATTTCAGCGTATTTAATGTATTTTCGTACTTAACATTTAGAGCGATTGTATCGACGTTAACCGCTTTAGGTCTCTCGTTATACTTCGGTCCCAAGTTAATTCGTGCACTCCAAAAAATGCAAATTGGTCAAACAGTTAGAGATGACGGACCTGAAAGTCACCTATCTAAGTCTGGTACGCCAACTATGGGGGGGGTGCTGATACTTGCAGCAATAATTATTAGTGTGCTGTTATGGGCGGATCTAACCAATTTGTATGTTTGGGCCGTGTTATTTGTTGTTGCAAGCTTTGGTATTATCGGTTTTGTCGATGACTATCGAAAAGTTATTCGTAAAGACTCAAATGGCTTGATTGCCCGTTGGAAATATTTTTGGCAAACGGTCATCGGCTTCACCGTAGCGTTTTTCTTATACGCTAGCGCGCAGTCTCCTCAGGAAACCGCGCTGATCGTGCCTTTTATTAAAGACATTATGCCTCAGCTTGGTGTGTTTTATATCTTTCTCGCTTATTTTGTCATCGTAGGTACCAGTAACGCGGTTAATTTAACTGACGGTTTAGATGGTTTGGCTATTGTTCCAACCATTATGGTTGCTAGCGCATTTGCTGTCTTTGCATATGTGACTGGCAATGTGAATTTTTCTGCCTACTTAAATATTCCTTATATTGCTCAAACGAGTGAGCTAGTTGTCGTTTGTACGGCAATTGTCGGCGCTGGTCTAGGATTCCTTTGGTTTAACACTTATCCGGCACAAGTTTTTATGGGAGATGTTGGCTCTTTAGCATTAGGAGCAGCGCTTGGTGTTATTGCTGTTTTAGTCAGACAAGAGTTAGTGCTGTTTATTATGGGGGGAGTGTTTGTGATGGAAACGCTTTCCGTTATTTTGCAAGTGGGCTCATATAAGCTTAGAGGTCAGCGGGTCTTTCGTATGGCACCAATTCACCATCATTATGAATTAAAAGGCTGGCCAGAGCCACGTGTGATCGTCCGTTTTTGGATCATATCTTTGGTTTTAGTATTAATTGGTTTAGCAACGTTGAAGTTGCGTTAATAAGTTATGAATAAATTAGAGCAAGTAATTAATTCATTAAAAGGTAAGCATATCGTTGTGTTGGGTGCAGGCCTAACCGGCATGTCTTGTCTTGAACTTTTGCATGCTCAGCAATTACCCGCGACTGTGATTGATAGTCGTTTTGATATTGCAAATCAAGCGGACTTTGAACAACGATTCCCTACCTCTACTCTATTGTTAGGGGGGTGGCATTTTGACATTATTCAAACGGCAGACATTATTTTAGCTAGCCCTGGCATTGATTTAGCAAAAGAAGGTATTAGTAAATTTCTTCAACCAAGCTGTGAAGTATTAGGTGATGTTGAATTATTTGCTCGATTGAACGACTCTCCTGTAGTCGCGGTAACCGGTTCAAATGGCAAGTCTACCGTTGTTTCTTTACTTGCTCATGTTGGTCGAGCATTGGGTAAAAAAGTCTCTCTTTGCGGTAACATTGGAGAGCCAGTGCTAACGCAGTGGCAACATCAGGTTGATGTTCATATTTTAGAATTATCGAGTTTTCAGTTAGAAACAACTGAACATTTATACTTGCAATCTGCTAGCGTCTTAAATGTTAGCGATGACCACTTAGATAGACATCAAACGATAGATAATTACGCTCGCATCAAGCGAAAAATATATCGTCATTGTCAAACGGCTATCGTTAATCGTCAAGATCCTATGACCCGTGTGCAAGAGCCCAGTGACGCAAAGTATGTGATTAGTTTTGGCACAGATGTACCGAGTGAAGGACAGTTTGGTATCAAGCACATCAATGGCCAGATTTATCTTTGCAAAGCCAGCAAGGCACTGATTTCACTTAACACATTACCACTAGCGGGAATGCACAACGCAATGAACTACCTAGCCGTTTTAGCGTTGTCAGATAGTTTGAACTGGAATATTGAAGATGTGGTTAATCAGTTAGCTGGCTTTAAAGGTTTAGCTCACCGTTGTCAACGCGTCGACAGCCAAGATGGCATTCATTGGGTAAATGATTCAAAAGCGACTAATGTTGGTGCCACCATAGCAGCAATTGATGGCATAGCAGCAACATGCTCAAATAATCAAATTATTGTTATCGCGGGCGGTGAAGGCAAGGGAGCAGATTTTTCACCATTAGCAGTCAGCATAAATAATCATGTTAGTCACCTGATAACACTAGGTAAAGATGGTAAAAAGATTGGTGAGTTAGCGAAAGACTTTCATTACGTAAACGATATGCGTGAAGCGGTATCTTTAGCGAAAACTCTCGCTGTACCAGGTGATGTGGTGTTGTTATCTCCAGCATGTGCAAGTCTAGATATGTTTAGCAACTATATTGAACGTGGCAAGGTATTTAGCGACGCTGTCACTGAGATGCAGGAGGCAAGTGCATGAATATTGCCTTAGCAAATTTGAGTTGGCCAAGTCTTTTTTCCCGTGAAGAAAACGTTCAGGCGACAGTGACGACCTTTGATCGTGGCTATCTTATCATTGCCATTAGCATGTATATGATTGGTTTAGTTATGGTGGCAAGTTCATCAATGCCAGTTGCAGAGCGATTATTTGATAATCCTTTTCATTTTGTTATACGCCATACCATTTATATTGGTTTAAGTTTAGGAATTGCTGCTTTAGCCCTGCAAATACCAATGAGCTTTTGGCATAAACATAGTTTTAAGTTGTTGTTTCTGGCGATGCTATTGCTTGTTGTTGTTTTGCTTGTCGGTCGAAATGTTAACGGTTCAACTCGTTGGATTGTTTTAGGGCCGATCACTATTCAAGCGGCAGAGCCAGCTAAGCTATTTTTATTTTGCTACCTTTCTGCTTATATGGTTCGTCGCCGAGAAGAAGTGCTAGAAAACGTCAAAGGCTTCATTAAACCATTAGTCGTCTTTGGTGTATTAGCTAGCTTGTTATTGTTGCAACCCGATTTAGGTACCGTCGTGGTGATGTTTGTGACAACGTTTGGCTTGCTGTTTTTAGCTGGCGCAAAATTATGGCAATTTATTAGCGTCGCCGGAGTTGGTATCAGCGCATTAACCGCTTTGGCTTATTTTTCTCCGTATCGTTGGGCGCGTGTTACGGGTTTTCTCGATCCTTGGAAAGACCCGTTTGGTAGTGGCTATCAATTAACGCAATCATTAATGGCCTATGGCCGTGGAGAATTAACCGGTCAAGGACTTGGTAACAGTATTCAAAAGCTAGAATACCTTCCAGAAGCTCATACCGATTTTGTTATGGCTGTGGTTGCAGAAGAGCTTGGGTTTGTCGGTATCAGCTTGATTTTATTGCTTAGCATGGCTTTGGTGATGAAAGCGATGATTTTAGGTAGAAAAGCAATCGTGAAAGAGAAATATTTTGAAGGATTCTTTGCCTACTCTATCGCTATTTGGATGTGTTTCCAGGCGGCCGTTAATATTGGGGCTAGTGCGGGTATTGTGCCAACCAAAGGACTCACCATGCCATTAATTAGCTATGGCGGTAGTTCAATGATTGTCATGACATTAGCCGTTGTGGTGTTAATTCGTATTGATCATGAAATTCGCTTGCAAAGTATTCAGGCAACATCGGGGCATGGGAAAAAAGGAGGCGGTAAAAGTGACAAATAAATCGCCAACTTTATTAGTGATGGCCGGCGGCACTGGTGGCCATATTTTCCCAGGCATTGCTGTGGCTGAGTATTTACAGCAACAAGGCTGGAATATTCATTGGTTAGGCACATCTAAACGAATGGAAGCCACCATTGTACCTGAGCATGGTTTTGAAATTTCTTTTATTAATATTGTCGGATTACGCAATAAAAGTTGGCGTGAGTTGATAAAGTTTCCTTTTAAGCTAATGCAGTCGGTTATTCAATCGATGAGAGTCGTTTATAAAGTTAAGCCTGATGTTGTTTTAGGTATGGGCGGATATGCCAGTGCACCCGGTGGATTTGCAGCGTGGTTAATGAGTAAACCACTCGTTTTACACGAACAAAATGCAGTTGCTGGGATGAGCAACCGATTTTTAGCGCGCTTAGCAAGTCAGGTACTCAGTGCTTTTCCTGGCGCCTTTAAAGGGAATATTAATTACCAGGTGGTTGGCAATCCGTTAAGAAAGAAAATCACAGAAATTGAAAATGTTATTCCAAGCCAGCCAAGCACTACTAAGCGAGTGTTAGTGGTTGGCGGAAGCTTAGGGGCTCAGGTGCTTAATACGGTTGTGCCGCAAACGGTTAATCAGATTAAAGTTCAGAATCTCAATGTTTGGCATCAAACGGGGAAAGGCAATAAAGAAGCCGTGTTAGCAAGTTATCAAAGCTATGGGTTAGATAAAGAACAAATTAAGGTGTCTGAGTTTATTGACGACATGGCACAAGCTTACCTTTGGGCGGATGTTGTCATCTGTCGTGCTGGCGCTTTAACGGTATCTGAGTTGGCAATGGCGGGAAAACCAGCAGTGTTTATTCCTTTACCTCACGCTGTCGATGATCATCAAACTAAAAATGCAGAGTACCTTGTTGCCAAAGGAGCCGCAAAGTTAATCGCACAGAAAGACTTTACCGGCACTACATTGGCACAAACCCTAAACAGTTTGTTTATTTCTGATAGTGTTTTGCAGTCAATGTCTCGGGCAGCACACAATGCAGCGCATGTTGATGCAACGGCAACTGTTGCGCAAGTATGTAAAAATTTATGTAAGAAGAGTAGTTAAATGAAGCAGTTAAACCCCAATACACAACCAATTAAAATACCCGAGATGAGACGCGTGTCATCTATTCATTTCGTCGGGATTGGTGGTGCCGGCATGGGGGGCATTGCAGAAGTGTTACTAAATGAAGGCTATCAAATAACCGGTTCCGACATAGGTGAGAATGCCGTAGTACAACGACTTCGTGCGCTTGGCGCAAAAATCGCCATTGGTCACCATGAAGATAATATCCTTGATGCTAGCGTTATCGTGGTTTCAACAGCCATTAATTTGGAAAACCCTGAAATTGTTCATGCGAAAAAACTGAGAATTCCTGTGGTTCGTCGAGCAGAAATGTTAGCCGAATTGATGCGTTTTCGACATGGGGTCGCTATTGCGGGTACTCATGGAAAAACCACGACAACCAGCTTAATCGCTAGCATTTTCGCCGAAGGGGAGTTAGATCCAACTTTTGTTATTGGTGGTTTATTAAATAGCGCGGGTACGAATGCGCGTTTAGGAACCAGTCGTTATTTAATTGCTGAAGCTGATGAGAGTGATGCCTCGTTTTTACATCTTCACCCGATGGTGGCTGTGGTAACTAATATTGATGAAGATCATATGGAAACCTATCAGGGTGATTTTGAGAAACTCAAAGATACTTATATTGAGTTTTTACATAACCTACCATTTTATGGCTTAGCGGTAGTATGTATTGACAACCCCGTGGTGCGAGAAATTTTACCACGAATTGCACGACAAGTGATTACATATGGGTTCTCTGAGGAAGCTGATGTTAGGGCAACAGATTATTACCAAGATGGTGGCGTAAGTTATTTTACGGTTAATAGAGAAGGCCAACCTAGTCTTAAATTGAGTGTTAATCTACCCGGGCAACATAACGTATTAAATGCGCTAGCAAGTATTGCGGTAGCAAGTGATGAGAATATCAGTGACGATAATATTGTCAGTGCATTAGCTAAGTTTGCTGGTATTGGTCGTCGTTTTGAGCAGCTTGCAAGTCTGTCGACTGAACAGGGCAACATGATATTAGTCGACGACTATGGGCATCATCCAAGGGAAGTACAAGCAACGATTAAAGCAATGCGCAATGGTTGGCCTGACAAACGATTGGTTATGGTGTTTCAACCTCATCGATATTCACGTACTCGTGATTTATATGAAGATTTTGTTGAGGTACTGTCTGAAGTTGATTGTTTGTTATTACTTGACGTTTATGCAGCCGGTGAGGCACCGATTAATGCCGCTGATAGTAAAAGTTTAGCCGGTAGTATTCGTCAAAGAGGTTTAGTTGACCCGATATATGTTAGTGACCAAAGCAAACTCGCTGAGTTACTGCATGCACAATTACGGGATGGTGATATGGTGATCACCCAGGGTGCTGGAAATATCGGTGCGTTAGCCAGAGGGTTAGTGCACGAGCCAATGCTAAATATTGCTGGTAAAGGAAAAGCATAATGACGAGGCAATTAACTACAGCAAATCCACAAACTATCGCAGTGCTCTATGGCGGCGAGTCTGCTGAACGCGAAGTATCTTTGCGCTCAGGAAGTGCTGTCGCTAAAGGTTTAGAAGCCGCAGGATTTAACGTAGAGCTTATCGATACGAAAGGGTTTTGCCTAAGTGATTTGGCGAAAAAGAACGTTGACCTCGTGTTTATCGCATTGCATGGTCGTGGCGGTGAAGATGGCTGTGTCCAAGGTGCACTGGAGTACATGGGAATTCCCTACACTGGATCGGGTGTGCTTGGCTCCGCATTAGCCATGGATAAGATAAAAACCAAACAAATTTGGCAAGCGCTTGACCTACCAACGGCAAACTTCGCCATTGTTGAACGTGATCAATATCAAGAGCGTGATGCAGAAGTATTGTTGTCTTCGTTAACAGGAAAAGTGATGGTTAAGCCTGCTAATGAGGGCTCGAGTATCGGTATGGCGATGGCTGATAATGCGCTAACTCTCAACCAAGCGCTTAAAACTGCTTTTACATTCGATGAGCAGGTTTTGGTAGAGGCGTGGATAGAGGGGCCGGAATTTACCGTCAGTATTTTGGGTGATCAAGCCTTGCCAGCGATTAGAATGGAAACGCCGAATGCATTTTATGATTATCAAGCGAAATATCAATCTAACGATACCTTATACCATTGCCCTAGCGGGTTGAGTGCTGATGATGAAAAAACAATGCAAGCAATCGCGCTAAAAGCATTCAAAGCAACAGGTGCTAAAGGTTGGGGGCGTGTTGATATGATGCAAAACTCTCAAGGTCAATGGCAGTTATTGGAAGTAAATACGGTACCAGGTATGACAGAAACGTCTTTGGTGCCTAAAGCGGCAAAAGTCTTTGGCTTAAATTTTGTTGATTTAGTCACTCGCATCGTTGAGTTGAGTCAAAAAGGACATTGATGATGACTAAGACCACGACAGCGAAGCATAGATCACCATTAGCAGAACTTCATTGGGGGTTTTGGTGTGGTGTAGTCTTCTTTGTTGCGGTTATTGTTGGTTTACTAGCGTTTTCTTGGCACGTCAGCGAACGATTGCAAGCGGATGAGACTGCACCAGTAACGTCAGTGGTTATCAGTGGAGAAATGCCTTATACGCTAACCAAGGATGTAGAGAAAGCGATAGAAAATATAAACTTAGGGAACTTTTTTAAAGTTGATGTTAACCAAGTTCAACGGCAAGTGAATGCCTTGCCATGGGTTTACTCTGTATCGGTTAGAAAAAAATGGCCAAATGAATTGAAAATTTATGTTGTTGACCAAACACCAATTGCTCAATGGAATGGCGACTTTTTTATTAATCAATTTGGTCGAGCATTCCAAGCTGATTCGGCGCGAGTTAAACACATTTTGCCGGCTTTTTTTGGGCCAGAGGGCAGTGAACAAATAGTGTTAGAGCACTATGGAAAGCTTAATAGTTTGCTCAGTTATAGTGAGCTAAGTATTGATGAGTTGGTCTTGTCAGAGCGGTTTTCTTGGCAATTAACACTTAATGATGGTGTGTCATTAAATTTGGGGCGTGAAGAAGGCATTAAACGTATTCAACGCTTTATAGAAGTTTATCCGCAAATCAAAACACATCATGATGATAATCAACGAGTTGATTATGTAGATTTGCGATATGATACGGGGTTAGCCGTTGGTTGGAAACCTCAGGTAGATGACGAAAATGATAATAAAAGAGCTTAAAGATTAATGGCAAAAGTTAACGAGCGAAATCTGATCGTAGGGCTAGATATTGGCACATCAAAAATATCTGTCGCAGTAGGTGAAGTCACCGCTGACAACCAATTGAGTATTGTCGGCGTTGGAAGTCAGCCTGCTCGTGGGATGGATAAGGGTGGTGTTAATGATTTGAATTTAGTTATTCAATCTATTCAACGTGCGATTAATGAAGCGGAGTTAATGGCTGATTGTCATATTACTTCGGTGTATTTAGGGATTTCAGGCAAACACATCAGTTGTCAAAATGAGAATGGCATGGTGCCTATCAATGACAAAGAAGTGATTCAAGAAGACGTTGACAATGTCATTCATACGGCTCGTTCAGTGCCTATTTCGGCTGAACGCAGAATGTTACACGTGTTACCACAAGAGTTTAGCATTGATTGCCAAGATGGCATTAAAAGTCCTATTGGTATGTCAGGTGTTCGCATGGAAGCCAAGGTACACATTATTACTTGTGCTAATGATATGGCAAAGAACATTGTTAAATGTGTGGAACGTTGTGATCTAAAAGTTGACCAACTTATTTTTTCAGCGCTTGCTTCAAGTTATGCAGTCGTTACTGAAGACGAGAAAGAGCTTGGTATCTGCGTCGTTGATATTGGTGCTGGTACTATGGATATGACGGTGTTTACCGGCGGTGCTTTGCGTCATACAGCAGTGATCCCTGTTGCAGGAAACCAAGTCACGAGTGATATTGCCAAAATATTTAGAACGCCATTAAGTCATGCTGAAGATATCAAAGTGAAATATGCCTGTGCGCTTCGTCAAATGGTCAGTATGGAAGAAAATATTGAAGTGCCTAGTGTAGGCGGTAGACCAGCACGATCGATGTCTCGACATACATTAGCGGAAGTAGTCGAGCCTCGATATCATGAATTATTTGAGTTAATTCAAGAAGAAATCAGAGAGTGTGGTTTAGAAGATCAAATCGCTGCTGGCTATGTATTAACAGGGGGCACCTCAAAAATGGAAGGTGTTGTTGAGTTTGCTGAAGAGGTATTTCAAATGCCAGTTCGTGTTGCTCAACCAAAAGACGTCTGTGGTTTAAAAGAGTACGTTAATGACCCTACGTATTCTACAGTGGTTGGTTTGCTGCATTATGGGATGCAAGCGAATGAATCACAGGTAAAAGAAAATAAAACAAGCGAAGGTGTCGGCAATATTGGTGCGCGTATCCTCGCTTGGTTTAAAGGTGAATTTTAATTGGGCAGTAGTGAAAATACTGTCATTAATAAGTAGTAAATCGTTTTGGTGGAACAAAACTTATAATCGGAGAGAGAAAAATGTTTGAATTGATGGAAGATCATAACGAAGAAGCGGTAATTAAAGTTATCGGTGTTGGCGGCGGCGGCGGTAATGCTGTTGAGCATATGGTTGCACAAACCATTGAAGGTGTTGAGTTTATTACAGCTAATACCGATTCACAGGCGCTTAGAAATTCATCTGCTAACATAACATTACAGTTAGGTGCAGATGTCACTAAAGGCCTTGGTGCTGGTGCAAATCCTGAAATTGGTCGTCGTAGTGCCGAAGAAGATCGTGAAACGATCAGACAAACACTAGAAGGTGCAGATATGGTCTTTATCGCAGCTGGCATGGGCGGTGGTACTGGTACTGGCGCTGCACCTGTCGTAGCGGAAGTTGCCAAGGAAATGGGTATCTTAACCGTAGCTGTAGTGACTAAGCCTTTCCCTTTTGAAGGCAAAAAACGTATGAACTATGCCGAGCAGGGCATCGAGTTTTTAGCTAAAAATGTTGATTCTTTGATCACCATTCCAAATGAAAAACTATTAAAAGTATTAGGCCCTGGCACGAGTTTATTAGATGCATTTAAAGCGGCCAATAATGTCTTATTAGGAGCCGTTCAAGGGATAGCTGAACTTATTACCCGCCCTGGTTTAATCAACGTTGACTTTGCTGATGTTAGGACGGTGATGTCAGAGATGGGTACTGCGATGATGGGGTCAGGTATTTCATCTGGTGAAGACAGAGCTGAAGAAGCAGCTGAAGCAGCAATATCAAGTCCATTACTAGAAGATGTTGATTTAGCAGGAGCACGCGGTATCTTAGTTAATATTACTGCGGGTATGGACATTAGTATCGACGAATTTGAGAAAGTAGGTAATGCAGTCAAAGCGTTTGCTTCTGAAAACGCAACCGTCGTTGTTGGTGCAGTGATTGACCCTGAAATGACTGAAGACCTTCGTGTTACCGTTGTTGCTACAGGTATTGGTGCTGAGCGTAAGCCTGATATTACTTTGGTCAATCCAACACCAGCAATGGAACCTATTGCCGTTGGACAAGAGTTTTCAGCTTCACCACAAGTTGAACCAAGTACGATTACAGCAACGATGCCAGAGCAGAATGCACAAATACATCGTGAAACGGAAAACTACTTAGATATTCCGGCGTTTTTGCGTAAACAAGCGGATTAATGAAAAGCAATATGTTGTTATTTTTATGTTAATAGCGGCAATTTAGCCGATGTTTTGATATTTTTAAGTGATTTTGCTATAATTTGCGGCCGCTGATTTTCAGCCGGTGGAAATATAGTAGATTTTAGGCTTATTAAGGCTGGTTTATGATTAAACAACGTACAATTAAAGACAGTGTTTCAGCTATTGGTGTTGGATTACACAAAGGTGAAAAGGTGCAGCTAACTCTCCGACCTGCTCCTGCCAATACGGGTATCGTATTTCGCCGTGTAGATCTTGATCCTGTTGTTGATATAAAGGCATCGCCAGAAGCTGTGGGTGAAACTACCATGTGTACCTGTTTGGTTAATGAGCAAGGTGTGAAGATTTCCACCGTCGAACACTTGCTTGCTGCAGTAGCTGGGATGGGTATTGATAACTTGGTTATCGATGTAGATTCGTCTGAGATCCCGATTATGGATGGCAGTTCTTTGCCATTTGTATATTTATTGCAATCAGTAGGTATTGAAACATCGAATGTCGCTAAACGCTTTATTCGTATTAAGAAGCCAATTCGCGTTGAAGAAGGCGACAAATGGGCCGAGCTAAAGCCTTATGAAGGTTTTCGCGTTAACTTTTCGATAGAGTTTGATCATCCTGTCATTGCTAAAACAGGACAAACGATGAGTATGGATTTATCGAGTTGCTCATTTATCAAAGAAATTAGTCGTGCTCGTACCTTTGGCTTTGTGAAAGATATTGAATTTTTACGCTCTCACAATTTAGCCTTGGGGGGAAGTTTAGAAAATGCCATCGTACTTGATGAATATCGCATGCTTAACCCTGATGAATTACGCTACGATGATGAGTTCGTTAAACATAAAATTTTAGATGCAATTGGTGATTTATACATGGGCGGCGTCAGTATTCTTGGCGAATTGAATGCTCATAAGTCAGGTCATGCACTTAACAACATATTACTTCGTGAAGTATTTAAACAAAAAGATTCTTGGGAATGGGTCACTTTTGAGGATGAGACTCAATCTCCGATAGAGTACCAAGAAGTTGGTTTAACCGCTCACTAAGAAAAAAGACCTGTAAAGGTCTTTTTTTATGGCCTTTTGTTTTGCGCGAGTTTAGCAAGACGCAATAAGCTTTGCTTAAGGCCTTCAGGGGCGTCTTTTGCGATATCGGCTAGTTGCTCTGCCGTTGCACTTGGAATACTTTGACTTTTGGCAGGAATTGGCTGTGTTTCCATACTTTGAGTTGACTTATTTCGATAAGGGGCGACTTTTATTTCGATGTGGGTAAATTGGCCGTCAGTTATTATTGACAGTTGTTGACAAATTTTCATTCGCTCAAACTGTAAGCGTTGCCCCCAAATTGCTGAATTTACTTCAATGACCAGAGTATTTTGATGAAAATTGGCAATTTGCCACACTTGCGCTGGCAGGTCAGGGCAACTTTGTCGTACAATGTCCTTTAGCTTATTTAAAGAGTTGGTTTTTTTTGCAATTTGTGCCAAAGTGCCTGACGTTGAAGAAAATAGCGTCGACATATCGATAGGATGCTTTGATTTTTTAGCCATAAAACTAAGCTAACTCCAACGGTTACTATTAACCACGACAAATTATACGGTTTATGAGTTTAACATTATTATATCGCGGAAAGAATGTAAGATTTTTAATGAAACTAAATAAGTTTCATTGGATTTCTGCAGCCATCGCCTTTGCGCTACTCTCTGGTGTCGTCGTGCATTTAATTTTGTCTTCAGAAGCCAAGCCACCTCAGCCACTTTACACCTATACAGAGCAACAAGTTTCCCTAGACAAGGAACTAGACCAAAAAAACGAGCAAGTGACTGCGTTGACGATTAAGTTAGCCGAATTGCAAAGCCAAGTGTTGAGACTTAATGCCCTTGGTGACAGGTTAGCGGAGCAAGCTAACATCCCTGAAAAAGAATTTAACTTTACCGAACAACCACCAAGTGGTGGTCCAATGATTCAAGCACAAACTAGTCAGCACACATCAATAGAACAGCTACTGGAAGATATTGCTATGCTTGAGCAAGATCTTTATTTCGAAGAAAAACAACTTAAATTACTTGAATCTTTAACGTTTGGACACCATATAGAAAACACAAGTTATTTATCGGGTCGTCCGATAACCAAGGGTTGGTTGTCTTCCTATTTTGGCATGCGTAAAGATCCTTTTCATGGCCGTCCTGCAATGCACAAAGGTGTTGATTTTGCGGGTAAAGAAAATACGGAAGTAATCGCCACCGGAGCGGGTGTTGTTTCTTGGGCGAGTGAACGGTATGGCTATGGAAATTTGATTGAAATTGATCATGGTAACGGTATGAAGACACGCTATGGTCATAACAAGAAGATACTAGTTAACGTTGGTGACGTTGTGAATAAAGGTCAGGTGATAGCTCGAATGGGCAGTACCGGACGGTCTACGGGGCCACATGTTCACTATGAAATATTGCGGAATAATAAACAAATTAACCCAATAAAATACGTATATCGTAAAGCCAAGTAAATTATGACCTTACTTTTTGGTGATCGGCTTGTGCCGATCACTTTTATTTTTTGAACGGAAGATTTCTTCCAAAGATGGTTTAACAAGATGTTTGTAAATTTAATAACAAAATTATTCGGTAGTCGTAACGACAGATTAATAAAGCAGCTAAGCAAGGAAGTGGCAAAAATTAACGCGTTTGAGCCGGTTTTAGAATCCTTATCTGATGAAGAACTAAAAGCAAAAACTTCAGAGTTTAAAGAAAGGATCAGCAAGCAAGAGTCTCTTGATGCCATAATGCCTGAAGCTTTTGCGGTTGTTAGAGAAGCAAGCAAACGTGTCTTTGGTATGCGTCATTTCGATGTGCAAATGATTGGCGGTATGGTGTTAAATCAAGGGAAAATTTCCGAAATGCGCACCGGTGAAGGTAAAACGCTGACTGCAACCTTACCCGCTTACCTAAACGCCTTAACGGGTAAGGGCGTTCACGTTATCACAGTGAATGATTACCTAGCGTCACGTGACGCAGAGTGGAGTCGTCCTTTATTTGAATTTTTGGGGTTAACGGTTGGTTGTAATATTCCTGGAATGTCGCATCAAGATAAGCAAGTCGCTTATCAATCTGATATCACCTACGGTACCAATAACGAATTCGGTTTTGATTATCTAAGAGATAATATGGCGTTTTCGCCTGAAGAAAGGGTTCAAAAGCCACTACACTTTGCCATTATCGATGAAGTTGACTCAATTCTTATTGATGAAGCTAGAACACCACTTATTATTTCTGGTCAAGCAGAAGATAGCTCTGCGCTTTATTTGAGCATCAATGGTATTGTGCCAACATTAGAGCAACAAGCTGAAGAAGACAAAGAAGGTGAAGAGAGTACTGGTGATTTCACTGTTGATGAAAAGTCGAAGCAAGTTTATTTAACTGAACGTGGTCAAATACGTATCGAAGAAATTATGCAAGAAAAAGGCTTAATTCAGGAAGGAGATTCGCTTTTTTCGGCTGCTAATATCACGTTACTTCATCACGTTATGGCGGCATTACGTGCTCATAACTTGTTCCAAAAAGATGTTGATTACATCGTAAAAGATGAAGAAGTGGTTATTATTGATGAACATACTGGCCGAACGATGGAAGGTCGTCGTTGGTCTGAAGGTTTGCATCAGGCCGTTGAAGCTAAAGAAGGTGTAAAAATACAAAACGAAAACCAAACCTTAGCGTCAATTACTTTCCAAAACTATTTTAGGCTGTATGAAAAACTATCAGGGATGACCGGGACTGCTGATACCGAAGCTTTCGAGTTTAATCATATTTATGGTTTAGAGACGGTGATTATTCCGACCAATAAGCCAATGATCCGTAAAGATTTACCTGATTTAATCTACTTAACTGCAGAAGAAAAATACGAAGCTATTTTGGCTGATATTCAAGACTGTGTTGAGCGTGGACAGCCTGTATTGGTTGGTACAATTAGCATTGAAACTTCTGAGTTTTTATCGTCATATTTGAAAAAGTCAAAGATTAAGCACAAAGTGCTTAATGCCAAATTTCATGCTCAAGAAGCTGAAATTGTTGCCGACGCAGGTAAGGTAGGCGCGGTAACCATTGCGACTAACATGGCAGGTCGTGGTACGGATATTGTTTTAGGTGGTAATTTAGATGCGATGATTGCAGGACTTAAATCACCTACTGAAGAAAATATTGCAAAAGTCAAAGCTGAATGGCAAGAGCAACATGATAAGGTGCTTGAGCTAGGTGGCTTGCATATCGTTGCGACCGAGCGTCATGAATCACGACGCATTGATAATCAGTTACGTGGTCGTTCTGGTCGTCAAGGTGACCCAGGCTCAACGCGTTTCTATTTATCAATGGAAGATGCACTGATGCGTATCTTTGCTTCAGAGCGCATTACCAATATGATGCGTAAGCTTGGTATGGAGCGTGGTGAAGCCATCGAGCATCCATGGGTAACCAAGAGCATAGAGAATGCACAGCGTAAAGTGGAAGGACGTAACTTCGATATTCGTAAGCAGTTACTTGAGTTTGACGATGTTGCTAATGATCAACGTAAGGTAATATACGAGCAACGTAATGAGTTAATGGAAACTAATGACATTAGCGATGTTATTGACAGTATTCGTCAAGACGTTGTTGAGGGTCTCATTAGTCAGCATATTCCACCACAATCGTTAGATGAAATGTGGGATATTCCAGGTTTAGAAGAGCGTCTTAAAGGTGAACTTGCCGTTGAATTGCCAATTGCTAAATGGCTAGAAGAAGACAAGAAGCTACATGAAGAGACCCTTAGAGAAAAGATACTTGACGCTGTCGTTAACGTTTATCGTGAAAAAGAGAAATTGGTTGGCGCTGACGTACTGAGACACTTTGAAAAAGCGGTAATGTTGCAGAGTTTAGACTCTCACTGGAAAGAGCACTTAGCAGCAATGGACCATTTGCGCCAAGGTATCCATTTACGTGGTTATGCGCAGAAGAATCCAAAACAAGAATATAAACGTGAATCTTTTGAGTTATTCTCTGAATTGCTCGAAAACTTGAAATACGACGTTATTGGCGTATTAAGTAAAGTAAAAATCAAAGAAGAATCTGATGTTGAAGCGGTAGAAGAGCAACACCGTAAAGCTGATGAAATGCCAAAAGAGTACACTCATGAATCAGCTAGCTCTCCAGCTCAGGATTCCTCTGTACCACGTGTAGGTCGAAATGATCCATGTCCTTGTGGCTCTGGGAAAAAGTATAAGCAGTGTCATGGTAAGCTGACTTAACGCCTAAGTGTCTATTTGTTGTATTAAATGCCAATCACCAGATTGGCATTTTTTTATGTTAGATTTGAGGTTATACCAATTAGATTAAGTATTTGACCTACTTGGTATTCTGTAGAATGAGGAATTGTTTGTGCCTAGTAAAGTCGTTCATGTTGCCGTCGGGGTTATTTTATCTAATGGTGAAGTATTTTTAACCAAGCGAGCGGATAACGTTCACCAAGGCGGTAAATGGGAGTTTCCTGGTGGAAAGGTAGAACCTGAGGAAAGTGTTTATCAAGCCCTTCATCGAGAATTACAAGAAGAGATTGCTATAGACATTTTATCTTGTATTCCACTTATTGAGATAAGCCATGATTATGGCGATAAAAAGGTTTTACTTGAAGTTTTCGTAATTGAAAACTATCAGGGCGAGCCAACAGCACAAGAGGGGCAAGCACAGGCGTGGTTTTCAATTAATGAGTTATCAACTCTTGATTTCCCTGCCGCCAATCAAGCGATTGTTGAAAAACTTAAGTCGATTTATTGTTAAAACATTTCTGCATTTAACTGCTTTGAGATGACGCTTCAGGTCAAGCTTTGAAAGGCTTAATACTTATAGGAATTGATAGTATGTTAATAGAGGAGGGAATTAGCTCCTCAACTTTACTTACTCGGGTTCGACGAAGAATTTATTATGCTGTAAGAATTGCGCTTCAATGGCATCAAGCATCTCTTCATTAAGTTCTGTTGACTCTTGAATTGGCTGGGTGATTTTATGTCCTTCGTCAGCCCACTCACCAAGATCAATTAACTGACAGCGTTTACTACAAAAAGGTCGATATTCGTTTTCAGGTTGCCAAAGCACTTGTTCTTTGCAAGTTGGGCAAGATACAGTTAAGGTCATTGTAGGGCGTTCTTAAATAAATTGTTAGGCTATTATAGCGAAGCTAGAGATAGTTTTTAAGTATTAACAGCGAGCTAATTCAAATTGTGTGGCTTGGCTGTAATAACGTTTACCGCTATCTTGACAAGGCGCCATAAAACGAATTGAATAACGAAACTTATTACCGCTAACAGTAGGGTAGTAGGTTGCTCTCTCGTCTACTTTTATTCGCAGCAATAAAATACCTTCGCCACTATCTTGAAAAAAACCACTATCGGTATTTATGGTTTCAAAGGGAACCCTCTGACGGATAAACTTTAAAATCAGGGCAAGTGCTTTAGTAATATGTTGAAACTGGCGAAGCCAATCACTCATCGACTTTCCAACAGTTTCAGCACCTTGATTTAACCAAAACTGAAGCTGGGGCAAATCAAAACTACAACTGCCGCCTTGTATTGCATAGCGTTGCTTCAAACCGATCAAAAATTGATCTTCTTTAACGGCTACCCATTGCGGCGTGGTAATTCTAAGCTGACATATCAGCTCTATTACTTGCTGTAAATTTTGCTGCAGGGCATCATCATTAATCTCGGGTGACTTTGACCAAATCACTAAATTTTGTTCGAGCTTTTCAAGATCTTTAATTAATTCGCCACGAATATCGTTTCGCTCTAAGGTATCGATGATGGAAAATAAGGCGTTAAAGAAGGTGTGATAGTTTAGTAATGGGTCAGCGGCAAGAGCTTGTTCAGCCTGCGCAAAAAGTTGCTCAAGCTTTAAGTAATTTCTAATACGCTCATTTAGCGGATGTTCGTATAATATTGCTGCCATATTACCTACTGACTATTTAACTGTTCAATATACTAACGAGGTAAACGTAAAATGGCGAACTTTTTTAACTATTTAACGCTAATTATTGCTAATTTTCGCCAGTTTTACTAAATTCTAGGTACTTTTGGTGTAATTGAGCAACGATTTTTTCAATGTCGGCTAAACTAATGCTTTCATTATCAATTACATCATCGGCTAATGAAAGCCTATCTTGCCGAGATATTTGGCTATTTATGATGGCTTCTACTTGAGCTTTGTCACTACTATCTCTTGTGATCGTGCGTGCTATTTGACACTGACGAGAGACATCAATCACAAGCACTCGATTAACTAAATGTTGTAGGCCATTTTCCAGCAAAAGCGGGGCCACTAAAATACAATAGTCGCTTTTAGCTTCCTTTAGTGCTTTTAATATATTTTGTCTAATCAATGGGTGTAACAGGTTATTCAACCATTCTTTGTCTGCTGAGTCATTAAAGACAATAGCTCTCAATTTAGCCCTATTGAGTTCTCCATTGTCTAGCAGTATCGTTTGACCAAATTTAGTTTCTATTTGATGTAGGGCATCGCTACCAATACAAACGACTTCTCTTGCGACAATATCTGCGTCAATAATATCGATACCAAGCGATTTAAAACGGTCAGACACTGCCGTTTTACCACTGCCAATCCCACCTGTTAATCCAATAGTAAATTTAGACACTAAGTGATCAGCCTATCAACCCTAAATACCAATTCCAAATTTGCTGACCCCATAGTATGGTTATCCAGCCAGCTATAGCAAGGTAAGGGCCAAACGGGATAGCTTGTTCGCGCTGATGACCTTTAAATAGCATTAGCGATAAACCAATAACAGCACCAACAACAGAAGCCATTAATATAAGAATTGGTAGTAAAGTCCAACCCATCCATGCACCAAATACAGCCAGCAACTTAAAGTCTCCGTGGCCCATTCCCTCTTTACCGGTTAACAGTTTAAATAACCAAAAAATACTATATAAACTCATATAACCTGCAACAGCACCGATCACCGACTGCTCAAGCGGTACAATTAAGCCATTAATATTGATTAACAATCCGAGCCATATTAGCGGAAGGGTGATTTGATCCGGTAATAGCATATGATCAAAATCAATCATCGTTAGGGCAATCAGTGACCAAGTAAGAATCAGTACTGCAAAGGTTGTCCAGGTTACGCCAAAATGCTGAGCAACAATAATGCTAGCAATCGCTGTGGTTAGCTCTATTAGCGGATATCGTTTGGAAATTTTGTGCTGACAAGCACTGCATTTGCCACGTAATGCTAGCCAACTGAGTACCGGGATATTCTCGTACCACCTGATATGATGGCCACAATGAGGACATGTTGAATTGGGTGTTGATAAGGTTATCTGAGGCAGTTCTTTGGGTTTTAATGCCTTAACTTCATCGCCCAAAAATTCTCGGCATTCATGATACCAGCCATACTCTAACATCTTCGGTAATCTAAAAATGACCACGTTTAAAAAACTACCAATAGCCAATGACACTATGCCAATCGAGCAATAAAAGAAGAGAAGTTGCTGTTCAAATACCGTAAAAATTTGCGTTAACACAAGATAACCTTATATTTTTCGTTAAAAAGCCACTTGCTGGTAACAACAAGTGGCTGTCTCTAATGATTCTGATTGAGATTAAACAACCATACCAATTTGGAAAATAGGTAAATACATCGCGACAATTAAGCCACCAATAACCACACCCAGTACCGCCATAATCATTGGCTCTAGAAGACTGGTGAGTGAATCTACGGCATCGTCAACTTGTTGTTCATATACTGTCGCCACTTTTGATAACATATCATCAACAGCACCTGATTCCTCACCAATAGCTACCATCTGAATAACCATATCGGGAAAAATATTGCTATTACGCATTGCTAGGTTCATTTGCATACCGGAGGTCACCTCGGAGCGTATTTCTAAAATCGCATCACGAAATACCGCATTACCAGAAGCACCAGCTGCTGATTCTAAAGCATCTGGCAAGGGGACACCGGCGGCAAAAGTAGTTGATAATGTGCGTGCATAGCGAGCAACGGCAGCTTTCATCAATAAGTCACCTATTACAGGTAGTTTTAATATTTGTTTATCAACGCCATCTCTAACATTTTGACTATTACGATGTGCTCTTTTAAACAACCAGATAAACGCTATTATTCCGCCAATTCCAATATACCAGTAGCTTTGTAAAAAGTCCGATATTGCTAATACAAAAAGCGTAAATGCTGGAAGTTCGGCACCAAAGCTATCAAAAATATCTTTAAAAACGGGCACAACAAAGATTAATAGTACACAAGTCACAATAAAAGCAACGACTAACACGGCTATAGGGTAAGTCATTGCTTTTTTAATTTTAGATTTCAACGCCTCTGCTTTTTCTTTGTAGGTGGCAATACGGTCGTAAATACTTTCTAGTGAGCCTGATTGCTCTCCAGAATTTACTAAGTCACAGTATAGATCATCAAAATAACGGGGATGCTCCCGTAAACATTCCGATAGTGGTAAACCAGCTTGTAATTTATTGCCAATATCTCCCAGTAGTTTTTGCATGTTGCCGTTATTGTGGCCAGCGCCTATCATTTCAATGGTTTGAACAAGTGGGACACCAGCACCCAGCATAGTAGCAATTTGGCGGGTAATAACGGCGATATCGGCAGGTGTTATGGGTTTATCACCACCGAGTCCAAATAAGGGTTTAGCTTTTTTCTTAATTTTACCTGGGGTAACCCCTTGCTTACGTAATTGTGCTTTTAACTCTATAATGCTGGCAGCAGGAAGCTCACCATTAACCTTTTTACCTTTACGGTTAACACCTTGCCATATGAAGGTGTCTAGTGCCTTTACTGTGGGCGCTTTTGCTGTTTTAGTTGCAGCCATATTACTTCCTAGTGTTAGCGATCTAATACCCTTAAATCTAATTTACTACAAATTACTTATTATTATCCACTGGTAACCCGATTAATTTCTTCTAAACTGGTCATGCCTTGCATGGCTTTATTAAGCCCGGATTGCCTTAAATTGTTAAAACCTTCTGCTTGACATTGTTTAGCGATATCGAGTGAATTACCACCTTCCATAATAATACTGGCGATTTTAGGGCTGATTTTAATCACTTCATAAACACCAACACGACCTTTATAACCATTGGTACATTGGTCACAGCCTACCGCTTTAAAAAGTTTAATATCATCTACTTTATCCTCTGGAAAGCCTTGGTTGAGTAGCTCTTGCTTGGGAATATCATCTTCAGCTTTACATTGCGGACATAAGCGCCTAGCAAGACGCTGGGCAATAATAATACTAACCGAACTGGCCACGTTATATGAAGGAACGCCCATATTCAATAAACGGGTTAAGGTTTCTGCTGCGGAATTAGTATGTAAGGTTGATAAGACTAAGTGACCGGTTTGTGCGGCCTTTATGGCTATTTCTGCGGTTTCCAAATCTCGGATCTCACCAACCATAACAATATCAGGATCTTGACGTAAAAAAGAACGTAAAGCACTTGGGAAAGTTAGGCCAGCTTTGGTGTTTATCTGTACTTGGTTAATACCTTCTAAGTTAATTTCTACCGGGTCTTCGGCAGTTGAAATATTGCGCTCAGGGGTATTAAGAATATTTAAGCCGGTATAGAGCGATACCGTTTTACCGGAACCGGTCGGGCCGGTAACTAAAATCATTCCTTGCGGTTGTGCGAGAGCATCTAGATAAATTTTCTTTTGCTCTGGTTCATAGCCGAGCATATCAATGCCAAGCATTGCACTAGATGAATCTAATATCCGCATTACGATCTTTTCGCCCCACATCGTCGGTAGGGTACTGACACGAAAATCAATCGATTTTTTGCGTGAAAGCGCGAGTTTTATCCTTCCATCCTGAGGTACACGACGTTCGGCAATATCAAGCTTAGACATAACTTTTAAACGCGCCGCCATGCGGCTTGCTAACGCTATGGGCGGCCTTGCTACTTCTGTTAAAATACCATCGACTCGAAAGCGAATACGGTATGCTTTTTCGTAAGGCTCAAAATGTAAATCGGATGCGCCTTTTTTAATTGCATCAAGTAGTATTTTGTTAATATAAACGACGATTGGCGCATCTTCTTTATCACCGGTTACCGGCTCATCATCACTGCGTTCTTCTTGAACATCTATACCTGAAAGCTCATCTGCATCGATATCACTGATATCCAGAGCGTCACTCTCTTCTTCCAAGACTTTTTCAATGCATTTGTTAAGTTCTGATTCATTGCTCAAAATGAGCTCAGTAGAATAGCCTGTATTAAATTGGATCTCTTCAAGAGCATCTAGATTTGTAGGATCTGACATCGCGACAAATAAAACTTTGCCACGTAAAAATAAAGGTAAAGCTTGGTGTTTGCGAATGAGCTTTTCGTTTCTTACGCCTTCAGGAACAAGAGTAGTATCAAATGACTCAAGTCCCATCAACGGGTAACCAAAACTTTTTGAGAGAATTATAGCTATTTTATTAGCATCAATATTTTTATCTTCAACAAGATAACGCACAAAGGGTTTCTTTTGCTGAATAAACTCAGCACTTATCGAGTCTACCATTTCGGTTGAGACGATGTTATGCTTAGAAAGCGCTGATAAAACACTAGATTGTTGATGAAGCCCTTTCATAACGTTCTGGTTTAACTCAATTAATTATCTCTCATTCTAGTGTAACGCATTTTTTTAATAAAAAACAAAAAAAACAAGTATTCTTAAGCTTAAGTTCTTATCATTAATGATAATTTTACAAATTAACAACATCACCATCTACTATTAGGGAAGTCTATTGGTTAATTTATCCCAAACTCAACGATTATATTTTTCTGTTTTGTTCGTATATTTACTAGTTGGTATGCACATAGTATTGCCAACGCCAGGCGGTTTTGGCTTGTATCTAATCCCTAATATTATAGGCTGGTTTGCTATAGCATTATTGATTGCAATAGCGATAATTCAAATAGCAAAGGTAGAAAAGTTTTATTGGTCAAAATTTCATGTTGGTTATTTATTGGGAATACTTTTGCTAATCATACCCATTTTTTATGGGGGAGAGTTTGTAGATAAGTCCTATATGAGGTTATTTGGTCTTGTTGCAGGTTATTTGTTCTTGCTTTCCCTTTTTCAAATGAGGTTTTCAGAGCGTCAGCGCCTTAATGTTTTGTTATTATTTCTCCTAGGAATTGGAATAGAGTGCTTCTTAGGCTTAATACAATTCTTTTTATTAAGTTTGTTTGATATTCAAGTCTTAGGTTATACGCCGATATATGGACGGCCGTATGGTTCATTCACTCAGCCAAATGTTATGGCCAGTTTTTTAGCTGCCGGAATTGGCTTAGCTAGTTTTCTATTAATTCATATTGCACAATTTAAATTCAAGCGGCTTGTGCAGCTCTTGTGTACATTCGTTCTTTTCACAAGCCCTATCTTGTTAGTCGTGCTTCAATCAAAAACAGGATATTTGGCTGGTATATTGGTATTGGCGCTTCTTATACCAAGCTTATTGCGTGATAGGCCAAAATTAAAGATGGTATTAATAGCTATTTTTGTAGGGCTTATTGTCGGACTATTTTCATTTAAATATCTTAAAACCGTCCCTGTTAAATCAAACATATACAGTGATAGTGTTAGAACAACAATCATTCAGGTTTCTTCTAAAATGTTCTTTGAGAAACCTATAATGGGTTATGGCTATGGTGAATTTGAAAAGCAATATCGAGAGTTTCACCTCGATCTACTGAGGCAAGGTGTAATTGACAAGTTTCCACTTGATGATTTGGGACATCCTCATAACGAAATTTTATTATGGGGAGTTGAGGGTGGAATTATATCCCTACTTGGTTTGTTGATTATCATGATAACCGCATTGCGGTTATGTAAAGATGTACCTTTGCTAGAAAAACTTCAATATTCTGCTTTGTTATTGCCTGTCCTGCTGCACAGTCTGTTGGAATATCCATTTTACCATTCAGCAATCCATTTGTTTTACTGCCTTACTTTGTTGTGGTTTATCGAAACGAAAAACAAACAAGCTCAATTACAACAAACTCAAATCAATACTACTTATAAAGTCATTTTAAATCTTGTTAGTGGTATATTGACAATGTTTTCAATTGCTTATTTTTTGATTAGTATACATACATCGTTCAAATTGGAAGCATTCAAACGAAGTAAAAATGAAGACAATAGTCAAATTAGATCAATTATACACCCACTAGCTTGGCGAGATTATTATGAATTAGTTATTTATCAGCAAGGTTTGGTAAATGGATATAAACAGCAGAACCCAGAAGCGTTAAAACGTTATATTTATTGGGGAGTTGAGTTTGTAAAATATCGCCCAAGATATGCTGTGTATAATAATATGTTAGCCGCAATAGATACGTTGCAAAAAAATGATATTAAACTTGATAGCGCGCTAGTTAAAAAAATACAAGAGGATGCTTCAAGACTATATCCACGAAACTAATCTGTGGCCCTGTTCATTGTTCGAATGCAGTACCGCCGATGTATTGAAAAACCTAAGTATTGCATACTTTAACTTTCATCGATGGTTGGAAGAATTCTAAACAACTAATATTGATATCTGAGTTATCGCTCGTAGGTTATTCTTAAAATATTACGATAATGAAGTTGTTTACTTAACTTCTATTAGTTTATGAGACAGACTTGGTTACCAAAATGAAGATGTTACTTATTAAGAGCCTGAATGCTTAATTAATGTATGAAGATAAAATCGTTATTGTTCGGAGAGGTTATACTAGCGCATTTACAATTTGATGGGCACTAATCTAACCGTTTATGTGGTGTATTGCTCAAAGGTTACTGTTTCATATCGATAAAAAACGCCCAACATATTGTGGGCGTTTTTCTAGCTTATAACATACAAACCATTAGTAAGTTCACTCAAGAGCATTCCATCTCTTTTTAGCGAGCTAACGCAAGGATGTTAGCTCGCTAATTAACACAAGCCAGCAGCTAAACATGTACTTGTCGACTTTGTTTCCCAGGTGACAGCATTGTTAGCAACATTACCTTCAAGAATATAATCAAATGATTGAGTGCCGCTTCCTAACACGGCTTCAGAAGTTACAGTGATTGTAGGAGCAGTAGAAGAACCGCCAATTTCAACAGTATCAACTAAATCAGCATTTGCCCAGCCATTGTCTGCGCCTTTATTGCCGTCGCTGATAGTGCTACAATCAGTTTGACCAGCCGTTACACAAATAGTGATCGCCGTTTTCGCTGGCGTCGCGGCTAAAACAACTTCTGAAAATTGGGCTCGTTGGGCATACGTTTGATATGCCGGCAACGCAACCGCGGCCAAAATACCGATGATTGCCACAACAATCATCAATTCAATTAAGGTAAAACCTTGAGCTTGTTTCTTAGAACTTAAGTTTTGTAACGTGTTTTTCATAATCAGTACATCCATACTTTTAATTACGGGGGCTAATAAGATACTGCGCCAAAAAATTTAAAATGTAAAATAATGTTTAGCATTTTTTTTTAAAATTAGTAAAAAAAATTCATTTTTTGAACTTTTTATGACTAATCGATTAAAATTTAACAGTTTTTTAACGCAATAATTTAACACTATAACTAAGTTTATTTTTATTTCCAGCACAAAATGCAGGTTTAGCTAATATTTATGCTATTCGCATTTAACTAAGCCAATCATATAAATACGATAGGTTTTTAATTAAACAAATCGCATTGATAGATCCACGGCCTTAACATGTTTGGTCAACGCACCCACGGAAATATAATCAACGCCTGCTTTGGCATATTCGTTTAGAGTCTTTAGCGTCATGTTACCTGAAACTTCGAGCTTGGTGTCACCAGCGGTAAGTTGTTGGGTCAGATTAACTGCTTGTTCGATCATCGCCGGGGTAAAGTTATCCAGCATAATAATGTCTGACTTGGCATTTAATGCTTGAGTGAGTTCGTCAATTGACTCCACCTCAACTTCAACTTTTTTATCTGGGTGATTGTTTCTGGCAGTCGTTATTGCTTTTTCTATACCACCGCAGGCCGCGACATGATTTTCTTTAATTAAAAATGCATCAAACAGCCCGATACGGTGATTTACCCCACCACCACATTTAACCGCATATTTTTGCGCGCTACGAAGACCAGGTATCGTTTTACGGGTATCCAATAATTGTGTTTTAGCACCAGAAAGGCAGGCAACATATTGACTGGTTACTGTCGCGGTCCCTGATAATGATTGCAAAAAGTTTAATGCAGTGCGTTCACCCGTTAATAGCAACCTCGCGTTGCCGTGTAATTCAAAAAGCGTGGTATTGGCTTTTACTGCTTGTCCATCGTTAACAAACCAAGTGATTTTAGTTGCTTGCTGATCAGAAAACCCATAAGCGTTATCAAGCAATGAAAATACTTGATTAACCCACTCAACACCACAAATAATACAGTCTTCTCGACTAATAATGTTGGCAACGGCAATATTATCCTCTGGAATCAATGCGGCAGTCACATCGAGTTGGTTGCTAATTTCTTTTATTGAACTAACACCTAAATCTTCACATAAAGCAGTTGAAACGGATTGATTGATATCAATGAGTAGCTCTTTAGATAACATTTATCTTTTTTCTCTTAATATTAGTTGGTTGCCAGTTTGACTAAATTCTACCTTTTTTAGGGCACTCATGCCTAACAAGATTTCGTTAGTTTTCATTCCTGGGTTGATATGCGCGGCGACATCATAGAGATATATGTTACCAAAACTAAGTTCATCAATTCTGGTTTGATAAATTCTCACAGTGCCGTTTGCCGTATTAGCAATGCCTTGGCCAATCACTTCTAAATGCAATTGCTCGGCGATATGGGCTGGAATCGATACTTGAGTAGCCCCGGTATCCAATAAAAACGTCACTGGTGTGCCGTTAATTCTTCCACTGGTCAGGTAATGCCCTTGACGATTTTGCGTTAAGGTCACTTCAGCATTCCCGTCGGCGGTTAATCGATATTCTGGTTGTTGGTTAGGATTAAATTGATAATCAAGCATTGATTGAAAAACAAAAACCAATAATCCGAGCACTATTGCCCATGCTAGCCAAATAAAGTACCTACCAAGAGTTGCTGTTGGATCGTTATCGCTCATTACATTAAATGAATATTTTCGCTATTATTCTCTTCAGTGGCTATTGTATTATGATTTTAAATTTTAACCAGAAGAATTATTAGTTTGGATATTATTAATGGTTGGCTGCAGGGGGTTAAGCATGAGCATTCCCCTCACTTTGACGTGCGGCCTAATGAACAAGATATTTCACTATTAGTGATCCACAATATCTCATTGCCGCCTAAAAAATTTGGCGGTCCTTACATTACTGATTTATTTTTAGGCCGCTTAAACCCTAACGCGGATGAATATTTTACCGAGATATATCAACTTAAGGTATCAGCACATTGTCTAATACGGCGCGATGGTGAAGTTATTCAATATGTCTCTTTTAATCACCGGGCATGGCACGCCGGAGTTTCTAACTATCGCGAGCGGCAAAAATGCAATGACTTTTCTATTGGTATTGAACTTGAAGGTGCTGACGATATTCCCTATACCGATGAACAATATCATCAATTAGCACTCGTTTCACAGGCTATAAAAGCGTATTATCCTGAAATAAAAGACCATATTGTTGGCCACTGTGATATTGCACCAGATCGAAAGACTGATCCAGGTGAAGCTTTTGACTGGCATTATTATCAAACATTATTGTCAAAATAACATCAACCAAGCATGGCGCTTCAGGGCGCAGTACAGGGATCTAACATGAGCTTAATGAGTTTATTAATCGCGTTAGCAGCACAAAAAAGTTTATCGTCTTCGGTGTGGCAATTTAATTTTTACTTCCGGCATTATCAGCGACTTTTTGATCGATACAGCGTTGTCGGTAAGTTAGGCACTTCAACATTAGCAAATGGCATTTTTATTCTTCTTCCGGTGTTGGTTTGTTACCTGATCTTATCAGCGCCGGGGGATGGTATTTTGTACTTTGCCGCTTCAACACTTATTCTTATTGCGTGTTTTGGTTGTGTGGCAACACGAGATTGTTACAAACAGTATTTGTTAGCAGCCTTTCGTGGTGAGCAAACCACTTGTGAACTTTATCATAAGCAACTTATTCACGATAAAAACCTAGTCGATTTGGGCTTTGGTCAAAGTTTGATTTGGTTAAACTATCGCTACTTTATCGCGATTATGGTGTTTTTTGTCGTTTTCGGTGCGGCTGGAGCATTGGCGTATCGATTGCTAACTAAAGTCACTGAACTTCCTGCGCATGAACAAAGTGCTGAAGAGCAAAATAAAAGTACAGAAGAAACACCTTATGAGGAGGTTAGAACGATAGCTCAGCAAATACTCTTTTGGTTGGATTGGATACCGATCAGAATCGTATCCTTTGGTTATATGCTAGTAGGGCATTTCTCTAAAGCGATGCCGACATGGTTAGAAAACCTTTTTGATTTTGAGAAACCTCCTCAATACCTGCTTGCTGAAGTCGCACACAAATCAGAAGACTTTATGATCGATGTCGGGGATTGCACTGCAGAGCCATGCCTACTGGTTAGGTTAGCAAAACGAACGTTATTACTTTGCTTAGCTGTATTATCAATATTGATATTGACAGGCGTTATTCATTAAATATTTTAAGTAATAGCGTTACTAGCGTTCGCTTAATGTAGCAATAAGAATAGTCAATAGCTTGTTAATTGTGGCGTCATAATACTCATCACTAATTGAGTAAGGCGCCTTAATTCTTCAAACAACTCAAATTTCACACATATTGAAGCTTTTTATCAGCAGAACACATACCGGTAAAGCTGACTACCCAAGACAAAATCAAACTATCACGTTAATTACCGTGGTGGCAAAATCTTCAGTTTGAACTAAGGTCTATTTACATTTAACACTATATTTGATAATTTAATGCCCTAAATATAATTGGTAAGACCAATTTACCTTTGGGTTTTAGTTGTACTTTACACTTTTAAACTGAAGGTAAAAGGTTCAAATTTTTGGATTTGCATAAGGTTGCTATGTCACTGACGCATATTAGAAAACCACTAAAACAGGCCAAGCTGTCAGATGTTATTTTGCAGCAACTAGAGGCCATGATTTTAGAAGGCAGCTTGATTGCAGGACAAAAACTGCCGCCAGAAAGGGAACTGGCGATACAATTTGACGTTTCCAGACCCTCGCTAAGAGAGGCAATACAAAAACTTGAAGCAAAAGGTTTAGTCAATCGAAGACAGGGTGGCGGAACCTTTGTCAGTGAAAACATTTTATCTGGTTTTGCCGATCCGCTTTTTGCTTTAATGGCTAACAGCACAGAATCTCAGTTTGATTTACTGGAGTTTCGGCACGGAATAGAGGGAATGTCGGCATATTATGCGGCAATGCGTGGTACAAAAGCCGACTTTGACGAAATACAAGCAAAACATGAAGCGATAGGTAATGCCCAGCTTGATAACAATTATCGTGATGAAGCTGTTGCCGTGTTTGAGTTCTATCTTGCTATTTGCGCCGCTTCACACAATGCCGTCATATTGCACCTGGCGCGTGGAATGTCGACATTGCTTATTGATAACATAGAGCAAAATTTAACAGTTTTGGCACAACGTCCCGATATTTTTGCCAAAATTGCAGAGTATAGAAAACGGTTAATGGATGCCATTTTAAGTGGTCAGCCACAAAAAGCCTGGGGGGCGAGTCATCGTCACTTAGCATTTATAGAAGAAGTGTTATTACAGTTAACTCAAGAACAAAGTCGTATGCAACGTTCAATGAGAAGAATGCAAAAGCTGTAGCAGAATATTAACGATAGTCGCTGAAATTGTAAGCGGTTATTAATCAAAATTTATAACTACAATGGAGACTAAGTAACTTATGTCTGAGCTCCCAAATAACGATATTGACTCGTTAGAAACCCAAGAATGGTTAGAGTCAATGGAAGCTGTTTTGGAAAATGAAGGTCCAGAACGCGCTCATTACCTCTTAGAGAAACTTATCGATCACGCTCGTCGTAGTGGCACACATTTACCATTTGATGCGACAACTGCTTATGTCAATACGATTCCTCCTGGACAAGAACCTCATATGCCTGGCGATCAAACTATTGAGGCGCGTATTCGTGCTGCAATCCGTTGGAATGCTTTAGTTTTAGTATTACGTGCATCGAAAAAAGACTTAGAACTAGGTGGTCACATTGGTAGCTTTGCTTCATCGGCAATGCTTTATGACGTAGGTTTTAACCACTTTTTCAAAGCCGCATCTCCACAAGATGGTGGTGATTTTATTTTTGCACAAGGCCATATTTCTCCAGGCATTTATGCGAGATCGTTTTTAGAAGGTCGCTTAACTGAAGAGCAAATGAATAATTTCCGTCAAGAAGTTGATGGTAATGGTCTATCTTCATATCCTCATCCGCATTTAATGCAAGATTTTTGGCAGTTTCCAACGGTATCAATGGGCCTAGGGCCATTACAAGCGATTTATACTGCGCGTTTTCTAAAGTACTTAACTGATCGTGGCATTAAAGATTGTTCTGGTCAGCGTGTTTATTGTTTCTTAGGGGATGGGGAAACTGATGAGCCAGAATCATTAGGTGCTATTGGTCTTGCATCGCGTGAAGGCTTAGACAATTTAACTTTTATCATTAACTGTAACCTTCAGCGTCTTGATGGACCTGTTCGTGGTAATGGTAAGATTATTCAAGAGCTTGAAGGGACATTCCGTGGCGCTGGTTGGGAAGTTATTAAGGTTATTTGGGGGAGTTATTGGGATGCGCTGTTAGCCCGTGATACTTCAGGTAAGTTGTTACAGTTAATGAATGAAACCGTTGATGGTGAATATCAAAACTGTAAGGCCAAAGGTGGTAAATATACCCGCGAGAAGTTTTTCAACAAGTATCCTGAAACTGCAGCTATGGTTGCCAACATGTCAGATGAGGACATTTGGCGTTTAAATCGTGGTGGTCATGATCCAGTAAAAGTTTACGCAGCATATGATAAAGCCATTAATACCAAAGGTCGTCCAACGGTAATCCTTGCTAAAACGGTCAAAGGTTACGGTTTAGGTGCTGCAGGTGAAGGCTTAAACATCGCTCACAATGTCAAGAAAATGGATATTGAATCGATCAAATATTTCAGAGATCGCTTTAATATGCCGATTAGTGACGACAAAATTGCTGACTTGCCTTATTACAAGTTCCCAGAAGACAGTCCAGAATATCAGTATATGAAAGCCAGACGCGAAGCGTTAGGTGGCTCATTACCAGCACGTCGCAAGCAAGCTGAAGAGTCGTTAGAAATCCCGCCGCTTAAATCTTTTGATGCGATATTGAAAGGTTCAGGTGATCGTGAAGTCTCGTCGACAATGACGTTTGTGCGCGTTTTAAACAGCTTACTAAAAGATAAAAAGATCGGTAAACGTATTGTGCCAATTATTCCTGATGAAGCACGTACTTTTGGTATGGAAGGCTTGTTCCGTCAAGTTGGTATTTATGCTAATGAAGGACAAAAATATATTCCTCAAGATGCAGATCAAGTCGCTTACTATCGTGAAGATAAACAAGGACAAGTACTACAAGAAGGGATTAATGAGTTAGGTGCAATGGCCTCTTGGGTTGCCTCTGGTACGTCTTATTCAACGTGTAATGCAACGACAATTCCTTTTTATATTTATTACTCTATGTTTGGGTTCCAACGTGTTGGCGATTTAGCGTGGGCGGCAGGCGATAGTCAGGCGCGTGGTTTCCTATTGGGCGCTACAGCCGGTAGAACAACACTGAATGGTGAAGGATTACAACATCAAGACGGGCATTCACATGTTCAAGCGGGACTGATCCCTAACTGTATTACTTATGATCCAACATACGGCTACGAAGTGGCGGTGATTGTTAGAGATGGTTTACGTCGCATGTATGAAAATAATGAAAATATTTTCTACTACTTAACCTTGATGAACGAAAACTATCAACATCCGGCGATGCCTGAAGATAAAGATATTGCAGATCAAATCATCAAAGGTATTTACAAGCTCGAAACCGTAAGTGCTAAGAAAGCCAAAGCTAATGTTCAGTTAATGGGCTCAGGTACTATTTTGTTACAGGTGCGAGAAGCTGCACAGATATTAGCTAAAGATTACAGCATTTCAAGCGATGTCTTCTCAGTGACTTCATTTAATGAGTTGGCGCGAGAAGGTCAGGAGGTTGTGCGTAACAATATGCTAAACCCTGAAGCAGAACCACAAACACCATATATTGGCCAAATGATCACTAAAGATAAAGGTCCGGCTGTCGCAGCGACAGATTACGTCAAAGCATATTCTGATCAAGTACGTGCCTTTATTGATACCGAATACCGTTGTTTAGGTACTGACGGTTTTGGTCGAAGCGACAGTCGTGCTAACTTGAGACGCCATTTTGAAGTGAATGCGGCATACATTGTCGTAGCGGCGTTATATGAACTTGCTAATCGTGGTGATGTCGATAAAAAAGTGGTTAGTGAAGCAATCAAACGTTTCGACATTGATACCAATAAACTTAACCCGCTTTATGCCTAGGGAAAAACTGGAGATTTACTATGTCTGATATTCAACAAGTGCTAGTTCCAGATGTTGGCGGCGATGAAGTTGAAGTAATTGAAATATGTGTTGCCGTTGGTGACACGTTAGCAGCTGATGAGGGTATTATTACCGTAGAGACAGATAAGGCGTCAATGGATATCCCAGCGCCAATGGCTGGAGAGTTAGTTGCCTTAAAAGTTGAAGTTGGTGACAAAATTAAAGAAGGTGATTTGATTGCTGAAATGAAAGCGCAATCTGCGGATTCATCTGCATCTGAAACAACGACAGAGCAAGCAGAGTCAGAGCAAAAATCATCTGAAGAAAAGGCACCGGAAAAACAAGAGACTGAGCAAGCGCCAAGTAATCAAGCTCAATCTTCTGCTGGTGGCAGTGAAGTTATCGATGTTGTTGTACCTGATATCGGTGAAGATGGCGAAGTTGACGTTATCGATGTAATGATCAGTGTGGGTGACGAAATTGCAGAAGAAGACGGTTTAATCACCTTAGAAACCGATAAAGCTACCATGGATGTGCCATCATCTCATGCAGGTATCGTTAAAGAAGTCTTGGTATCTAACGGTGATAAAGTGAAAAAAGGCTCTTTGGTAATTCGTTTAGAAACCAATAGTGGGGCTCCGGCAGCCATTGAACAACCAGAGCCAGAAACTAAAGCTGAATCAAAGCCTGAGCAACAAGCTGAGTCGACACCAGCACCTGCCGCTAAAAAACCTGCGCCAGTGCCGCATCACCCGCAATCAGGGGTGAAAGCGACAGGAGCGATTTATACATCTCCATCGATTCGTCGTTTAGCGCGTGAATTTGGCGTTGATTTAACACAGGTCAACGGTACGGGAAACAAGGGCCGTATTCTTAAAGAAGATGTTCAATCGTACGTTAAGTATGAATTGTCTCGCCCTAAAGCTAATGCCGGTTCAAGTGTTGCTGGTGGTTCAGGTGGCTTACAAGTTATTGAACGTAAACAAGTTGACTTTAGTAAGTTTGGTGAAATTGAAGAAGTACCGTTAACACGTATTCAAAAAATTTCAGGGCCTAACTTACATCGTAACTGGGTGACTATTCCTCATGTTACTCAGTTTGATGAAGCTGATATTACTGAAGTTGAAGCATTTCGTAAGGCCGAGAACGTTATTTGTGAAAAACAAAAGCTTGGTTTTAAGATAACGCCTTTGGTGTTTATTATGAAAGCGGCTGCAAACGCATTGCGCGCTTATCCGGTATTTAATTCAAGCTTGAGTGAAGATGGTGAAAACCTGATCATGAAAAAGTACTGCCATATCGGTGTTGCTGTTGACACGCCAAATGGATTAGTCGTTCCTGTTGTACGTGATGTTGATCAAAAAGGTATTCATCAGTTATCGAAAGAGCTGGTAGAAATTAGTACTAAAGCACGGGAAGGTAAACTGAAGGCTGCTGACATGCAAGGTAGCTGTTTTACCATTTCGAGTTTAGGTGGTATCGGTGGTACGGCGTTTACACCAATTGTTAACGCGCCAGATGTTGCCATTCTTGGTGTTTCTAAATCTGAAATGAAACCAAAGTGGAATGGTAAAGAGTTTGAGCCTAGATTGATGTTACCATTATCGTTGTCATACGATCATCGAGTAATTGATGGCGCAGTCGCAGCAAGATTTACCGTGCATTTATCTGCGGTAATGTCTGATATACGTAAATTGGTATTGTAATACTAGCGACATTACTATTGGCTAAGATAACGGTAATGTAGAAACTCGGGTCGGTAATAATGAAAGTATCTAAGAAAGTTTTTATTGTTACCGACTTATTTTTATTAAAAGATGGCGATTTTTATTCACTTTGAGTAAACTTCGTGCCCTATAAAAGATTCAAAGTCATTGTTTTAAATAATTACTATTTAAACACTGAGTAAACAAGTTAATTTGAGGTTAGCATGAGTAACGAAATTAAAACTCAAGTCGTAGTTTTAGGTGCAGGTCCTGGCGGTTATTCAGCAGCATTCCGTGCGGCTGATTTAGGCCTAGATGTAGTATTAGTTGAAAGCCGCGAAACATTAGGTGGTGTATGTCTTAACGTTGGATGTATTCCATCAAAAGCGTTACTTCATGTTGCTAAAGTGATTGATGATGCTGCTGCTATGGCATCGCATGGTGTTAGCTTTGGCAAGCCTGAAATTGACTTAGATAAAATTCGCGACTGGAAAGATAGTGTAATCGGTCAATTAACTGGTGGTTTAGGCGGAATGTCTAAAGCACGTAAAGTAAAAACAGTGACTGGCTTTGGTAAATTTACTTCTGATAAGTCTATTGAAGTAGAAGGTGCTGACGGTAAAACAACCATTAACTTTGATAATGCTATCATCGCGTGTGGTTCTTCTGTTATCGATTTACCATTTATTCCTAATGATGACCCTCGCGTTATTGACTCAACGGGTGCTTTAGAGCTTAAAGATGTTCCTGAAGAAATGTTAGTGCTAGGTGGCGGTATCATTGGTTTAGAAATGGGGACAGTTTATAGCGCCTTAGGCTCAAATGTGTCAGTAGTTGAATTTGCAGACCAGCTTGTGCCTGCTGCAGATAAAGATATCGTTAAGATCTACACAAATTACAACAAGAAAAAGTTCAACATCATGTTGTCAACTAAAGTTGTTGCTGTCGACGCGAAAGACGACGGTTTATATGTAACGTTTGAAGGTAAAAATGCCCCTGAAGGTCAAGTACGTTACGATAAGATCTTAGTGGCTGTAGGACGTAAGCCAAACGGTCACTTAGTTGGTGCTGATAAAGCAGGTGTAAACGTTGATGAGCGTGGTTTTATTAACGTTTCAAATGAATTACGTACTAACGTTCCTCATATCTTCGCAATTGGCGATGTAGTCGGTCAGCCTATGTTAGCTCACAAAGCGGTGCATGAAGCCCATGTTGCTGCAGAAGTCATTGCCGGTAAGAAGCACGTTTTTGATCCTCGTTGTATTCCTTCTATCGCTTATACAGACCCAGAAATGGCTTGGGTAGGTATTACTGAGCGTGAAGCCAAAGAGCAAGGTTTAAATATTGAAGTTGCTAACTTCCCTTGGGCTGCTTCTGGTCGGGCGATAGCGTCTGCACGTACCGAAGGTAAAACTAAAATGATTTTTGAGAAAGAATCAGGCCGTGTTTTAGGTGGTGCTATTGTCGGAATTAATGCTGGTGAAATGTTAGGCGAAATTTGTTTAGCTGTTGAAATGGGAGCCGATGCTGAAGATGTCGCATTAACCATTCATGCTCACCCAACGTTAAACGAATCTATTGGCCTTGCAGCAGAGGTATTTGAAGGTTCAATTACTGACTTGCCGAATGCAAAAGCAGTCAAGAAAAAGAAATAAACGTCGATAGTTATCAAGTTAAAAAAGTCAGCATTCGCTTAATGCCAGTCAGTTAACAACTGACTGGCATTTTTTCTTGGGATATTTGCTAGGTTTTGGTTTAACGCATCTTGGATACGCTCGCTCTCGCTTCATCGGTAAGATGTGGTGCTCTACTTGAGCT
>NZ_JBQRUM010000006.1:0-263631 GCF_053485795.1 Thalassotalea ganghwensis
TAAGTAAATCGCGAGTGGCGCGCATTTCCTTATCGTAAACGTAGGCCATAGGAAAGTTGCCTCCACGGATAAGTTTAGCGATTTTATACGAGTCAATTTTATCGTTTTTTGCTTTACCGCCATGAATAGCCTTCATATACAACGCATGGCCGAGAATAAAATCAATGTTGTGCTGCTGACAAAAGTCACAGACCCAATACCAGCAGTGCATACATTCTACGCCAATGACAATATTACCAAGGTACGGATTCAACAGCTGCAGTAAAGCAGCGGGGCTATCTTTAATTTTTTGGTGTACGAGGATGACGCCTGTATCATCAATAATACAGACATAAAGTAATCTGGCATGTAAATCGATACCACAATAGTACGGATGCATGTTATTGTAGAAATTCATTGAGCTTTCTCCTATTGGTTTGGTTACCTTGAAGCTTAGTCAATGGCTAGCTTCAAGGAGGAGGCTCAATGAGTATCAAGCACTTCAACAGGACAAATAAAGCTTGGCTCCTGTCGCTGCGCTCCAAATTTTAGCCAAGCTAATTATTTGCCCGTTAAGTGGGCGTTAGTTGCTCCCCCAACCTTGGTGACATCATGACATTATAATGCTATAGTGTTGTTCATTATTTAGGTGGAGCAAAAATATGAGTAATTTATCCAAGCGTTCAACAGTGTATTTTGAACCAGAGATACACCAAGCACTTAAAATTAGAGCCGCATCAGCTCATCTTTCAGTATCGGAAATTATTGATGAAGCAGTTCGTCTATTGATGCGAGAAGACCAAGAAGATTTAGCTGCTGTTTCAGAGCGAGCAAACGAACCTGAGATTTCATATGAAGAATTGCTAAATGATTTAAAATCACATGGCAAAATATAAGATTACTTTCAAGAAGTCGGTAACTAAAGATTTACGGACTATCCCTAAAAGCGATATTAAAAAGATCCTTCATAAAATAGATTCGTTAGCCGAAAACCCTAGAGGTGAAGGCTGTGTCAAACTATCTGGACAAGATAGCTATCGAGTAAGGCAAGGTCTTTATCGAATAATATACGAAATAAGAGATAACTTGCTTGTGGTCAATGTTGTTAAAATAGCCCACAGATCTAGTGTGTATAAGAGCAACTAACAAGAGACTATGGCATCAATAACTCATTTTTAGTTTTTAGCGCTTGCAAGCTGTTTGCTTGATATCTGTTGGTTGAATGATGAAATTTCAGCGTCAAACGGGATGACTAAATTAATAATTTTGATGGTGCGCTTTACAGTTTTTTAATAGCGCGGTGAAATCTTCCATTGAGCGGTCAATATCGGTTTGTGCAATAAATAAATGTGCACCATAAACCCGATGTAACAAAACACACTGATGTAAAAAACCTGCTAACGGGCCTTTTATTTCTTTATCTCCCAACTTAAAACTTTCGAAGTTAATGATCACTTCTTCACGTTTTGCTAGGCCTCTTGAGACACAATAAAGCAACAGCGGCTTTTGTTCGTGAAGGAGGTGGTTGGCTAACCGCGGCGGCATATTGTTGGCAATGTCGGTTAATTGCTCAACACGAATGCCGATATAACCCAATTCTTCCCTAACAATGCCATGGGTATTGGTGATAGGGTAAATATTTCGGATCACTGACCAAGGTAACGACCAACATCCTTTGCGGTGAATAAAGGTCAAAGCTTGCGGGGTAAGATCGAAGCGATAACGAGGCTCAAGTAATTTGCTTGCGCCAATAACAATGGTCACTATCGCGACTAAAGCGGCGAACATCAAAGGGAATTTAGCGTCTTGCCAAAACCATTGGCCGAGCAATAATACGATAAATAGCCCGAAAACACCGACAACCAGCGCAAATCGACCATGCTTGTTAGCATTACCAGCGATGAGTATATGCGGTGAGTTATCCATACATTTTGTTGTTATGTTAGCTGAGTGTTATGCAACAACGTATACCGACACAATCGCATGGTGACAATACACCCATGTAACATCTTATTGGTTTTCGACTATTTTATTAAATACTTCTAATGCTTTTACCGTTTCACCTTGATGCTGGAGTACCTCAGCAAAGGCTTTTAAATCGATGGTATCGTATTGATGCCCGGGTAAGTGCACTAGGCTATTAAACGCTTTTTCTGCCCGATCCCACTCTTTCGATTTTATCGATAGATGTGCTAAGCAACTTAACCATTTTGCACTTTGTGGATCATGATGTAAGTGCTTTTGCACTGCCTGAACTAATTCGTTGCTAACCGTCAGCGGCAATAAGCGTATTTTTTTAATAAACGTTTCATCCGTGCCCTTCTTGACCTTTGGTAATAACAATTTCGTTAATGGTTCACTGACGTGATGATTCGCTAAGGTTTGACAATAGGCAAATAATACGGCATCTCGTTGCTTGACTTTGCTCGCTAATCCTTGCCAGTAGTCATGTAAGGCAAGTTGACTTTTTTCCGAGATCGTTTGTTCAAAAACGCCATTAAAGGCTTGGCTCTCCCAGCGAATGATTTGTTCTTCTGTTAGGGTTTTGCTTTTTCGAGCTTGTTTTAACAAGTTAACCACATGTTGAAAGCGCTTTTCAATTAGGCTTAACGTGATTTCTTGGGCGAGTAACCGATCATCATGGCCAATATGTTTATGGTAATCGTCCAACACTTTTCGAGCACTGGCATATTCTTGATGGTTAAGCAGTAATTTTATCGTGACTAAAATAGCTTCTAAACCATGGTCCTTTAAGTCAGCCGGCTGTTGTTCCAATTGTCCAAGATAATGCTTGGCATTACTCGATAACCCCAGTTTATCAGCGGCGCTCGCGGCCAAAAGATAACTAATATTACTGAGTTTATTGCTTTCGGCGCTGCGACTAAGCAGGTGCTCTGCTTGCGCATAATCTTCAACGATATAAGCAGCGACACCTTTATTAAAATCTCTTAACGCTCTTCGTTGGCTCGCAAAAGCGATCTTATTCCAAGCGCTGAAAGAGAGCTTTAAGCCACCTTTAAATAATTGTATGACCACGAGTAGGAGAAAAAACAAGGTCACTAACATGGCAACCGCGGCGGTTACCGTGGTCTCGCGTGCATTATCGCCCATCTTAATTAAGATATAGCCTTTATCGTCAATTAAGGCAGGAGCGAACGCTATGGTAAGCAGAAAAAGTCCAAGAAGTATGAGAAGCCGTGTCATTAGAGCGCCTCACTTTCTGATGCTGAATCGACCATCGGTGAGCTAGACCCGTTGTTACTTTGCTGCTCTAGTTCATTTAGCTCATTCAGTTGTGTCTGATGACTCATCAATACTCTAATTTCTTGCAACGAGGATAGTTGAGTGGGTAAATCAATATCAACGGCAAGCTGACTCAACGCGTTAATTTGTTCGATAAAGTATGTCGTGTTTTGCTGGCTGGTATCAAAGTACTCATCAATCCATTGGCTTATCTCAGCGAGCGTTTGCTGATAAAGGCCAGTTTGGTGCCGAGCCGCTGCGCCTTGAGCCAAGCTGAGCTTCAATAGAAGGTTTTCTCTTAAATTTTGCTGATATTCAGGTGATAACAACGGCTTAACGTTAACATTAACCGGACGAAGCGTGAAGTATTGCTCGACAAAGTTATCCCAAGTAATTTTTAAGTTTTCACGCCAATCCGCGATATCATTCGATACTTGCTTAGGTTGCTCGCTTGCTTGCTCTTTTTGAATATAAACCAGTGGCAACTGGTAAACCTGCGCACTCAAGGCTTGCAAAGACAAAATGATTTCTTCTATCTCCAACTGAGGTAATACTTTTAAACTATCGATGTCTTGTTTGATATTAAGTCGCAAGGTTAAAAACTTGGGATCATTAAGTTTCTTAATTTGTTTGTCAGCGGCAAGCAACAGTTCAATCGCTTTTGCACTATCCTTTTCTAACCATAAGGTTCTACTGGCGATACGCAGCAAGTATTCGGCTTCATATATCAACCAATCACTGGGTTGATTTTGTTGCAAGCGCGCTATTTGTTGTTCGAGTAAGGCTATTTTTTCATCTCGTGTCACCCATTGTTGCGTTTGTTCAACAAGTGCATCATTGATCGTGTTTCTTAGCGAAACTTCTTGAGCATCGTTCAATTGTTCTACCAGTTGCTCGAGTTTTCTTTCACTTGCTTGTTCAGCTTGAGTTAATTGGGCAAAGCGTTGCTGAATTTGTTGGTTTTGATACCAATATAGCCCCGCTACGCCACCAATACTGCTCAGTGCTATTAATAACGCTAACACCCCTACTTTCGATACCTTGGCTTTAGGGGTTTGATGAGTAGCAGTTGTTGATGATGGTTGATGTTTATTCGATGACACAGGTTTGCCTTTTTGTGCTTGATGTTTTTCGATGGTCGAGCTTGCTGTGGTTTGCTTGTCGTTGGCAGTATCTTCCTCATTCAGCGTTTTATCTTCAAAATCAGTTGATTGCTCTGGCGCTTGCTGAGGTGTTGAAAGGCTTTTGTCTTTTTTATTATCGGTCATCAGTCAAGTCCATATTTAACAAGGTTGTTAGTATTGCTTGGTTAGTCGCGCCATGACAATTAATGACGTTTTGTAACCCGAAATTTTTTGCTTGTAGTGCAATACGTTCACTCGCGACGAGCCACAAGCAATCACAACACCAATGATTATCAGTAATATCAATTAAGTGTACAAGGCTTTTTAATAAAGCGGAACTCGTGACAACAATACAGTTAACGCTTTGCTGCTGCCAGCGCTTTGCCACATCGGCGGGAAAGCTGAGCCATTGTTTTTGATAAACAGGTAAATAGTTTACCGTAGCGCCTGCAGCATTCAGTTGCTTTGCAAGATGCTCTCGACCATCCTCTCCACGAACGATGGTGATTCGCTGCCCTTTTATATTATAAGTCGCCAAATCAGTGAGCGCTAACATACCTTCGCTATCATGTTGCTTAGGACAAATACTTTCAATACCGAGTTCGGTGAGCTTTTGTTGGGTAGTTGGACCAACTGCGATCACGGTTTGTATCGGTGCTAAGGCTAACCATGACGGAAGAGAGAGTGCTTGGTGAGCGTATTCAACCGCAGAAACACTAATAAAAATTAATATTTGCGGTTGCTGCTGTGCTAATTGTTGTTCGATGGTTTGCCTATTGGTAACTGATTGATAGGTAAACATCGGCTGGCACAAGGTAGTAAAACCTTTTGACTGTAATGTTTGTGCTAGTTTTGTGCCTTGTGGTTCTGGGCGCGAAATTAGCACAGTAGCAATGTTATCCACCATAAACACTTTGTAAAATCGTATCGGCACCCTGCTCTAGCAGCTGCTGCGCCAATTGCTCTCCAAGCTGCTCGGCTTGCTCAACATGGCCAGTTACTTCATCTTGTAAAATGGTTGTTCCATCAACAGCACCCACTAAGCCTTTGAGGTGCAGCGTTTCGTCATTGACGATGGCAAAACTACCAATAGGTACTTGGCAGCCTCCTTCGAGCTTTCTATTCATTGCTCGCTCTGCCAGCACTCGATAGCGCGTTGTTTGACAGGCAAGCGGGGCAAGCAACGCTTTAATGTGCTCATCGTCGGCGCGACATTCAATACCAACAGCCCCTTGACCGTTTGCCGGCAACATAACCGTAGGTTCAATAAATTCTTGAATACGCGCTTCCATCTCTAGGCGAATTAAGCCGGCTGCAGCAAGAATTATTGCATCATATTCGCCATTGTCTAATTTCGCTAAACGGGTATTAACATTACCGCGTAGGTCGATAATATTTAAATCAGGACGCATCGCTTTTAATTGGCATTGTCTGCGTAAGCTAGACGTACCCACCGTTGCACCTTGTGGTAATTCTGCCAAGCTGTTGATGGTATTTGAGACAAATGCATCGCGAGGGTCTTCTCGCGGGCAAATCACTTCTAACCCTAACCCTTCAGGAAACTCCACTGGCACATCTTTCATTGAGTGGACGGCAATGTCAGCGCGATTTTCAAGCATGGCTACTTCAAGTTCTTTAACAAACAAGCCTTTACCGCCAACTTTGGCTAACGGTGTATCTAAAATTACGTCACCTTTTGTGGTCATTGGCACCAGTTCAACGGTAATGTCGTGATGATGATGCTCTAGCTGGGCTTTTACATATTCGGCTTGCCACAAGGCAAGTGCGCTTTTTCTTGTTGCAATACGAACAACATTTTTACTCATGATAATTCCTAATTACGACTACTGTGGGCTCAAACTTACATCTGTTTCAGCTTGAGTGCTGACCGCTTTATTGATAAACGCCCAAAATTCTTCGCCGCCACGTTTGTCTATCCATTGCTCGTTTTCGAGGTGAAAGTGATGGCCATTAAATTTAGTCGCGACCCATATTTCATGCAAAGGTGCTTGTTTATTGATAATGATTTTTGAACTATTTTTAAAGGTGAGTGTTAACATGCCGCTCACTCCTTCATAGTCAATATCGACACCACAATCCTCAATCGCTTCTTCAAGCGCTAGTAACAGTTCATCGGCTATAAAATTGTACTGACTATCGTTCATTAATCGTTCCTTTTACAAAAAACACTAAAATCGCGTTTCGTTTCGTTGGTAACATATGGTCAAGCCATTATAAAACGTCTATCATGGGAAAAAAATCGAATTAATCAAATAATGCGTAAACTAAAACTTTCTACATTGACTTTTTTTACATCATTGTTGCTATTAAATGCTTGTGGAATGCCTGGTCCTTTGTATCAAACAGAAAAACAACAGCCAAGTCAAACACAAGACGCCGATAAGACGCAAAAACAAACTCCAGCTGAGGCTAAAAAAGAGGAAGGTCGCTAATGGATTTCTTCAATTATCAGCAACAAGACCTATTCGCTGAGGATGTTGCGGTTGAAGCACTCGCTAAACACTATCAAACGCCATTGTATATTTATTCGCGTAAAACGATCGAACGTCATTGGCATGCCTTTGATCAAGCTGCTGGCGATCACCCGCATATGGTGTGCTATGCTGTTAAAGCCAATAGCAATCTAGCGGTTCTGAATGTTTTAGCAAGGTTAGGCTCTGGCTTTGATATTGTCTCTAAAGGAGAATTGGCTCGGGTGATCGAAGCTGGCGGGGATCCAGCAAAAGTTGTCTTTTCTGGGGTCGCCAAAACCGAAGATGAAATTGCGTTTGCCTTAGAAAAAGGCATTTATTGTTTTAATGTTGAATCAGCGCCTGAATTGGCTCGTATTCAAGCGGTTGCTGCGAGCATGGATAAAGTCGCATCGATTTCATTAAGGGTGAACCCTGATGTCGATGCCGGCACGCATCCTTATATTTCAACTGGTCTGAAAGAAAATAAGTTTGGTGTAAGTATTGATGATGCTATGAATATTTACACGGAAGCCGCATCTTTGCCCAATATTAATATCAAAGGTATTGATTGCCATATTGGTTCTCAACTAACCGAGATAACGCCATTTATCGATGCACTCGACCGATTGTTAGTGATGGTTGATAAACTAGCGGAGCAAGGTATCGTGCTTTCGCATATCGATGTTGGTGGAGGTTTAGGGGTTAATTACCGAGAAGAACAACCGCCACAACCGAGTGCATATGCAAAAGCTATTGTTGAACGATTGGGTGACCGTTCACTCACGCTATTGTTTGAACCTGGACGAGCTATTATGGCTAATGCGGGTATTCTAGTAACTAAGGTTGAATTTTTAAAAGAAAATCAAGGGCGACATTTTGCCATTGTTGATGCGGCAATGAATGATTTGATCAGACCTTCTTTATATCAAGCGTGGCAAAACATCATTCCGGTGAAACAAAATAATGTTGAACCTTCGCGATGTTATGACGTTGTTGGTCCGGTATGTGAAACCAGCGATTTTTTAGGAAAAGAGCGTCAACTAGCGATTAAACAAGGCGACTTGTTAGCGGTGCGTTCATCTGGTGCTTATGGCTTTACCATGAGTTCAAATTACAACTCTCGTCCGCGAGTGGCAGAAGTCATGGTTGATAATGAACAACATTATTTGATCAGAAAACGAGAAACAATAAGTCAATTGTGGCAAGGTGAAGCATTGCTTCCTTGAGTTTGTCCTTAATTGACCGAGAACAAGAATAACATGTTAGTAAACTTTTCAAAGATGCATGGCTTGGGTAATGACTTTATGGTGTTGGATAACGTCACCCAAAATGTGTATTTACCTAATGATCAAATAAGGCGTTTGGCGGACAGAAATTTCGGTATCGGTTTTGACCAGTTATTGGTGGTTGAACCTCCTTATGATCCCGATCTTGATTTCCATTATCGAATTTTTAATGCCGATGGAAGTGAGGTCAGCCAATGCGGTAATGGCGCACGTTGTTTTGCGAAATTTGTTCGCATGAAAGGGTTAACTAATCGCAACAAGATTAGAGTTTCTACCCATGCAGGCAAAATGACATTATTTGTTGAGCGAGATGGTAATGTCACGGTAACCATGCCGATTCCGCAATTTGAACCCGGTAAAATACCGTTCAATGCCAATAAAGCCGAAGGTACTTATATTTTGCGATGCGAAGAGGAAACCGTGCTCTGTGGAGCTGTTTCGATGGGTAATCCTCACTGTGTGATCACTGTTGATTCTATTGATGATGCTCCCGTAGAACGTTTGGGCAAGCAATTGAGTATCCATGAGCGATTTCCGCAGGGAGCTAACGTTGGTTTTATGGAAATTGTCTCTTCCGACAGCATCAAATTGCGTGTTTTTGAACGAGGTGCTGGGGAAACGTTAGCCTGTGGCAGTGGCGCTTGTGCTGCTGTGGTGATAGGTCAACAACAAAATAAACTTGCTAAGCAAGTCATGGTAGATTTACCCGGTGGTAAATTGAAAATATATTGGAAGGGTGTTGGACACCCGGTAAAAATGACTGGCCCAGTAACGCATGTTTTCGATGGACAGTTACATTTATGAGTAATGAAATGAATAACGATACAAACACTTTAGAGCATGAACAATTAGAAGAAATCGCTTTGTCTGATGATATTGTGGTGAGTTTTTTAGAAGATAATCCCGATTTTTTTAATCGTAATCCGTCGTTACTCGCTAGTTTGCGTATTCAAGATAATCAACGCGGAACGGTATCTTTGGTGGAACGCCAACAAACCTTGCTCAGACAAAAAGTTCATGCGCTTGAAGACGAAATTACGGAATTAATGTCAGTTGCTAACCAAAATGAGCAATTGTTTGTCTTGTACAGTGATCTTTATTTGCGTTTGATTGATTGCCAAGATGGCGCAGAATTGCTGGATTGTTTGCATCAAGCGACAACTGAGCTGTTATCGTTGTCTGATTTAAAGTTATGGCTAACTCGCCCTACTGAATTAGCACACCCAGTGATCACAACAGCCGATTGTAAAGGTATCGTTTCTGATCGACTCGACAATGAGACTTATTATTTTGGTCGTTTACAACAAAAAGAACAGCAGCTTATTTTTTCAGAAACCCAAACCGGTTCGGTTGTTTTGATAAAGCTTATGCATTTGGACAAAACGTTGGGATTTTTAGCTATCAGTAGTCAAGATGCCGATCACTTTGATCCGCGTATGGATACGTTATTAATCGGTCAGTTTACGCGTTTGATTGCCAAGTTAATTGCAAAGCATCTTTATAGCGTTGGTTAAGTTTTGAAGTTCTTTCGTCGGTTATTGCCAATTAAAGCAATAAGTTTTGACTTAGATGATACTTTATATAGCAACTATCCGGTGATGTTGGCTACTGATAGCGCGATGACGCGCTATTTTTCTAAGTGCCTTCCGAAGCAATCTCAAGCGTATGACCACCATTATTGGTTTGTTATTCGTAAGCAGCTTCTGCAGCAATATCCGCATTGGTCTCATGATGTTGGCTTTCTGCGCGAGCAAGTCTATTTTCATGGCCTTAAAGCCTTAGGGTTTGATGAGCATCAAGCGCAGTCGATGGCTAGCGATGCCATGGCGCATTTTTTACATCACCGCAGTAATTTTCAGGTGCCAAAAAGTGTTCACCAGCTACTCGAACAACTCCGTCAACACTATCCCATTGTTGCGATTAGTAATGGTAATGTCGATACTGAAAAAATTGGTATTCGCGACTATTTCACTGATATTTTCCACGCTGATTTAACCCAAAAGCAAAAGCCAAGTCCTGATATGTTTTACAAAGCTTGTCAAAAACTGGGTATTGCAGCTCGGGAGTTACTTCATGTCGGTGATTGTGGGCGCAGTGATATTTATGGGGCTATTATGGCGGGTTGCCAAACTGCATGGGTATCAAGTTATGATGTTGGCAAACCACTATCTATTTTACCTAATTGCGAATTAACAGACGTTGAAGAGTTAGCTTTATTGGTAAATCGCTAAGCGTATCGGCAAGTGATACGGTCGCAATTTTTGTTGCCTCAGGTATAATCGCATCATTACCTTCGCTTAAGAATAATAATGCTATTATGGATGTCTCCCAGTTACTCGATTCTCTCAATGATAAACAACGTGATGTTGTCGCTGCACCACTACAAAACATGCTGGTTTTGGCCGGTGCAGGTAGCGGTAAGACACGAGTCTTGGTGCAACGTATCGCTTGGTTGATGAAAGTCGAACAGGTTTCTCCTCATAGTATTTTAGCGGTGACTTTTACCAATAAAGCGGCGGCTGAGATGCGCTCTAGAGTTGAACACGTGGCCGGCGGTAATGTCCACGGTATGTGGATAGGCACATTCCATGGATTAGCGCATCGGTTATTGCGTATGCACTTTCAAGAAGCCAACTTACCGCAAAGTTTTCAAGTGTTAGATTCTGATGATCAGCTGCGCTTAGTCAAACGAGTGATCCGCTCACTCAACCTTGATGAAAAACGCTGGCCTGCAAAGCAGATGCAATGGTACATCAATGGTAAAAAAGACGAGGGCCTGCGCCCTCAGCATATTGAAACTCACTTTGATCCAACGGAAGAAACCTTTGTTAAAGTGTATCAAGGTTATCAAGAGGCGTGTGATCGTGCCGGTTTGGTTGACTTTGCTGAGTTATTGTTAAGAGCCCATGAATTGTGGTTGAACAATCCGATATTACTGCAACATTACCAGCAACGTTTTCGTCATATCTTGGTTGACGAGTTTCAAGATACCAATGCCATTCAATATGCGTGGCTTACTTTACTTGGTAAAGCGCAAAGTCAGGTCATGATCGTCGGTGATGATGACCAATCAATATATGGCTGGCGTGGTGCGAAGATAGAGAATATTCAGCGCTTTTTAGATGATTTTCCGTCGGCGCAAACCATCAGGTTAGAGCAAAACTATCGTTCAACCGCTAATATACTTAATGCGGCCAACAAATTAATTGCCAACAATAATAATCGCTTGGGCAAAGAGCTCTGGACTGAAGATAATGACGGCGAAAAAATTTCTATTTACACCGCGTTTAATGAGATTGATGAAGCAAGATTTATAGCGGGTCGTATCAATGATTGGCGTGATGGCAGTGGTACTTTAGATGAAGTCGCTATTCTATATCGAAGCAATGCACAATCACGCTTATTGGAAGAAGCGCTCATCCAAGCCCAGTTGCCGTATCGGATTTATGGCGGTTTGCGCTTTTTTGAACGTCAAGAGATCAAAGATGCGTTAGCCTATTTGCGTTTAATCAATAATCGTGATGATGACGCCGCGTTTGAACGTATTATCAATACACCAACTCGTGGTATTGGTAATACCACGCTGTCTTTAGTGCGCGATGCTGCTCGTAGCTTGCAATTAACCTTATGGCAAACCTGTCAGCATTTACTAGAGCATCAAGAATTGAAAGGCCGTAGCGCCAAAGTCATTACCCAGTTTATTCAGCTGATTGAGCAGTTAGAAGACGATTCTTGTCACCTCGATTTAGATCAACAAGCTAATTTTGTCATTCAGCACAGTGGCTTAAAAGCCATGTATCAAGCTGAAAAAGGTGAACGAGCCCAAGCGCGGATCGAAAACTTAAATGAACTCGTAACTGCATGCCAGACATTTGAAATGGAGCCGGAGTTAGAAGAAGAGCAAACGAAATTGACCGCTTTTTTAACTCATGCTGCGCTTGAATCCGGTGAATCTCAAGCTGATGCTTATGAGCCAGCGGTGCAACTGATGACCATGCATTCAGCCAAAGGCTTAGAATTCCCGTTGGTATTTATTGCCGGCCTTGAGGAAGGAATGTTTCCATCTCAACAATCTGTCGAAGAAATAGGGCGTTTAGAGGAAGAACGACGCCTGTGTTATGTCGGTATGACCAGGGCCATGCAAAAACTGTATTTATGTCACGCAGAAAGTCGGCGTTTATATGGGCAAGAGAAGTTTCATCCACCTAGCCGTTTTCTAAAAGAGCTGCCCGAAGCTTGTGTTGAAGATATTCGTATGCGCAATCAAGTCTCTCGCCCTGCAACGACCGGGCGTTTCTCTAATACGATAACCTTGGAAACTTTTGAAAATAGTGGCTTTAAATTGGGACAGTCAGTATTGCATCCTAAGTTTGGTGAGGGGGTGGTATTGAACTATGAAGGGAGTGGCGCACAGAGTCGAGTTCAAGTAAATTTTTCACAAGTAGGTAGCAAATGGCTGGTAGTAGCCTATGCTAATTTACAGGCGATATAAAAATGTAAGGCTTGCGAATGACAAAAAAGTTGCTGGTGGTTGAAGATAGTAAAGCGATTGCAAATGTAATAAAGCAGATTGGACAATCGGTAGGTTTTGAGGTGACTATTGCTGAAAGCATCGCGCAACTTGAAGATGTTTTACAAGGGAACCAACATTATTTCGCAGCGACAATAGATTACTCTTTACCTGATGGTCCCGATGGTGAAGCCATAGAATGTGTACTTTCACGTCGTATCCCTGGCATTGTAATGACAGGTAAGATGGATGATGAAACCCGACAAAAAATCTTATCTCAGCCGGTTGTCGATTATATTCCTAAAGAAAATAGCCAAGCTTACATGTACCTTAAGCGCATTTTATCGTGGTTAATGGTGAACAATAACATTGGTATTTTAGTGGTAGATGACTCTCGCGCCTCACGTAACTATATTGTTGAATTACTCAAACGAAGAAATTACACCGTTTATATTGCTGACAGTGGCAAAAAAGCGTTAGAGATATTAAAGCAGTCTTCCAACATTAAAATGGTGATCACAGATTTAGAAATGCCCGAAATGGATGGTATTGCGTTAACCAATGAAATACGTCGGCATTTTAGCCGTGAAAATATTGCCATCATAGGAGTTTCAGGCGCAGAAACCGGTTCACACACGGCGCGCTTTATTAAAAATGGCGCAGATGACTTCCTTCGTAAACCTTTTTGCCTAGAAGAGTTTTATTGTCGTATTACTCAACATATTGAAAATATAGATAATATCGAAAGAATCAAACAAGCTGCACTGACAGATTACCTAACAGAACTGCCCAACCGTCGCGCATTTTTTCAACAGGCTGAAGGGTGCATTCAACGGTTTATTAAAAAGCAAACCTCATACTGTTTAGCGATGTTAGATATTGATTTTTTTAAAAAAGTGAATGATACCTATGGTCATGACGCGGGCGATCATATCTTAAAGATAACGGCGCTGTATTTACGGCGCTATTTTGGCAGTGGTTTGGTTGCCAGACTTGGTGGTGAAGAATTTGTGATTCTATTTGCGGGTTCAGATGAACATATGATCCAACAGAAGCTTAATGAGTTTCGTTTGGAAATTGCCAATAACACCATGCCGTATGAAGAAAAAGAAATTAATTTTACGGTCAGTATTGGCGTTGTATTTAATAGTCAGGCCCCGTTAACCGTACAGCTGAATTTAGCGGATGAGGCCTTGTATAAAGCAAAAGCTGGCGGTCGAAATAAAATAGTTGAAGCTTAAAAGCTTAGCGTTGCTTCGAGTGTATACCAGCGTTTAGGTTTCGGATAAGGAAAAAGCGTCGTCCCACCTTGGCGATAGTCACGATTGAAAAGGTTTTCAACTGAAAACCTAACTGAAAAATGTTTGGATAATTGATAGGTGAGATTGGTGTTTATTACCCAACTCGCGCCTTCATAGTGCTTGGGTGCTTGGTAACTTACCCCTTCCATTGGAAATGGGTCGATTACTCTTCTGCCATCTTGTTGAATATTGATCGGGGTAAACTGTTTGCCGATATATCTCGCGCCAAGATAAATGGCGGTACTATCGGTTAATTGATGGCTAACATTAATATTTCCGGTTATCTTTGGCACATTGGCGATATAACCATGGTGGCTTGCTATCAATTCGCTTTCTGTCGCTTCTCTAAAGGTTAAATTGGCGTGAATCTTAGTTCGGCTGCCAATGTAAGCAAATTCTTGCTCGACGCCCCAACTGTTGAGCTTTCCAGCATTGCTATAATTATTGTCGATAGCATTGTTATCTCTAAAAATAACATTGCTGGATTGGTCATAAAACAATGTTGACGATAGCTGCACATTTAATGACGGTAAGGTCACACTATGAGAAAACTGCCACGCACTCAGCTTCTCTGGCTTTAGCGTTTTAGCACCTTTAAAAGACGCTAAGTTTGAAAAACGATTCCAATAGGTTGCATCCACAAACGCTTCTGAGTAGGAAAGCTTAACATTGGCATTGTCTCGATTATAAACCAGAGCTAATCTAGGACTAAACTCCTCGATATTCGCGGTCGCTTTTCGATCTTTTTTATCATAACGAATACCAAGATTAAGATCCCATAGCTGGTCAATTGAATGTTGCAATTGCCCAAAGAGAGAATAGTTACTCTCTCGGCCACTGGGTAAAACATTGTTTAAGGTGTCATTAAAGCTAAAGCTATTCTTGGCGAGTGGAAAGTCGGCTCCATAGACTTTAAATGCTTCTACTTGACCACCGAATAGTAAGCTACTGTGTGAAAAACTAGTCTCTATGGTTGATATCAACCCTTGAGTTACCTCTTTCCATGAGGGCGCAACAACAACTGGCGCGATGGGCTCAATCACTGCCATTGTGTCAGCTTGAAAGTTATCTACGTAAAGTTGCGTTTTTTGCTGCCACCCAAAGAGGATATGGTTAAACGCGTATTCAAAGTGGTTGGCAGTGTACCCGAAACCTGGACCTGTACCGTCAAGCTTTTCAATTTTGTCATAGTCATATGGCTCACCCGTTAGGCCTGCTCCCGAAAATGGTTCGATGTAATGTGCTCTGCGGCTGTTAAAGAAAATATTGCCCCAATTTGATGCGATGGTTAAGCCAAGATCAAAAGGGGTTTTATCCTTGATGCCGTTGATAATTGCGTTATTGTTTGACTGAGGTTGCCTACTGTAAACATTTTCAGCTGAGAATGCTCGATGCTCACCTTTACTTTGGTAGGTATTTGCCCAAATAACGAAGCCAGTATCAGCAACTTTTTCACCCGCTAACAACGAAACTCCTCGCTGTCCATGGTTCCCTGCCAAGAGCTTGACTTGATTATTGGGGATCTCATTGGTGCTTTTAAGACGGATATTGATAGTAGCTGTTAAGGAAACATTTCCATAAAGTGCAGAAGCAGGGCCTCTAAGTACTTCTATTTGTTTAATTTTATCCAGTGATATACTGTGATCTGGTGAAGCCATTGAATAACTGTAACTGTTCATCCGATGGCCGTTAATTAAAATTAAAATCTTTTGTTGAGCTGAGGTATAAATTCCACGTGCCGCAACATTGATTTCGTTTTGATCTTCAATATCGGTAAAGCCTGGCACATAGCTGAGTAAGAGTTGCTTTAAAGAAGTAGCCCCACTGGCATTGATCATTTGCTCATTGATAATGGTTACTGGGACCGGCGCTTTAGAAACGGTTTCTTCTTTTAACGAGGCGACGGTAATCTTGGTATTAAGTAATTGATCAAGCGAAAGATCAAGCAAATCAGGAGCTAATTGATTTGCCATAACGCTGTTTAGCGATAAGGGAAAAACAATGGCAGAAATCAATTTTGCGGGAGAATAGCGAAACGTCATGAAAATACAGCTAGAAATTTTGATGTAGATTAACGTGATAGCGAAAAATAATCAATTAGGTGGTGATTTGTTTGACAAAAAACCGTATTGTTGCATTATCAAGGATAAATTTCTGATTACACAGATACTTTGCATGGTTAGATTTAGGCGTTTATGTAACGTAGTTATATTAATTGGGTTAAGCAGTATACTGCTTAACAGCATCGCCATGGCAAAGCCACAACTTAGTGGTGCACAGGTAAAGGCGGCTTACTTATTTAATTTTTTAAAAAAAGTCAGCTGGCCAGAACAGTCAGAAAAGAAAAACTATCGGCTAACGTTATATGGTGATGGTAAAGAGTCTAATACCATTAAAAGCGTATTAACTGGGCAGTCTGTCAATGGCCTGCTGATTATTGTTGAACAAACTAAAAAGCTCGAACAACTTAAAGCATCAGATTTAGTTTTTATTAATCAGCAATATAACGAGCAGGTTGCTGACATAGCGGCGCAACTTCGCAAAACAAGTACATTATTGGTCACTGATAATAGCGCTGACCGTCATAATGTTATGATTAACCTTACCTTTAATCCTGAAACCTCAGCGATGTCATTTGAGGTCAATAAATCTAATATAATCTTTGAAGGTTTATCAATGTCACCAGAGCTACTATTGCTTGGGGGGACTGAACTAGACGTTGCGACCTTGTATCGAGAAAGTGAGCTTGCTTTACAACAGATTAAACAGCGAGAGCTGACGTTAACGGCGCAACTCAATGAGCAACAACAACAGTTTTTAGCAACGCAGAAAAAGTTAGCGCAGCTAAATGCATCGCTTGCTGAGCGTGAGCAAGTCGCCAAGCAAAGGCAAGAAGAGCTGCAGCGATTGAAAGAGAGTATTGAACAGCAAAAAGAAGCGTTAAATGATCGCGAAAAACTATTAGATAACGTTAGTCAGCAATTAGCGCAAGCAAGAGAAAGTTTAGCTAAGCAAACCCAAACCGCAGAAGAACAAGCGGCGGTTAACCAACAATTAGCAACACGAATTGAAATTAATAGACAAACGTTAGATATTCAAGAACAACAAATAGCCAAGCAAGGCTCACAGCTCAATAAAAAGAATCAACAGATTGCTCAAGGGCAAGAACTCATTGATCAGCAAAAGTTTTATTTATCTGTGTTAGCGGTGCTGACGGCGATCACCTTGCTTTTCTTAATTGTTGCATTACGGCTATTCTTTAAAAATAGGAAAACAACGGCTAAGCTCAGCAATACCTTAGCAAATTTGCAGAACATGCAAGAACAGCTAGTCCAATCTGAAAAACTGGCATCATTAGGTAAGTTGACCGCCGGCGTTGCCCATGAAATTAACACGCCACTTGGTATTGCGGTTACGTCAACGAGTGCAGTACTTGAACAGACTGAAGAAATAGTTCAAAGCTTTGATAGTAACAGCTTGTCAAAGAGCAAAGTAAAACGTTATCTCGACAATGTAAAAGAAGCGTCGGTATTAAATACTTCTTCGTTAGAGCGGGTAATTGAATTGTTGAACAACTTTAAGCAAGTTGCTGCAGATCATGTCGTCGGTGAAGAAAGAGAATTCGATATTGTTGAGTATATCGTTGAAATTATGCAAACATTTTCAGCGGAGCTTAAACGTCACCATGTTAAATTTAATATCGACGCCGATGGCGAGATTAAAATTAGTACTTACCCAGGGGCAATCGCTCAAGTGATCACGAATTTAGTGACTAACTCCATTCGTCATGGTTTTGAAGGACGAGAAAACTGTCAAATCACTATTAAGGTATCTCAAGGTAGTAAAGGTGTAGAGCTTCGTTATATCGATAATGGTAGCGGGATGTCCCAAGAAGTATTAAGAAACGTTTTTGAGCCTTTTTACACAACAAAGCGTAATAGTGGCGGTACTGGTTTGGGTATGAACATTGTTTACAACGTCATCAGCCAAAAGCTAAAAGGCACTATTGAAGTGACTAGTGAGCTTGATAAAGGGGTTTGTTTTGATATTCTCCTACCCCGTCAATTGTCTTAGTGCTGTTTAATTAAGATTATCAAGCGCACTGATGATAATGGTAGCGTTATGCTGCCGCTCCTCTTAATCTCTTTTTGCGTCTATTTAACGAATCAGTGCTGTAGATTAATAGTGCAAACCAGATAAATACAAAGGTAACCAATTTAGCTGTTTCCAAGGGTTCTTGATAGTAAAAGGTTGCCAGCACAAACATAATACTTGGCCCAATATATTGGAAAAAGCCTAACGTTGACAACGACAGTCGTTTTGCTGCAGCAGTAAAACACAGTAAAGGCGCTGTTGTCACCACACCTGCGAACGCTAAACTGATATTCAGTGTCCAAGTATTCGTTAGTAAGTTACTGGTTGACGACTCAACAAAAAAGAACCAATAAATAAGTGCAATTGGCAGCATCAGTAATGATTCAACTAACAGCCCAACAAAGGTGTCTACGGCTATTTTTTTTCGCAATAGACCATAAATGCCAAATGTTCCTGCCAAGGCTAATGAAATTACCGGTACAGAGCCTAGTGTAACCAACTGAATTAGCACGCCAACAATGGCGAGGAAAACAGCAAATAATTGCCAACGACTTAAACGCTCACTAAGAAAGAGCATTCCTAGCGCAACACTGAATAAGGGATTGATAAAATAGCCTAAACTCGCGTCAAGTAAGTGATCATTGTTAACAGCCCAAATAAACAAAAACCAATTAACGCCAAGAAAACTCGCCGTGATGGTGAGTCGGATTAAAACGTGTTTTGCTTCTGTTAATAGGTTGACGATAACACGGCCTTTACCGATGGCAATAACGATAAAGAACAATAAGACACACGACCACAATACGCGATGCACCATGATTTCATCGGCGGTTACCTCGCTGATTAACTTAAAATAGATTGGGGCTAATCCCCAAAGTAGGTAAGCCGAAACGGCGCTAATGATGCCATTTCGATGATCTGGTGGGGAAATTTGTGTGCTCATGGAATGACATTACAATTAAAGACATTATTATATCAAGATGTCTAACCAACAGCACAATAATATCACTGCTATTTTATTGTACTATAGTGTTAAGACGTAAAGGCAACAGAACATTATTGTAAATATTTCGCTATACGATAAAGTCAAATATTGTCGAGTTCCTTCACAGCCTTGTGGTTAATGTTTATTTGGGGCGTTACTCACATAGGCTTTTGCTTATTTGACATCACTGAGTAATGTTCAAACCGCTGAAATGCTACCAATACTTGCTGCTGATTGTAGACAACAAACACAGTCAATAGACGCTAACTACCACCAAGTAAATCTAGCCCAATATCAGTTACTTCATTGACCAAATCGGGTAGTGGTGACTTTTTGTCAAGGTTGAGCAGCGACTCAAAATTAAAGCGTGGCCAACCATCAAAAAGATACTTAGCAATTTCACAGCGTAATTCGTTATACGACAGTTCAACTCCGTCTTGTTGAGTTGACTTAGCAAATTCGTCTACCGTGCAAAACATTGCGTAGGCATAGTGTATATCTAGGTTAGTTTCGAATGTTGATAAGTAAATGGTGTTAATATCAACAACTGAATAAACCTCTTTTTTACCATAGGCTTTAATAAGCTTTTTAGGCAGTTCTGTTGCGATGGCCTTAATAGTACTGTTACTAAATAAAGCGTCAAACATGAGCGAATTCCTTACGATTTTTTATCCCTTATGGCGACAGGTAAATGATAGTTAATATACAGCACTCTTTTTAGGTGTTAAGCACCTTTATAGTGATACGATAAGTAGCGCGGGTAAAAAGCTCAAGGTGCTTATGATAAGAACAAAAGATGATTCAAAATCTGCTTTTTCTTGTGCCGTTTTTTTCTTCCACCATATTGTTATCGATTTTTTCATATGCTCTCCTTTAGCGTCATTTAGCCTTTTAGTCGAATTGCATTGTGATTTATTACAAAAACGTTTAAAAAACTTACTGGATTGACGCATCAACACGCTCTAGTAGTTTTTAAGGTGATATATCGCGTTTAATAGCCCTAACGGAAATTAACCGACCAAATAAGTACCGGTACCAAAAGCAATATGGGCATTATCTTGATTATGAAGTTCCATGCGAGCAACAGCCACTTTACTGCCGCTGCGAATAATTTTGGCGGTAGCGATAAATTCATCACCTTTGCCGGGTCTAAGATAATCGGTTCGCAGATCTATGGTACTCAATTTACTAAGACTTTTTTCGATGTTGTCTGGAGTAGGGTTATCTAATTGTTTAATTATATTGGCTGCTGCCACTACCCCACCAACAAGATCTAATGCTGCTGCGGCGACCCCGCCATGCAAAATCTTTTGCATGGGGTTACCAATCAGAGCGTCTTGCCAAAGAAATCGTACTTCGGATTCATGATAATTAAACTTGGTTACCCTTAAACCGAGTAATCGGTTAAAAGGCATCCCATTTGTCCAAAAATCAGCAATCTGTTGAAATATTTCTGAATCATTCATAATCTAATAAACTGGTAGGAGGAGTTTTTAACAGTGTAGAGTAGTTTACTTACCGATGTAAACAAATCACTGTTTCATGTCAGCATACTCAGGTAAAATGCCTCCATAATTAGGTAATAAAAGACAGATTCTTGTTTTCCCATAATCAATCCTCATCCGAACAAATGCTGAGTGTGCTCAAGCAGTATTTTGGCTATTCAAGTTTTAGACTTGGTCAAGAAGATATTATTAATCAAGTGCTTGCTGGTCGAGATAGTTTAGTGTTAATGCCGACAGGTGGAGGGAAATCACTTTGTTATCAGCTACCAGCGATTATGCTGCCGGGTGTCACTATTGTTGTTTCACCATTAATTGCTTTAATGAAAGACCAGGTGGATGGATTAAAACGCCAAGGTATTGCATGCGCTTACATTAACTCAAGCTTATCGAGCGATGAAATTCATCAAATTTTTCAAGGTTTAGCGCAAGGGAAAATTAAGCTTCTTTATCTGGCACCTGAACGATTAAAGAGCCGCTATTTCTTAGAAGGGCTCCAATCATTGCCAATAAGTTTATTTGCCATTGATGAAGCTCATTGTATCTCTCAATGGGGACATGATTTTAGGCCAGCTTACACCCAATTAAATTGTTTAAAACAGCAATTTCCTTCTATACCTGTTATGGCGTTAACGGCAACAGCCGATGTAACCACCCGTAAAGATATATTAATGCAATTGCAACTGAACCAGCCTTATATTCATATTGACAGTTTTGACCGACCTAACATCCGTCTGACGTTGGCAGATAAGTATCATGGTATTTCTCAAGCGGTTGGTTATATAAATAAAAGGCGAGAACAAAGCGGTATTATTTATTGTAATAGCCGTTGGCAAGTTGAAAATATAAGCAAGCGACTTTTAAAAGAAGGTATTAATTGTGCTGCATATCATGCGGGATTAGAAAGTCATATTCGCGCCGATGTTCAAGAGCGCTTTGCAAAAGATAAATTACAGGTTGTCGTGGCAACGGTTGCGTTTGGCCTAGGGATTAATAAACTTAATGTCCGCTATGTTATTCATTTTGAACCACCGAGAACGTTAGAAGCGTATTATCAGGAGATTGGCCGTGCTGGACGCGATGGCTTGGCCGCTGAAGCGTTGTTTCTTTATGATGATAAAGATGTTGATCGTATCGTTAAGCGTATTAGTGAACATAACGATGATCAACGTGTTGATGTCGATTTGAGAAGATTTCAAACCATTCAAGGCTTTATTGAAGCGCAGACTTGCCGGCGACAGGTGATTTTAAATTATTTTGCCGAATACACTGATAACCGTTGCGGTAACTGTGATATTTGTTTAGACCCACCCAGACAGTTTGATGGTACAACAGAAGCACAAATGGTACTGTCGTGTGTTTATCGCATTGAACAACAAGGTGATATTGATTATCTGATTAAAGTGCTAAGAGGTGAGCAGCACAAACACATTATTCAGCTTGGTCATGATAAAGTATCAACATTTGGAATCGGCCAAAGTAAAACACCTGGCTATTGGTATGCTATCGTGCGACAACTGATCCATTTAGGCTATTTGCAGCAAGATATTAGTCAAAACTCAGCATTGCGGTTAACACAAGCCGCGCAAGCTATTTTAAAAGGGGAAACATCATTAATGTTAGCGTCTCCTCGTTTACAAAAAGCTAGCTACTGGCAAATGAACCAACTAAAGCAAGGCAGTTATGACAAATCATTATTTGTTAAATTAAGGACGTTAAGAAAGGCAATTGCCGAAGCAGAGGATATTCCACCGTATATTGTCTTTAATGACGCAACGTTGGCGGATATGGCTAGAACTAAACCAAAGTCAAACGCACAGTTTTTAATGGTGAGCGGTGTGGGTAATACAAAATTGGAGCGCTATGGTAAAGCGTTTATCGAACTGATAACCGAACATGAAATGTAATGTTAGTAACAATATAGCGCCGAGAACGCGCTATATTGTTCGGAAATACGCCGACTTATTTTAAGCTAGCGTAGTATGCAGAGATATTGGCAATATCTTCATCTGATAATGGCATTGCCATAGCTGACATAACAGGATCTTTACGCGCACCTGATTTGAAATCTTTTAATTGTTTAACGAGGTAAGCTTCTTTTTGACCAGCAAGGTTTGGATACATTGGTACTGCAGAAATACCTTCAGCTCCATGACAAGCCTGACAAGTAGCTGCTTTCGCTTTACCTGCGGCAATATCGCCAGCAAAAACAGGAGATGCCATCATCACAGTAGCTGCAACAGCTAAGGTAAGTTTTTTCATAACGTTTATCTCTCTTATGGTTTATTTAAATCACTCTTATCTTGATTGATTATATGTAAAAAGTTAACAGCTGTCGTGGCTTTTTTTGTATTATATGACCAACTTAGCTCAACATTGATCAAGAACAAGGTTAAACCCTTGAATAGAATATGTACACAATCAATGCGATAGAATATCTCCCATCACATGCAGCGATAACGTTAACTGTAAACGGTATCGATTGGCAAACTGAAACAATCTGCTTAGCTTTTGAGGGTTTTATATCCAACGCAGAATTTCAATTGCTAGAAATTATCAAGGGAGCCGATAAAGTAATGGCGCGATTTTTAGCGAATAATTATGAATTTTGTTTACATGCAGAGTTTTATAGCGAAGCCATTTGGATAGAAGCAAGTGATGACGGCAGTGCTGAGTATCTTTCTCATTTAGCGATGATATTAGCGCATCGCATAGTGGAGCAAGGGTAGCCATGGATAAAATATTGGTGAGTGCCTGCTTGCTTGGTAAAAATGTTCGTTACGACGGTGGACATCAAAAGGTTAACAGTCAGTACCTTGCGCGTTGGCAAGCACAAGGGCGTATTGTATCAGTTTGTCCCGAAGTAGAAGGTGGCTTAGGGATACCGAGAATACCAGCAGAAATATGCGGCACTAGTCATGTGAAGAATCGTGCTGGACAAGATGTAACCACTGCATTTGAACAAGGAGCTATGCAGGCGTTATCACTATGCTTGAAGTATCAGATAAAGTACGCGTTGCTTAAAGAATCTAGCCCTTCGTGTGGTCGAAATTATATTTATGATGGCAGTTTTTCAAATAGAAAAATACCTGGATTAGGCATTACCAGCCGTTATTTATTAGCGCATGGCATAGCGGTTTTTTCAGAAGCTCAAATAGATCAGCTTGTTGAAATTATTGATGGTTAAGTTTCAACCTAGCTCAACCAACGTTTGACTCGCTGTTAACATCAACTTGCAATGGCAATAGAGTTACGACTCGTTTGAACATGTTTGGAAAGCAGCTCTTTGGTCTCTTTAATGGCTGCGTGAACATTGTCACGCAGTGTAAAGTCGTTTACCGCTAGAGATAGGGTCATTTGAGGTAATTTAATACCGGTTTTACTACTAACAAAACGTAATTTTTCAACGCCTTGTCTAATTTTTTCTGCAATTTCAGCTGCTACATTTCGTTCCATTTCGGGTAACAAAATCAAAAACTCATCACCAGATGCTCGGACAGGGAAACCGCTTTCTCCCACGTAACTATTGACTTTGTTGGCTACTTTAGCAATGAGGACATCACTAATTAAACTGCCAAACTGCTGGGTAAGCTCGGCAATTTGATCAATATTAATGACAATTGCTGCCATTTGTTGCTCTGGATTTGCTTTTATCCACTGAGCCAAATGCTTGTTCAGCGCTTTGCGGTTATAAAGTCCTGTTAATGGGTCTAAATAAACCTCTTTACGTATTTCTTCTAATTCTTCGCGCAACGCACTGTTTTTTGACTGTGACTCTTGAATTTGAATACTTAAGTTTTGTTGTTGAATTTTAAATTGGCGTGATGCTTTCTTGATATTCTGTAAAGCCAATTTAATTCTGCGTTGATCTTGCGAATACAAATGCTCTTGCTGCTTATCGACTTGGAGGATAAATTGTTCGACTTGCTGGTAAGAGTCTGTATTGGAGATATCAATATCGGTAAGCAAATTATCGATATCAGTAATAATCTCATCTCGAAAACTATTAGTGCCTAAAACTAATTGCCGATAGGTGTCTTCCATGAAAAAGTTATCAAGTGAGTTTTTTTCGGCAAGTTCTTGGTTTACCAAAGCGATCAAGGTTGTGTTTTTGCCGCTAATATATTCGTAACATACAGCGTAATTGATTGGCGTAGCGGGGAGGTTCCAGCTTTGTAATTGCTCAGTTGCAAGTACTAACTTTTGCTCAGCTTGTGCTATGGAATCGTGATGCTTCACCATTAGCCCTTATACTTCAGTGCAATATTCAACTTAATTTGTATACTAAAGCTATTGTCTAGTAATTTTAGCTAAACATCTATATAAATTTGACAAAAAATGGATACTTTTTGTAAAAAATATTGGCATATAAGGAATTTTTCGAACAATGTATGGTAATCAACGAGTGAAAACGTCGAAAGGGTAGGTGGCACGCAAAAGTTACCGTGGGTATAACAACAGAAAACGTTATTAAGATAAGCCCCCACTATATCTAAATTCGGTAGTCCCGCTGCCATAGACGTTGCCTTAGGCCGGTAACTTTGCGTCTCTAACTTTCGTTAGATTTGCCCTTTACGAGCTTTAGTAGCTCATTGGTCATTATAATATTAATATCGCTGTTGTAAACCTTTTGCACATTGTCAGTGGATCTTTTTTTGTTAGCCAGTTATCGTCTAGGGCGATAATTGGTTTTTACTTTTTGTTTTTTAACAAAATGTTGGGATTGCAGCTTGAGTAAATTTTATCGTTATTTAATCACTTTAGTGACGCTTTTGACATTAAGTTATGGTGTCAAGGCGAGTGAATCTTCGCAGTTAATTTCTGAAAATATAGATAAAATTAATCATTTCTATACTTTGGATCGCGAAATGTTATCCGCACAACCAGTGATAGATGTCGCCAACCAAATCTTACAACAGCGCATTTATTATAGTGCCAATATTACGGCTAAGGTTTTTATCTTATTGGCTCAAACGGCGATGAATAGAGGCGATATCAATAAAGCATTACAATTTGCACAAGATGGTTTAACCGTCGTTGGTGTGGATAAGACATTAAAAGTAGAGCTATTGCTGTTGCTAGCATTTGGCAATTACAATGAAGGTCGTTTTCAATTGGTTCATAATTATGCGGAACAAGCAGTTTCACTCGCTAAGCAAATAGATCAGGTTAAATACCTGCTGACGGCATTAAGTTATAGTGCGATGTCAAATGCGTTGTTGGCTGAGCAGCAAGTCGCCTTTGAGCAACTTCAGCAAGTTGAACAACTACTCATCACGCATGAGCAATTTAATGAGCATATTGATGTTATCGAAATTTTAGCGCTGGCGCATTTGTACCTTCGAGACTATGACATAGCTAATACACTCTATCATAAAGTGATCAAGCTGCGTTTTGATAGCGGTCGTGTCGCTGGGATTAATCGCAGTTATTATTATCTCGCATTAACCAATCTTGAGCAAAATCGACTAAACGATGCCTATAATGGTTTTTATGAGGCGAAACAGCAGGCACTAAAACAAAATCTATCGATTCGTGTGGCCTATGCTAACCTAGGTATGGCTCTGGTTTTGCTCAAACAACGATCGATAGATGAAGCGATTACATTGTTTAATAAGGCCCGACAAGTATTTGATCAAGATAATTTGTCTTCTCCCCATTTAAGTGCACTTCTTGGCTTAGCGCAGGCGTATTTAATCGACAATAATATTGCTCAAGCCGATGAGTTATTGTTATTGGCTGAATCACATGTCGAGCAAATTGATTTATCTAAAGAACAAATCGTATTATTTTCTTTACTCGCTCAGACCTATCGTCGTCAAAACAATTACCAGAAGGCTTTAGGGTACAGCGAGCGTTATATTAACTTGTATCAGCGCTATTATCCTGCGTTATTTAACCCTATTCATAATGACATTGAAACAAGGCATGGTATCGATAATCAACAATTAGCGCTCAACCTTGCGGTACAGTCAGACTTGAAACAGTCATACATTGAGCGTTATCAAAAATTTAAGTATATAATTTATGTGCTATTTGGTGTGCTGAGCCTTGTATTGGTCTTGTTTTCATGGTTAGCGCTAAAATATAGAAGCTTGCGTTTGAATCGAGATTATGAGGAAGTCGAAAAGCCGATTGATTATATTGCGTCGCCAAATCAGTCTAAGAAATTGTATCATTACCATTTTAAAATGGCGCGCAGGTATCAATTTCCAATCGCTATCGGTTATTTACTTATTGAGAATTGGGACGAGCTTTGTTTTCGATTTAATCGAAAAACCGTGAATGAAGTAAAAAGTATTATTGCCACGTTAATTAATGAAATCACTGATGAGTTTGAGCAAGTCGGTCTTTTACATGATGGTGAATATATTATTTTAGCTCCACATCAACAGATTGATCGCGTCGAAAGAAAACTTCGGGGACTTAGTAAGAACTTAGCAACAAGATTTTTTGCCAATTTAGGTGATTTTTCGGTTAAAATGAGCTTTGCGGTTAATGCTCCTAGTGTTCAGGACATCGACCCATATATCTTTTTATCGAGGTTGACGGAGTCAACGCGTTCAGATAGTTCTGGCTTCATGCAGTAGGTAGTTTATGATTTTTGTCTTAGCCATATTGGCAATTTTTGTTGCTGTAAGTGTTTATTTTTATTTTAGGGCTGAAACGTTGCAACGTAAGCTCGTTGAAATAAAGAAAGAAACATCATCAACTAAAAAAGAAAACCAATTGTTAGCTGATGCGATTGCGTTAATCGCTAAAAAAAATGAAGAGTTTATTCAGTTTCGCTTAGCGACGTTAAAAGAGCGTTGTCAGGAGGGAGAGGTCTTAATCCTTTACTTGACACCATTGGCAAAAAATTACGCAGCAATTGTTAGAGAAAGCCTTAAAGGCAAAGGACAAACTAATAAAATTATTAAAAAATGCTTTGACGCTTACGATCCGACCAGTTTTCAAAAGTTATCGTCTTTTATTAGCAAACAGGGCGGTCATTACAAAAGGATGTGGAATAGCAATAATTTAAATGGATTTATGTCTTTGGTTGAAGCTTTATTAAATGAGGCTGAAAAGGAAGCAAATCAAACAGCGAATAAGGAAACGTCGTAAAGAGTTTCCTTATCGTGGTAATGACTAATCACGTATCGTAATTTCAGGGTTGGTGTTTATTTCACCATCATCAGTAATTGTTGCGCAATTACTTTCACACAGTAACACAGCTAAACTACCGGCACTGCTATTTCTTATAAAAGCGAGATCGTACCCAAATTGGGTTAAACTGCTCGCCGCGAACTTCTGAGCTAAAGATAACTTGTCCCAAAGAGTCGCTTGCTCAGGAGTGTAGTGCCTTCTTTCTAATAACACTTCTCTATCCATTACTGCTTGCACACTGACCTCACAATGTCGATACACATCATCTTAAGTATAAATTTATTCGACATTATCCTACTCTGTTTAATAATTCAACAATTATTTTTTACAAAAGTGCGGAAATTTAACTGATAGTACCAGTTGCTAAATTTAGGTAAAATAGTGACTTAGCTAACGAGTACTTAAAAAAGGAAGAGCTTTACTATGAGCCAGGTATTAGAAGAATTACTCGCGTTATTAAAACTTGAGCAAATTGAACTCGGTCTTTACCGAGGTCAGAGCCAAGACCTTGGCTTTAGGGCGCTTTTTGGTGGGCAAGTGATGGGACAGGCGCTATCAGCCGCGCAGGAAACTGTAGCGCAAAGTCGACTAGTTCACTCTTTGCATTCTTATTTTCTAAGACCCGGAGATGCGACTAAGCCTGTAGTTTACGAAGTCGAAAATATTCGAGATGGGCAAAGCTTCAGTACGCGTCGAGTAAAGGCTCTGCAAAACGGCAACGTCATATTTTATCTAACCGCATCGTTTCAAATTCAAGAGCACGGGTTTGAACATCAGGCTGAAATGCCAACGGTTTTGCCACCTGAGCAGGTGCCATCTTATCGCGATTTTATTATCGAGAATCAACAATTTATTCCAGAGAACATTCGCGATAAATTTTTAGCAGAAAAGCCGATAGAGTTGAGGCCGGTGCAGCGTTATCACTGGATAAAACCTGAAAAAATGCCGCCTATATGCCACATGTGGATAAAAGCAAATGGTCAACTGCCGGACGATCAGCGCATACATAATTATATGCTAGCGTATACTTCAGACTTTCATTTTCTTCCGACCGCTCTCTTCCCACATGGTGTCAGTTATTGGCAACCTAATTTTCAAATCGCAACCATTGATCATTCAATGTGGTTTCATCGCCCATTTCGGATGGACGAATGGTTACTTTATGTTATCGACAGTCCAACAACCACGGGTGGTCGAGGACTGGTGAAAGGACAAGTATTTAATCGTCAAGGACAACTCGTCGCTAGTACGATGCAAGAAGGGGTGATTCGGCAGCGTTAGCGCACTATTTAACCCAAGAAGGTCAACACGGCCTAAGGTTTCGGTGTATTGGTGAGTTGCTGCCCAACTTCTCGCCAATCATTACCACTAGGATGTTGAAAAATTCTTAACTCAAAGAAGTTAGCCATCGCAAATAAATGATCAAAGATATCAGCTTGTATCCGTTCATAGTTAACCCAGTTTTGGTCGTTGCTAAAAAAGTACAACTCTAATGGCACACCTGCCGAGTTTGTTTGTAATTGTCTCACCATGCAGGTCATTTCATGGTGTACTTTTTCGTGCTGGTTTAAATAAGCTTCAATATAAGCGCGAAATGTCCCGATATTGGTTAGTTGTCTTGAATTGATATCTTCAACGGGGACATTAGCTGATTGAGCATGTCGCTTGAGCTCTTCTTTCTTCATTTGTAAGTAAGGGCGCAGTATATGAAGTTGTTCAAGCTTTTCTATTTGTTTGGCATTGTAAAAATGAATGCTAGTTATATCGATATAGAGGCAACGTTTTATTCGCCGGCCACCCGATTTAAACATATCACGCCAGTTTTTAAATGCCCCGCTGATCAAAGCATAGGTGGGCACTGTGGTAACCGTTCGGTCAAAGTTTTGTACTTTGACGGTATTTAAGCCGATCTCTAATACATCGCCGTCAGCACCATATTGAGGAATTTCTATCCAATCGCCTGGGGCTAGCATCTTATTGGCAGAAATTTGAATACTGGCGACTAATCCTTTAATGGTATCTTGAAAAACTAGTAATAGCACTGCAGTTAATGCACCCAGACCACTAAGCAAATAAAATGGTGAACGATCAAGCAGATAAGCTATGGTCAGTATGGTGGCCACTAAATAGACGGCCAGTTTAACCATTTGAATGGTGGCATTTAACGGTAAATAACGTTCGTTTGCTTTGCTATGGTAAACGCTTTTGATGACATTCAGTATCGAGGATATGACTCTGGCAACTTGGAAACAAATGGCAATTTTAGCCAGCGTTAATAAAAACTGTTGATAATGTGAGTCTGGATAGGTCATTAACGGTACTAAGAACAACAGTATTATGTATGGGAGCATTAAAGCAACACGTTTAAACACCTGATGCTCCAAAAATAAATCATCCCATGTGTTACGTGATCTAATCACCACTGTTTTTATTGTGGTTAGCACTTTATACTTTGCGAGGTAATAGCTGAACGCACAGATGGTTAGCATCGCAATCGTACTGACTAAAATAGTAACGAGTTCAAGATGCGAGGCACTAACACCATAGTCAGTAAGTTGTTCAGAAATTAATGAGAGCATAATCTTCCTTAACGATCAGATGTGTTGATCTCTTCAAGCAATTGGTCTTTTTCTTGCCAAAGTTGAGTAACCCACTTTTGGAAATAAATTTTAAAGTCGCGATCATTGACATAATCTCCAAGTAAAGCCGAGTCAATGTCACGGGTTTGGATAATGACATCTACTTTATGCACTTTTCCACAGAGAAAGTCGAGAAAGGTTGGCGTTCCTTCAGGATAATGTATGGTGACATTGACAATCTTATTTAAGTTTTCACCCATGGTCGAAAGCACAAAACCGATACCACCAGCTTTGGGTTTAAGTAAATTTTTAAACGGAGAATTCTGCTTTTTGTGTTTTTCTTCAGTAAAACGTGTTCCCTCAATGAAGCTCATGACACTGACAGGTTTATGTTTAAATTTAGCGCATGCTTTTTTGGTCGTCTCGATATCTTTCCCTTTAAGGTGAGGATTTTTTTTCACAAAGCTTTGGCTATAACGCTTCATAAATGGGAAATCTAATGCCCACCATGCTATTCCTAAAAAGGGTACATAGATGAGTTCTTTTTTTAAGAAAAACTTTAAAAAAGGAATCTTACCGTGCAATACACGTTGTAAAACCACGATGTCTACCCAAGACTGATGATTGCAAACCACTAAATACCATTGTTTAGTATCTAATTTTTGAATGCCTTGCGCATTGATTTTTACTCGAGTAAATAATTTTTGATTGAGGGTGTTGATAGCGACCCAGTTACTGGCCATATGATCTAGACAATAACTTAAGATTTTTTGTATCGGTGCAATAGGCAATAATGCTTTGAGTAAAGAAAATACAATAATTGGTACAAGCCAAAATAACGTGTTTATGGCATATAATGTAAAAGATAAAAAGCCAATGATTGGCCAAGGTAAAAAGCTCATCATGTTGCATCAATTCTGGTTATTAAAAACACGCCATATCATACTATTTTTTAGCGCTTTTTACAGCGGCATTCGAATTATTATAAAAGTGTCGACTTCGTCTTGGTTTTAGTTGTTTTGGTGGCAAGTGATAGAAATAGCTGCAAAGCTGGTAAATAATGTTACTGAAATACGAATAAAAGTAAGAATCAATAAGCTATTTAATCAAAACTTTTCCATGGGTGATTATTCAACAAGTCGAAATTTATCTTCAATAAAGCACGCTAGTTAATGGCCGCTTAGTACAGTAAAACAAGGTTTTGGGTTGATTATCGCGTTATAGCATCTAAAAGAGCAAGATGGACTTAGTCAAAACGAAAAGCTATTTGCATAATTGTTTGATTTTAGCGATGCTTATTCTTTAAGCAAGTTGAGGTGAGTCATGGATTTTAAGCGGGTTGTCATTAAAGTGGGTAGCGCATTAGTCGCGCCTGATAATAAAGGGTGTAATGGCACTTATTTACTGACGATTGCACGTTTCATCACACAGTGTCATCGAGTGGGTAAACAGGTTATCTTAGTTTCTTCAGGCAGTGTGGCTGCAGGACGACATTTAATTGCTCATAATTCGCCTAATCCATCAATTGAAACTAAGCAGGCAATGGCAGCGGTTGGTCAAATGCAAATGATGGCCAATTGGCAACGCTTTTTTGATGTGCCATGCAGCCAGTTACTGATTACACATGGTGATTTAAAAGATCGTCAACGCTATATCAACATTAAAAACACCTTAAGAGTATTACTCGAAAACAACGTCATACCGATTGTTAATGAAAATGATACGGTGGCAACAGATGAATTGAAAGTAGGCGATAACGACAATCTGGCGGCATTAGTTGCTTTGGTAGCAGAAGCCGATAGTTTACTTATTTTAAGTGATATCGATGGCGTATTTACTCAAGATCCTAGAAAGCATAGCGATGCGACCTTAGTTCCCGTCATAGATAAAATTGATGAATCAGTTTATGCCATGGCAGGAACAACGTCTAACCCGATTGCTACCGGTGGTATGAAAACTAAAATACAGGCGGCAGAGAAGGCCACCGACAATGGTATCACTACCTATATTATTAATGGCCAGAACCCTCAAGCATTTGAACAATTATTGGCTGGCGAAAACCCCGGAACTTGCTTTAATGCTAAACAAGGCGTTCATCGAGCGAAAAAACATTGGTTAAAGCATACGCTAAAAAGTTGCGGTAATATTTATGTTGATCATGGCGCGGCACGAGCCGTTAAAGATACCGGAGCATCACTATTAGCTTCGGGGATTGTCGATATTTCAGGTACTTTTTCTAGTGGTGATTCAGTAGAAATTCGAAGCAAAAAAGACGATAGCTTGCTTGCTAAAGGAATTTCCCAATACAGTGCTCAAGATTTGCACCGCATTAAAGGTAAAAATAGTGATGAAATCTTCGCTGTGCTTGGTTGCTGTCCAAGCAAGGTCGCCATTCACCGTGACGATATGGTAATTATGTAACTCAAATCAATAAATCTCAGGCAAATAGACATGACTTTTAGTATTGAAGAAAGTGCCGTTAAAGCAAAGCGCGCGGCGATTAAAGTTGCGCAACTCACTAGTGTGCAAAAAGACACCTTACTGCAATCAATTGCTGACAGAATAGAGCAATCTAGTGCGGCAATAATGGAAGAAAACCAAAAGGATATTAGCGAAGGTCGACAAAAAGGCCTTAGTGACGCGATGCTAGATAGGTTATTACTGACACCTGAGCGTATACGTGATATTGCCATGGCGATCAGGGAAATTAGCGCATTAAAAGATCCGGTTGGAGAAATTGCAAATTTGATTCGTCGACCGAATGGTATCCAAGTAGGACAAATGCGTATCCCGCTTGGTGTTATTGCGATGATTTATGAAGCTCGTCCCAATGTTACGGCAGAGTCTGCGGCGCTTTGCATAAAATCGGGTAATGCGGTCATTTTACGAGGCGGATCAGAGGCCATTCATTGTAATCTTGCACTGGCAATGTGTCTTCACCAAGCCATCGAGCAAATGGGCTTAGATGTTAATATGGTAACGGTTATACCTGATACCGGTCGAGAGGTTATCGCCAAGTTATTAAAGCAAAGAGAAACAATTGATTTGGTTATTCCTCGTGGCGGGGAAGGATTAATTCGCTATGTTACAGAAAATAGCCAAATCCCTGTGATTCAACACTTTAAAGGCGTTTGTCACTTATACCTTGATAAACACGCTGATGTTGATAAAGCAATTGCAATTTTGCTCAACGGTAAAACTCAAAGGCCAAGTGCGTGTAATGCTTTAGAAACGCTGCTAATTCATCAAGATGTCGCACAAAAATTGTTACCGATAGCAGCAAAAGCGTTAGCGACCTTTAACGTGCGTATTCATGCTTGCGATCAGAGTATCTCATTTTTTGATCATGCAATAGCGGCAACGGATGCAGATTACCAGGCTGAGTATTTAGCGCAAGAAATAGCGATCAGAGTGGTGAATAGTTTTGAACAAGCTATTGAACATATACATCAATATAGCTCTGATCACACCGAAGTGATTGTCACCCAAGATATATCAACAGCTAATGCCTTTGTTCAGCAAATAAATTCTTCGGTGGTGATGGTGAACGCCTCTTCAAGGTTTTCTGATGGCGGTCAACTAGGGTTAGGGGCTGAAATTGGTATTTCTACCAGTAAGCTTCATGCTTATGGTCCGATGGGGCTTGCCTCGCTAACAACACAAAAGTATGTTGTTTATGGTGACGGACAAATAAGAGAGTAATAAGCAATGGAAAATAATTGGTGTCATAGCCCCTATCAACCTTCTTCGTCAGCAGAGAAAGCTAAAAAAGTATGGTGGGTATTCTGGATCACAGTCGTTGTTATGGTTTTAGAAATTGTTGCGGGTACTTGGTACGGCTCTATGGCATTGCTCGCAGATGGTTGGCACATGGGCACTCACGCCGCGGCATTTTCTATTACACTTTTTACTTTCTACTACGCGAAAAAACACGCAAATAATCATCAATTTAGTTTTGGTACTGGCAAAGTAAACTATTTAGGTGGCTTCGCCAGCGCTATTGCTCTGGGAATCGTTGCTATTTTAATGGTGATAGAATCGATTGAAAGATTGGTGTCGCCGATCACAATACAGTTTAATGAGGCGATTATCGTTGCGGTGATTGGCTTGCTCGTTAATGTCATTTCAGTGTTTATTTTGCATGACCATGACCATGACCATGACCATGACCATCATCACGAACACGGTCATGATCATAATATGCGTGCGGCCTATTTTCATGTCTTGGCGGATACATTGACCTCGCTAACGGCAATTGTTGCGCTGCTTGCTGGAAAATATTTTGGCTTAATTTGGATGGACGCTGTAATGGGGATTGTTGGTGCCGTCGTTATTTTGCGTTGGGCCTATCGTCTAATGGTTGACTCTAGTGAAGTGTTGCTTGATAAGTCTGTTCCAACCGAGCTGCTGTCTGCGGTAAATGAGCGCTTACAGCAACACCAAGCACAGGTGCGAGACTTGCACGTCTGGCAAATCTCTCAATCTGATTATGCCGCAGTCTTGTCTGTTAGTACCCCAAGCCCGAAGTCGATTGTATTTTACCAGTCAATCTTAAAGGAAGAATTACCGCAATTGACTCATGTTTCTATAGAACTTGTTGAACAATCTTCTTGAATAAAATAAAAAGCGGTACTAGCTGAACTAGTACCGCTTTTAGCCAATAATTCGGCCAGATATTATTGGCAAGCGAGCATATTAGTTGTTAGATTCGACAATTCTTTTCATATCGGTCATATAGCCACGTAACTCTTTACCAATGGCTTCAACACCGTGGCTGCGAATCGCTTCATTTACTTCAATTAATCGTACGTTGTCGACACCATTTGAAGTGGTTTTTAAACCTTCACCTAAGTCTTCTAAGCTAAGCTGACTAACAAACTCTTCTAACATTGGAACTGCTGCATGACTGAATAAGTAGTTACCATATTCTGCAGTGTCAGAAATAACCACGTTCATTTCATACAATTTATTACGCGCGATACAGTTGGCAATTAATGGCGTTTCATGCAACGACTCGTAGTAGGCTGACTCTTCGATAATGCCCGCAGCAACCATACATTCAAATGCTAATTCAACACCTGCTTTCACCATCGCCACAACAAAAATACCCTTATCATAGTACTCTTGCTCAGAAATCGATGTTTGACAATCTGGCGCTAATTCAAAAGATGTCTCTGCAGTTTGTGCCCGCCAAGCCAGTAGATTAGCGTCGTCATTGGCCCAGTCTTCCATCATTGTGGCAGAAAAACGCCCTTCGATAATATCGTCCATGTGTTTTTCAAATAGCGGACGTAAAATATCTTTAAGCTGTTCAGACATATCAAACGCTCGAATTTTTGCCGGATTGGATAAGCGATCCATCATGTTGGTAATACCACCATGCTTTAATCCTTCGGTTACGGTTTCAATACCGTATTGCAATAATTTGCGTGCATACGCTGCATCAACGCCTAAAGCGAGTAATTGTTTGTGGCCTAAAATCGCTGCGGTTTGTAACATGCCACAAAGAATGGTTTGCTCGCCCATTAAATCCGATTTAACTTCAGCAATAAATGAAGACTCTAATACGCCAGCGCGATCTCCTCCGGTTGCAGATGCATAAGCTTTAGCTATCGCTAAGCCATTTCCTTGCGGATCATTTTCTGGATGTACTGCTATCAACGTAGGTACACCAAATCCGCGTTTATATTCTTCGCGAACTTCGGTTCCTGGGCACTTAGGCGCGACCATGATAACGGTAATATCTGGACGAATTTGCATGCCTTCTTCAACAATATTGAAACCATGCGAATAAGAAAGGGTTGCGCCGTGCTTCATTAATGGCATAACCGCACTTACTGCTGAAGTATGTTGTTTGTCTGGTGTTAAGTTCAATACTAAGTCAGCTTGTGGAATAAGCTCTTGATATGTACCGACTTTAAAGCCATTTTCTGTAGCCCATTGCCATGATTGACGTTTTTCAGCGATAGCTGCATCACGCAAAGCGTAAGATATGTTTAGCCCTGAGTCACGCATGTTTAAACCTTGGTTTAAACCTTGTGCACCACAACCGACAATGACGATATTCCAATCTTTAATAAAGTTACAGCCATCAGCAAACTCTTCTCGTTTCATAAAACGACATTTGCCTAGTTGAGCAAGCTTTTCACGTAAGCTTAAGGTATTAAAATAATTCGCCATTTCTTTCTCCAATTCTCTGTTGTGCAGTGATGAAGCCATGCCCATTGCTTTATCGAGCTTTACCACTTTATTGCGCAAGCATACTCCCTTTCTTTTGTTGCTTAAAATGATATATTTGCATTACCATGTTGCATAATTTGCAATATGGTGGTGTTGAGGGAAAATTTTGGATATTAAGTCGTTAAAAATGTTTGTCGATTTGGCCAATAGTTTGCACTTTAGCAAGACGGCTGAGGCTAATCATGTCAGTCCCTCGACGTTAAGTCGGGTAATTCAGCGTCTTGAAGAACAAGTGGGGTGTACACTGCTGCATCGCGACAATCGCTCGGTGAGTTTAAATGAGGCTGGTAAGAAGTTTCTGGTATTTGCAGCAGGTCAAATAGAGCAATGGCGAGTATTACAAGCATCATTGAACCAGCAACAAACTCAGTTACACGGTAAACTCCATATTTTTTGTTCGGTAACTGCGGCTTACAGTCATTTACCCAGCTTACTTGATCGCTTTCGCCAGCAACACCCATTTGTAGAGATAATGCTCACGACAGGAGATGCAGCAGATGCGTTGACGCAGGTCAGTGAGGGGTTGGTCGACTTAGCAATTGCTGCTAGGCCAGAAAAACTATCAAGAATGTTTTATTTTCATTCATTATCGACATTGCCAATATCCGTCATTGCTCCGGCAATGCCATGTAAAGTGCAACAACAGGTTCAGGCGGACGTGATCCAGTGGCATCAAATTCCGATTATTTTGCCAGAGCATGGTGCAGCAAGAAAGCGGCTAGAATATTGGTATCGGAAAAAACAACAAGGTAAACCCAACATATACGCTACGGTAGCCGGTAATGAAGCCTTGGTTAGTATGGTCGCTCTAGGTTGTGGCGTTAGCATTGCCCCGCAGGTTGTTGTCGAAAACAGCCCGGTTAAAGAACGAGTTCAGTACCTTAAAAACGTCGGCGAAATAGAGCCGTTTGAACTCGGTATTTGTTGTTTAAACCAAACTAAAGAGCAAACGTTAGTGAGTGCTTTTTTTAACGCTCTAGAACAAAGCAATTAACCTCAGGTTTGCATTAGAAATGTTTTTTCTTATGCAGGGTCGAAGTCAATTAAACACTAACAGCTTCAGTAAGATGGCGTAATATCCGATCCATGGCGCGATAGGAAAGCGCTTCGATCAAATGTTGTTTACTTATCGTTTGAGCTTGTTCCATATCTGCTAGCGTCCGCGCTATTTTTAATATTTTATGGTGTGCTCGCGTTGAAAGCCCAAGTTTCTCAACAGAAAGTTCCAAAAACTGGTGGTCTTCTGTACTAAGTGGACAATACTCTTTGAGTTCGGCTGCGGATAAATGCGCGTTGGATTTTTGTTGGCGTTTGTGCTGAATATTCGCTGTCCGCTGAACTCGCGCGCGAAAGGTTTCGCTTGATTCGTTTTTCGAGTTATCGTTAGCCCAAACGCCTCTAGGTAGCCTTGCAACTTCAATTTGAATATCAATCCTATCGAGGAATGGGCCAGATAAGCGACTCAAATAACGTAACACTTGCTCAGGTGTCGAGCGATTGTCATTGTAAAAACCGGTAGGGCTAGGATTCATGGCAGCAACCAGTTGAAATTTTGCCGGAAAAGTTTGCTTGTGTAACGCCCGAGAGATTGTCACCTCGCCAGATTCGAGCGGTTCGCGCAATACGTCTAAAACTTTGCGTTCGAACTCTGGTAGTTCATCAAGAAATAATACTCCGCGGTGAGCGAGTGAGACTTCGCCAGGCTTGGGGTGACTGCCTCCACCAATTAAGGCTGCGGCAGAAGCGGTATGATGAGGTGCTCGAAAGGGTCGTGTTAACCAAGAGGTTTGCTCTATCGTTTGATGGCTAATTGATTGAATAGCCGCGACTTCTAAGGCTTGTTGTTCCGTCATTTGAGGAAGTATTCCCGGCAAACGACTCGCTAACATGGTTTTTCCTGTGCCAGGAGGACCGATCAACAACAAGTTGTGCTCGCCACTTGCAGCGATTTCTAACGCACGCTTAGCTAAGGGTTGGCCGACAACATCAGCCATATCGTTAAACTCTATGGGGTCGGGTTCTTGGTGTTGTTTGGGAGTTGCCAGTGGCAGTGGCTTTTGCCTTAGCAAGTGGGGATACAATTCACTTAAATGTCTTAGTGGGTGTACTTTTGCTGATCTAACCCAACTGGCTTGCTCAGCATTATCTTGGCTGATGATCAACGCGCGATGACTTTCTGCACAAGCCATCGCCATCGGAATTTCACCAAGCACAGCGCGAAGTTCTCCAGAAAGCGCCAACTCCCCCGCGAATTCGTACTGGCTTAAGTCACTTTCTGGAAGTTGTCCTGATGCGGCTAAAATGCCAACCGCGAGCGGTAAATCAAACCGTCCTCCTTCTTTGGGCAAATCGGCAGGCGCTAGGTTTATGGTGATGCGCTTGGCGGGAAATTCATAGCCGCAATTGACTATCGCACTTCGCACTCTATCTTTTGCTTCCCGAACTGAGGTTTCCGGTAAACCGACAATGTTAAAAGCAGGTAGACCATTGGCAATATGCACCTCTACTGACACTAAAGGCGCCTCGAGACCGACACGGGCACGACTAAACACACAAGCTAATGACATAAAAAATCCATTTAATTATCTTCCATTGTATCGACAGTGTAGTTCAAACACAGAGATTTGCAGCCTAGCTTATAACCAAGCATTGAAAATTTTTTAAAAAATCTCTAACAAAAAAACTTGCGTCTAATAAACGAGCTATGGTACTAATTTAAAAAGGCTCAGATAGCCCATCAATTATTTTAGTTTTTCAGGTTTATTGAATAGTAATGCAGAACATTAGCTTAGTGATTATTAACATTCTCGTCGTGGTGATTATTAAATCAGCGCGGGGGTGTTTGTTGAGCTAAGAAAAGCTAAACGTAATTAAAACCCTCGCTCTGAAAAGACCGAGGGTTTTTTTATGGCGAGTTGTTAGTAACAAATGATAGTAAATTTAGCGAAAGGACACTGATTTTACTTTAACGATTTTTTGAATATAAAGTGAATAGTGATAAAAACATGGTAAGTAACAAAACACACACTGGCGGCTCTTTATTATTTGATGTTTTGCAGCAACATGGCGTAAAGCATGTATTTGGCTACCCTGGCGGAGCAATCATGCCTATTTACGATGCGTTATATGACAGTGACGTTGAGCATTTCTTATGTCGTCATGAGCAAGGCGCTGCATTCTCAGCAATAGGTTATGCAAGGGCTTCTGGTAAAGTCGGTGTATGTCTCGCTACTTCAGGCCCTGGAGCAACGAATTTGATAACGGGGCTAGCCGACGCGATGGCGGACTCAATACCTGTTGTCGCCATTACTGGACAAGTAGCGACTTCCGCGATGGGTTCAGATGCCTTTCAAGAAGTTGATATTTTTGGGCTATCTCTAGCTTGTACCAAGCATTCGTTTCAAGTGACTGATGTTAATGACTTGGCTGGAGTTTTACATCAAGCTTTTGAAATTGCGCTTGAAGGTCGTCAAGGACCAGTGCTTGTTGATATCCCCAAAGATATTCAGTTGGCAGAAGTTACCGCTACGGTGACAGAGCTATCGTCACTTAAAAATCCAGTGGAATTACCTCCTGCTGATGTTGGTAAAGCGTTGGCATTATTAAGCCAAGCCAATAAGCCAATTTTGTATGTCGGTGGTGGTGTTGGTATGGCTAATGCGCAGCAGCAAGTTAGGGAGTTTGCTGCCACTACAGGGATGCCTAGCGTAGCAACCTTAAAAGGTTTAGGGGCGTTAAACCCCAAGGATAATAATTACTTAGGCATGTTAGGTATGCATGGCACTAAAGCGGCTAACATAGCAGTGCAGGAATGTGATTTGTTGGTAGCAATCGGTGCACGTTTTGATGATCGTGTCACTGGGAAGTTGGCTGAATTTGCTCCGAATGCCAAAGTGATCCACTTTGATATCGATACTGCTGAGATCAATAAGCGTCGAACCGCTGATGCGTCAATTCTGGGTGATTTAAAAACTAATGTACCGGCACTTTCAATGCCGTTAAATATTGGTGAATGGCAATTACACTGTCAAGCGATGAAAAGTGAGTATGCTTGGCAATATGACCATCCATTTGAGACCATTTTTGCTCCTGCTGTGTTAAAAGAAGTCAGCGAAAAAATGGGCGAAAATGCCTGTGTTACCACCGATGTTGGACAGCATCAGATGTGGGCGGCGCAGCATATGTCATTTAATGACCCCACTAATTTTTTAACCAGTGGCGGCATGGGGACAATGGGCTTTGGCCTTCCAGCGGCTATCGGCGCACAAATATCTCGACCGCTAGATACTGTGATTGCCGTTTCTGGTGATGGCTCGATTATGATGAATATTCAAGAGTTATCTACGATAAAACGCTTTCAGCTTCCCGTTAAAGTGTTACTTATCGATAACGCTAAATTAGGTATGGTTCGACAATGGCAAGATTTATTCTTTAACGGTCGATTAAGTGAAACTGATTTATCTGATAATCCAGACTTTGTCACCTTAGCTTCTGCGTTTGATATCAAAGCAAAAGCAATTACGAAAAAGCATGAAGTGTCGCAGGCCATAGATGAAATGCTGGCACATTCAGGACCTTATTTACTGCAGGTTAAGATCAATGCACAAGATAACGTTTGGCCATTGGTACCGCCTGAAACTGCCAACGATAAAATGATGGAGAGCACCTAATGAAAGACTATCAATTAGTAATCGAAGCCGATGATAAGCAAGTGGTGCTTGAGAGAATATTACAAGTTACTCGTTATCGTGGTTTTATGATCAGTGGTATAAATGCGCAAGTGAATACTGGCACCCACATTGGAACCATTAAACTGGCGGTTCGTAGTGAACGAGCGATAGAATTGTTGGTCGATCAAATCAATAAATTGGTCGACATCAAGCAAGTCAAAGTAGACAATAAAGCTGTAAAGCAATACATAGCTTAACTATGTATCGTAGTTATCGGTATAATAGTAATCGACAAGCATATAAATAACGCACCGAAAAAGTTTACTATTTGAAATTTTACGGTGTCATAAATAGTAGAAATTAGGAATATAAAATGGCTAAAGTTAGTGCAGAACTCATTTGGTTTAACGGAGAATTAATGCCGTGGCAGAACGCAACCGTTCACGTAATGAGTCATGCGTTACATTATGGTTCATCGGTTTTTGAAGGTATTCGTGCCTACAAAACCCATAAAGGAACCTGTATTTTTCGATTAGAAGAGCACATTAAGCGCTTATTTGATTCAGCTAAAATTTATCGCATGAACATTCCTTATACCCAGGAAGAAGTTATTCAGGCGTGTAAAGATTCTGTTGCTAAGAATAACCTCGAATCAGCTTATTTGCGTCCACTAGCGTTTTTAGGTGATGTTGGTATGGGGCTGCGCCCACCTGCAGACGCGAAAGCAGACTTAATGATTGCATCTTTTAGCTGGGAAGCCTACCTAGGGGCGGAAGCGATTGAAAATGGTGTTGATGTAGGGGTTTCAAGCTGGAACCGTTTAGCACCTAATACCATGCCTACAGCAGCAAAAGCTGGTGGTAACTATTTATCATCTCAGTTAATTTCAATGGAAGCTGCTCGCCATGGTTATACCGAAGGAATCGCGCTAGACGTTAACAATCAAGTGAGTGAAGGTGCTGGTCAAAACTTGTTCTTGGTACGCAATGGCGTTATTTATACTCCTCCGGGTACGGCAAGTATTTTACAAGGCTTAACTCGTGACACGGTGTTTTTCCTAGCAAAACAATTGGGTTATGAAGTGAAAGAAGAGACCATTTCTCGCGAAGCGCTTTACCTCGCTGATGAATTCTTTATGACGGGCACAGCAACTGAAGTTGTTCCTGTTAAATCAGTTGATGGTATGCCTGTTGGTTCGGGCTCTCGTGGTCCAATTACTCAAGCTATTCAATCAGCATTCTTTGGTATTTTCGACGGTAGTACCGAAGTGCCAGAAGGTTGGTTAGACCCTGTAAAATAATAAGAATTCAGCACATTGATAGTTGATCATCAATGTGCTGACTTTACTAAAATATGTAAATAAGCAAGCTTAGTTTTTTAGTTTATTGAGATAATGCACTAACAAAACCAAGTTTATACAATATACAGTCAGGAATAATGATTATGCCTAAATTACGATCTGCAACTTCAACTCAAGGCCGAAATATGGCGGGTGCACGTGCACTTTGGCGCGCAACAGGGATGAAAGATAATGATTTTGGTAAACCAATTATTGCCGTGGTGAACTCATTCACTCAATTTGTTCCAGGACATGTGCATCTAAAAGATATGGGGCAGCTTGTTGCTGGCGCGATTGAAGAAGCTGGCGGTGTTGCTAAAGAATTTAATACTATCGCTGTAGATGATGGCATTGCCATGGGTCATAGCGGTATGTTGTATAGTTTGCCTTCTCGTGATCTTATTGCCGATTCCGTTGAATACATGGTCAACGCCCATTGCGCCGATGCTATGGTTTGTATTTCTAACTGTGACAAGATCACTCCCGGCATGATGATGGCAGCAATGCGTTTAAATATTCCGGTCATTTTTGTCTCGGGTGGACCAATGGAGGCGGGGAAAACTAAGCTATCTGATCAAATTATAAAATTGGACTTAGTTGATGCGATGATCCAAGGAGCCGATCCAACGGTTTCCGATGAGCAAAGTGAGCAAATTGAGCGTTCTGCCTGCCCGACATGTGGTTCTTGCTCAGGCATGTTTACCGCCAATTCAATGAACTGTCTTGCTGAAGCATTAGGCATTGCATTACCAGGTAATGGTTCTATGCTAGCCACTCACGCTGATCGCAAACAACTGTTTTTGCGTGCAGGTAAAGAAATTGTCACACTAACCAAACGTTATTATCAGCAAGATGACGAAAGCGCCTTACCGAGAAATATTGCCAATAAAGCAGCTTATCAAAATGCGATGTGCTTGGATATCGCCATGGGCGGTTCCACCAACACTGTGTTGCATCTGTTAGCTGCTGCTCAAGAAGCCGGTGTTGATTTTACCATGAAGGATATTGATGCCTTATCTCGAAAAGTACCACAGCTTTGTAAAGTGGCACCTTCAACCCAAAAGTATCATATGGAAGATGTACATCGTGCTGGAGGTGTTGTTGCTATCTTAGGTGAGTTAGCACGTGCAAACTTGTTAGATACTTCGGTAACTAATGTCTTGGGCACTAGCTTAGAAGAGCTTTTAGCAACATATGATATTAAAGTTACGCAAGATGAGGCGATAAAACAGTTCTATCAGGCTGGCCCTGCAGGTATTCGCACAACGCAAGCGTTTAGCCAATCGTGTCGTTATGACAGTTTGGATGATGATCGTGAAAATGGGTGTATTCGTGCACTTGAACATGCTTATTCCCAAGAAGGTGGTCTTGCGGTTTTATCGGGTAATATTGCTTTAGATGGCTGTATCGTTAAAACGGCCGGTGTCGCCGATGAAAACTTAACCTTCTCTGGGCCAGCACATATCTTTGAGAGTCAAGATGAAGCAGTCGCTGGAATTTTAGCGGGTAAAGTTGTCGCAGGCGAAGTGGTGGTCATTCGTTATGAAGGCCCTAAAGGTGGCCCTGGTATGCAAGAGATGCTTTATCCAACAACGTACTTAAAATCAATGGGCTTAGGTAAAGCGTGCGCACTGATCACCGACGGTCGTTTCTCAGGTGGCACGTCAGGATTGTCTATTGGTCATATTTCTCCAGAAGCGGCCAGTGGCGGCGCAATTGCTTTGGTTGAACAGGGAGATATTATCGAAATTGATATCCCTAAACGAACCATTGAATTGAAAGTGTCGGCAGCAGAATTGGCGCAACGTGAGGCTGATATGGTCGCAAAAGGCAAAAATGCTTGGAAGCCTGCTAATCGAGTTCGACCCATTAGTTATGCACTAAAAAACTATGCCATGTTAGCAACGAGCGCAGACAAAGGTGCTGTGCGCAATCGTCAGTTATTAGATGGTGAATATGATGACTGAAGCTGAATTAGTCGACCAAAGTTTAGGGTTAAAGTATTTAAGAAAAATTTTGCTGGCGCCGGTTTATGATGTTGCCGTTGAAACACCACTAACACCATTAACCAAGCTGTCGGCTCGACTTAATAATCAGATTTACTTAAAGCGAGAAGATCATCAACCGGTTCACTCGTTCAAAATCCGTGGTGCTTATAGTAAGTTAGCAAGTTTAACCGAAGCTCAGTGTATTCATGGCGTTATCGCAGCTTCTGCAGGAAATCATGCGCAAGGATTGGCATTGGCGGCACAAAAGTTGGGGATAAAAGCCACCATTGTTATGCCAATCACGACGCCAGATATAAAAGTAGATAATGTTCGTCGTTTTGGTGCAGAGGTGCGTTTAGTCGGAAAAAGCTTTAATGAAGCACAAGCGGCCTCAATGGAGTTTGCAGAGCAAGAGCATAAGACCTATATTCATCCATTTGATGATCAGGAAGTGATCGCAGGTCAAGGCACTGTCGCCAAAGAATTATTGCAACAGTTTTCTAAAGCACAAGTTGTCTTTATTCCCGTTGGAGGTGGGGGGTTATTAGCAGGTATGGCGGTATACCTAAAGCAACTTCGACCTGATATTAAAGTCATTGGCGTAGAAGCACAAGACTCAGCCTGCTTAAAAGCGGCACTAGAAGCAGGCGAGCCAACGGATCTAACCCAAGTTGGCTTGTTTGCCGATGGTGTTGCGGTAAAGCGCATTGGAACAGAAACATTCAAGTTGATCCATCGTTACTGTGATGAGGTGATCACGGTGACCACTGATGAAATATGTGCCGCGATAAAAGATATCTTTGAGCAAACACGAGTGATAGCCGAGCCAGCTGGCGCTTTGTCACTCGCTGGTTTGCAAAAATATTGTTTGACCAGTCAAGGAGGGGAATCCTTAGTGGCGGTATTATCAGGCGCCAATATGAATTTTCATACCTTGCGTTATGTTTCAGAACGATGTGAACTTGGTGAGCAAAAAGAAGCGGTGTTTGCCGTATCAATACCTGAACAAAAAGGCAGTTTCCGTCGTTTTGGTCAGGCGTTGCAAGGCAGGGTTATTACCGAGTTTAACTATCGTTTTGTCGATAAGCCCGGCTGCGAGCATGAAAATGCTCATATATTTGTAGGTGTTAGAATTGCCAATCGTGCCGAACGAGAAGCGTTAATTACGCTATTAGAAGAACATCAGTATCAGGTGACTGATTGTACTGACAATGAGTTGGCTAAGTTACATGTTCGATATATGATTGGCGGCCAGCACGCGCTGCCACTGCAAGAGCGCATTTTTAGGTTTGAATTTCCTGAGTACCCGGGAGCGTTAGAAAAATTTCTTGATACCTTGGGAGAGCACTGGAATATCACCTTGTTTCATTATCGCAATCATGGCGCTGCTTTCGGCCAAGTATTAGCAGGCTTTGAAGTGACTGTCGAACAACAGCCAGCCTTTTTTGAGCATCTTCAGGCTCTGGGTTACCAATGGCAAGAAGAGACGGAAAATGAAGCCTATCAAGCATTCTTGGCATAGCTGTTGATGGTTACCTCGGTAATGTGATTTAGCAAAACTCGCAAATCTCTGATTTTCAACTAAGATTATCACGTAGGTTTCGTTTTGATGCGAAACCTTGGGGGTGACTTATGAGAGATTTATACCTATTAATTGAGCGTTTAACCAACACATTGATTAATGAAAAGCGTAAAGCGCTCGCTGAGTTTGGCTTGCAGCCGGTACAGCTTGATGCGTTGCTTTATTTATCAATGGCGAATAAGCACTCTGACAATGCTATCTCGGTTTCAGAATATTTAGAGCATACTAAAGGCACTATTTCTCAGTCGCTCAAAGTATTGGAACGCAAAGCATTAATCCACAAAACACTCGACAGTGACGATAAACGTGTCTTGCACATCAAAGTCACTGCTGTTGGTAAACATATTCTGTCTCAGCTTACTCAGCATTCAAAACTGCAGAGTGCGCTAACTCAGTTGAGTAAAACCAATGAAAAGTCGCTAATCAAAGGTCTAGACGCTATTTATCATAAAATTCATGATACTGATGAGAGCAAATCCTTTGGTCAGTGTTTTACCTGTAAACATTTTCAGAGTGATAACGAATTCTATTGTCGATTCTTTGATGAGGGACTCTCAGAGTCTGAAACCACGCAAATATGTCGCGAGCATAAAAATTAGCGTGTGCCATTATGGTGAATAAGCAATAAAAACTTTGCTTTTAGCTTCCTATGACCTAAGGTATTTCGAAAACTATAATAAAGTTGCTAATTGCAAAGGACTTCCTATGAATGAGACGCAAACTTCACAAGAGGTGAATTCTTCCTCCGTTTCTGCTTTAAAACCAATATCGGCGAGTAAACGCATCGATGCCCTCGACATTTTAAGAGGTATTGCCCTTATTGGAATTTTGTTGATGAACATTGAATGGTTTAATCGCCCCATCGCTGCGTTGAGTTCATTTGATGAAAGCCTAAGTGGAGTCGATCATGCAGTGGGGTGGTTAATACGCTGCTTTGTTGAAGGAAAATTCTATAAACTATTTGCTCTATTATTTGGGATGGGCTTTGCCGTGATGTTAATGCGGGCAAAAGAAGTTGGCCGACCTTTTGGTGCATGGTTTAGCCGCAGAATGATCGCGCTATGGGTAATAGGGATTGCTCATATGATATTTTTATGGGGTGGTGATATCCTGCATGACTATGCTTTAGCAGGAATGTTTTTGTTGCTATGGGTATATCTATTGCAAAAACCTCGTTTTCAAAAATTTGATAACCCGCGCTCTTATTTAAAACTGTCGCTAATTTGGTTATCAATCCCACTACTGTTTGCTACTCTCGCAGGTATTGGCGCCGGAAGTTATTTTGATGCTGAAAAAGCCAAATCAAGTTGGCAAGAACAGCAAGAGATTGCTGCTTTAGTTGCTGAGCGGATGTTAACGCCATCGAAATCATTAACCTTATCCGTAGATGTTGTGACAGAGTCGGAAGAACCTGTGATAAATGAAAGCGATTCACCAGAGCAAGAAGAGCTCTCAGACGAACAACGCAAGGAACAAGCGGTAGAAGATCGCGTGAAAAGTAAACGCGAGCAAGAACAACGCAAGCAGAAAGAAATCACGGCATTTACCCAGGATAGCTATTGGCAAGCGACTAAGTTTCGTCTTGAATTTGTCGCTGAGATGGTGCCATTTTCACCGATATTTTCATTAATGATGCTCGTACCATTATTTATTCTTGGCTTTTGGTTTGTCGCCAGCAAGCGTATTACTCATTATCAAGAACATATCCCGATGTATAAAGCGATGATGCGCATCGGTTTACCATTAGGCCTATTTTTAAACGTAGCGGGACTTATTCTATTACAGCAACCAGTAACCAAAGTTGCTATGGCGGTGCAAGGCACAGGGCAGATGATCTTTTTATTAGGTCAATATACGCTAACAGCTGGATACATCGGTTTAATTGTGTGTCTATTAGCAAAATCAAATTGGCAAAAACGTTTAGCCCATTTTGCGCCAATGGGCAAGATGGCTTTAACTAACTACATTATGCATTCGGTCATTTTAACTTCAATTTTTTATGGTTATGCTGGCGGTCAGTTTGGAGAAATCGCTCGCGGTGGACAAATGCTGATTGTTATTGGCATTGTTGTTTTTCAGGTGATATTTTCAAAGTGGTGGTTAGCGCATTATCGTTTTGGTCCGTTAGAATGGTTATGGCGTTCTATTACCTATAAAAAAATACAGTCAATGCGTTTACCTTCTTAAAAAAATCTTGACATAATATGTCTACACAGACATATTATGTCATCGACTCAATAATAAGTAAAAAACAGTAGCAAGGGAGGTCTTTATGACTAATGGATTGAGTAGGCAAGCTGTTAACAAGAAAAATGTCACTAAACAGCTGGGCAGAGGAGCTGTCGCTGGGCTGGTGGTTCTCGGTGCCTGGATGGCGTTTTATACCATTGATGAAGGTCATGTTGGTATTGTTAAGCGTTTTGGTGAAGCGACTACACAGGTAAATCCTGGTTTACATACCAAAGTTCCATTTGCCGATACGATAGAAGAACTGGAAATACGAACACGTAAAAATAGCGAAAACCTTAAAGCATCAACTTATGAACAAATGCCTGTGACCGCCGAAGTGTCGGTAAACTGGACGGTTATACGCCCAGAGGCATTTGAGCTTTATAAAAATTATGGTGGCTTAGATCAATTTGAAAATCGTATTCTTGATCCTAGGTTACGTTCCGCGACTAAAGATGCATTGGCACGTTTTAAAGCTGAGCAAATCATACAAAATCGTGGCCAAGTTATTCAAAAAATTGAAGAAACACTCTTAGCAGAAATGGCTGACTTTCCTGTAAAGTTAGATAGCGTTCAAATAGAGAATTTAGTTTTACCGCCAAAGTATTTGCAAAGTATAGAAACCAAGCAAACAGAAAAAAACTTAGCGGCGGCTGAAATGCATCGTCTAGAGCGTCAAAAATTAGAAGCACAACGTGAAGTAAACACTGCAGAAGCAAAACGAGATGCAGAAAAAGCGCGCGCTGATGGTTCAGCTTACGCAATTATGACCGAAGCAAAAGCTGAAGCGGAAGCTATTCGCTTAAAAGGTTTAGCTGAAGCGGAAGCGATGCAAAAGAAAGCAGAGTCATTAAAAGCCAGTAAACTATTAGTTGATTATGTTAAAGCACAGCAGTGGGATGGTAAATTACCGACGACGGTGATGGGCGATGGCCAAGATATTTTATGGAACATGAAAGAAAAGTGATCGTTTACGGTTCCTTATACGTAGATAACTTAACATTGATAGTTTTCCAGCAGTGCTAAACCGGCGACTTTTGTCCTAGTTAGCAATTATGCCCAGTGATTCACTGGGCTTTTTTTTTGTTAGTGATTTTTATTGATAAAAGTGACTAAATTTTCCACGCTGAGAGGCTTCGATATTAAATACCCTTGAGCATAATCACATGCGAGTTCTTGAAGAAGTTGATACTGCTCCGTTGTTTCTACACCCTCGCCAACGGTTTTGATGCGCAGTGATTTCGCCAAATTGACGATAGCTTGTAAGATGATATTGCCCTTCTCCATGGCGGTATTATTCATAAAAGAACGGTCTATTTTTAAGGTATCAAAACTAAATTGATGCAGATAGCTAAGTGAAGAATACCCAGTACCAAAGTCATCTAAAGCGAGACGTACGTTCATCGTTTTAAGTTTTTTAATATGTTCTCTTGCTAATTTAACATTATCGACGATGGTTTGTTCGGTAATTTCTAAACATAACTGATTAAGAATTTCTGGGTTGTTTTTATTAACTCTCTCGAGCGTATTAATAAATAAAGGTGAAACGAATCCTTCACTGGAAATATTTATATTAATATTTATCTTGCAGGGCAGTGTATTTTGAAACTGTTTTAATAGTGCAAGCGCTTTTTCAACAACATATAAATCAAGCTTACACATGTAGCCTGCTCTTTCTATTTCGGGTAGAAAAATATCAGGAGGTACCAGACCAATTTCCGGGTGATGCCACCTTATCAAACATTCTGCTGCGACGATTGAACCTGTTGAGATCTCTACTATTGGCTGTAACAACAAGAGAAGTTCATCATTTTTCAGTGCTTTGATAAAGTCATACTCAATTTTATAACTGTCTGTCGAACTGTTTTGATCGTGTTGGTAATAAACCTGATTACGGCCGCGCAGTTTAGCCTGGTACATCGCTTCGTCAGCTTGTTTGATAAGTTGTAATGCCTTTGTTTTGCCGTTGTGACATGCAGCAACACCGATGCTGACGGAGGTGTTTAGTTGAAATCGACCAACTTGTAACGAGCCGCTAACTGAGTTTATGACTTTATTTGCTGTTTTAAGGATTTCGTCTTCGTTTTTGATATCTTCTAACAAAATAGCGAATTCATCGCCACTTAATCTTGCTAACGTATCGACTTGCCTAAGACTATTAGCAATTTTATCGCCAATACTTTTTAAAAGCCGATCACCAATGTGATGGCCATGTTTGTCATTAATCTGTTTAAAACGATCAACATCGAGGAATAAAATAGCGATGCCGCTACTTTTTCCACGTTTAACCTGATTGAGAGCATGACTGACTCTTTCGATAAAGAGTGTTCGATTAGGTAGTTGTGTTAGTGGGTCATGTAACGCCAAAAACTTTAGCTCTGACTGATTGTTTGCTCGTTCAATAGCGGTACGAATATATTTTGCGACGAAAGATAACAACTGCTTATCTTCTTCCTTTAACAGCTGATTATCGGAATAGCTTTGGGTAACAACAATGCCTTGTTGATCTCCTTCTCCAAACGGTACTCCTAGCCATGCAGTGGGTATTGTTCCATGCAAAATAAAGCTTTTTTCATTGATTAACTGTTTAATGTCGTTTTTATATAACAGCAGAGGCTTACCTTGTTGTAACGCAAACCCAGTAATGGTCAGTTGTCTTGAATCTTTGGGTAAATACTCAAAGTCATGCCCTTGGTCTTTTTCGTCAGAAAAATAGACCAATTTGATGCGTTGTTGATGATTGTCTACTAGGCCAATAAATAAATTTTTACTTTGTGTTAGGCGCGCGATGTTTTGATGCAGTTGCTGATAGAATTTTTCCAACGTTGAGCAACTAAAAATGAGTTCTGATATCTCAAATAGTACGTCTTGCACCATTAGGCTTTTTTCGAGTTTCTCGACGGTATTTTGCAGTTGTTTGAATGCATTGGCTTGCACAATTTTAGTGGCGGCAATCGATGCCACAGCTACTAATCCTCTCTGATGCTGGTCATTATAAAAGTTTGCATCTGGGTGCTCTGAATCGATTACCCCAATTAGCTCTCCATCGCAAATCATTGGTACTGTCAGCTCGGATAATCGGCGCTGATCATCAACAATATACTCTGGTTCATCTAAGGTATTGTGAATAACGACAGGAGTTAACGTTTTTGCGACGCGGCCGACGACACCTTGACCGACGGGGATCTCGATCGGGTCTAGTATTTGATACTCTGAAGGGTTTTTATTACCAAAAGCAGCGGCTTGAGTAAGGATTTTGCGTTTTTCATCGAGTAAGTAAATCACGATGTCGACAAAACCAAACTTGGCAATGACGTTATGAGCCGTGTGCCAAACGACATCGTCAACTGTGCTCAGCTTAAGTAAATCAGTGGCAAACTCACTAACAATAGATAAATAATTGTTTTCTGTTTCAAGTTTACTGAGCTGATGTTTCATCTACGACAATAGCTAACGGCAAGGTAACTTAAGTGTAGCAGTTTGTTTTTATTCTTGTTTTAAATTCTCTTCAAGTGCAGCAACTTTCGCTTCAAGCTCAGCTAACTTCTCTCTAGTTCTCAACAAAACTTGCGTTTGAACATCAAATTCTTCACGCGAGATAACATCTAATTCACTTAATTTACGTTGAATGACCGTTTTCGTTTTTTCTTCAAAATCGTTGGCTAAATTGCGCACACCAGGAGGAATCGCTTCTGTCACTTGTTTGGCAATTTCTTCTATCTTTTTACTGTTGATCATATGCTTAGCTCGCTAGTTAATAATAATAACCATTGTAACGCGTTTAGCTGTTTTGCCAAAGATTAAAACAAGGTAAAATTGCCACCCCTTATTTTGAGTATGCAGTGTTAATGAAGTTAAATCCCAGACAAAACGAAGCGGTAAAATACGTTACTGGACCATGTCTTGTACTGGCCGGCGCAGGTAGCGGTAAGACCGGGGTTATTTGTCAAAAAATTACCTATTTGATTCAAAAGTGCGGCTATAGTGCTCGAAATATTGCAGCGGTAACTTTTACCAACAAAGCTGCACGAGAGATGAAAGAACGTGTTGTCAAAATGTTGGGTAAAGATCAATCACGCGGCTTAACGGTTTGTACTTTTCATTCGCTGGGATTGGATATTGTGCGTCGCGAGATCAAAACACTTGGCTATAAACCGGGTTTCACCTTATTTGATGATCAAGATACCTTAGCCTTGCTTAAAGAGCTTACTCTAGAAGAGTTTGATGGTGATAAAGACTTACTCAGTAAGTTGCAAATGATGATTTCCAATTGGAAAAATGATTTGCTATTACCCGAACAAGCGATAAAACAAGCTGCTGATCAAGATACCCGTTTATTCGCCGAGTGTTATGGGCGCTATCAAAAGCATATGAAAGCCTATAATGCCTTGGATTTCGATGATCTTATTTTAGTACCGACATTGTTACTCAAAAACTTTCCTGACGTTCGAGAGCGCTGGCGTAAGAAAATACGTTATATGCTAGTTGATGAATATCAAGATACTAATTCTAGTCAATATGAACTCGTTAAATTGATTACTGGTAAAGCAGGTTTGTTAACCGTGGTTGGTGATGATGATCAGTCTATTTACTCTTGGCGCGGTGCTAAACCACAAAACTTAGTACTACTAGGTCAGGATTATCCAGAACTAAAGCTGATTAAGTTAGAGCAGAATTATCGATCAAGTGGCCGTATTTTGAAATGTGCGAACGTGTTAATCGCCAATAATCCCCACGTTTATGACAAAGCATTATTTAGTGAACTAAATTACGGTGTCGAGCTACGGGTTGTGCAAACTAAAAACGAAGAGCATGAAGTTGAGCGAGTCGTAGGAGAGTTGATCGGTCATCGATTCTTAAACAAAAGTCAGTTTAGAAACTACGCCATTCTATACCGAGGCAATCATCAATCGCGTTTGCTTGAAAAAGCACTGATGACTAACCGAATTCCCTACAAAATTAGTGGTGGAACATCCTTTTTCTCGCGCGCCGAGATTAAAGATATGATGGCTTATTTGCGCGTATTAGTGAACCCAGATGATGATAATGCTTTTTTGCGTATTGTTAATGTGCCACGTCGTGAAATTGGCCCCGCTACTCTCGAAAAGTTGGGTAGTTACGCCAATATGCGTCAAATCAGTATGTTTGCTGCTAGCTTTGAATTGGGTCTAGAGCAGTATTTAACCGGTCGCGCGTTATTGCATGTTCAAAACTTCACCCGTTGGTTGGTTGAAATGGCAGACAATGCTGAGCGCGGTGATACCAGTGCTGTTTTGCGCTCAATGGTGCGAGAAATGAATTATGAAGATTGGCTTTATGATACATCTCCAAGTGCTAAAGCCGCAGAAATGCGGATGAAGAACATTACCGAGCTTTTTAGTTGGGTAACCCAAATGCTTGAAGGCAATGAAGATGAAGAGCCGATGACCCTAGCGCAAGTGGTTACTCGGTTAACGCTGCGCGATATGATGGAGCGAAGTGAAGAAGAAGAAAATGCTGATCAAGTGCAGTTAATGACGTTGCATGCATCGAAGGGTCTAGAGTTTCCTTATGTATTTTTAATTGGTATGGAAGAAGGTTTGTTGCCTCACCAAACCAGTATTGACGAAGGAAATGTTGAAGAAGAGCGTCGCTTGGCTTATGTCGGCATAACTCGAGCGCAACGGGAACTTATTTTTACCTATGCGCGCGAACGTCGTCAATTTGGTGAAATCGCCCGTACTGAAGTGAGTCGCTTTCTATATGAGTTACCACAAGATGATTTATCTTGGGAATTAACTCAGACGCCTCAAAGCCAAGAAAAGAAGCAAGCTGTTGCCAAGGTGGGTGTTGCTAACTTACGTGAACTGTTAAAAAACAAACCTAGCTCCTAACGAGAGCTTTTAGAATATTTCTTGATATTTTAATAGTTTATCGATTACCATAGCGTGAACTTGTCGGAGTGCCTTTTGGCTGAGATCGCATTATGCGGGATCCGTAGAACCTGATTCAGACTAATATCTGCGAAGGAAACAAGGTAAAGCACCACCCTACCTGAGATCTACACTCCGTCTTTTGACTGTTAGTTTTGGTTAACCATCGAAAGGCTGAATATGACCACGTTATCACGTAAAGAAGCGCGAGAAGCCGCGCAACAATTTTTAAGCGACAGCAACAATTATCGATTTCCTAATTCAGAGAAAATCTATATCGACGGAGTGCTGCATCCAATTAAAGTGGGGATGAGAGCAATTGCACAAAGCGATACCCTCATCGGTGGCGATAAAGATAATCCACAATACCAAGCTAATGAGCCTGTGGTTGTCTATGATACATCGGGTGTTTATACCGATCCTCAAATGGAAATTAATGTAAAGCAAGGCTTGCCTAAGCTACGCAGTAATTGGATTGAGCGGCGCGGTGATACTGAGCAACTAAGCCATTCAAGTTCAAGCTTTAGTCAAAAGCGTTTAGCCGATGAGGGGCTTGATCACATTCGTTTCGAACATACCCCGTTAGTGAGAAGAGCAAAAGCTGGCAGCAATGTAACGCAAATGCATTATGCTCGTCAGGGTATTATCACCCCAGAGATGGAATACATCGCAATTCGTGAAAATTTAAAGCGTGAGCAAGTATCAAAAGCGCTCAGCACTCAACATCCAGGCCAGAGTTTTGGTGCTAGCATCCCCGCGCAAATAACCGCTGAGTTTGTTCGTCAAGAAGTTGCAGCAGGAAGGGCAATTATTCCCGCCAATATTAACCACCCAGAAGCTGAACCAATGATCATTGGTCGTAATTTTCTTATTAAAGTAAATGCCAATATAGGTAATTCCTCTGTTTCTTCGTCAATTGAAGAAGAAGTTGAAAAGCTAGTGTGGTCAACACTATGGGGCGCCGATACGGTGATGGATTTATCAACCGGTCGTTATATTCATGAAACGCGAGAATGGATCATACGAAATTCACCCGTACCTATTGGCACGGTACCTATCTATCAAGCATTAGAAAAGGTCAATGGTGTTGCTGAAAACCTTACTTGGGAGATATTTAGAGATACTCTCATTGAGCAGGCCGAACAAGGTGTTGATTACTTTACCATTCATGCAGGAGTTTTACTGCGTTATATCCCGATGACGGCTAAACGAGTGACAGGAATCGTATCACGTGGTGGCTCGATTATGGCGAAATGGTGTTTAGCGCATCATCAAGAAAACTTTCTTTATACCCACTTTGAAGAAATTTGCCAAATTTGTCAGCAATACGACGTTTCTTTTTCTTTAGGCGATGGCCTGCGTCCAGGTTCGGTGGCTGATGCCAATGATGAAGCCCAGTTTAGTGAATTGCGCACATTAGGAGAGTTAACTAAAATCGCCTGGCAATACGATGTTCAGGTGATGATAGAAGGCCCTGGGCATGTGCCATTGCATATGATCAAAGCCAACATGGACGAGCAACTCAAACATTGCGATGAAGCGCCTTTTTATACACTTGGCCCGCTGACCACCGATATCGCACCGGGTTATGATCATATTACCTCGGCGATTGGCGCCGCTAATATTGGCTGGTATGGCTGTGCGATGCTCTGTTATGTCACCCCAAAAGAGCATTTAGGTTTACCTAATAAACACGATGTCAAAGAAGGGCTGATCACTTATAAAATTGCGGCACATGCGGGAGACCTTGCGAAAGGGCATCCGGGAGCACAAATTAGGGACAATGCGCTATCGAAGGCGCGTTTTGAATTTCGCTGGTACGATCAATTTAATCTAGGGTTAGACCCAGAGCGCGCGAGAGAATTTCATGATGAAACTTTGCCACAAGAGTCGGGTAAAATCGCACATTTTTGTTCGATGTGTGGGCCGAAGTTTTGTTCAATGAAAATAAGCCAAGAGGTTCGAGATTACGCTAAACAAACCGAGCAGCAAGCTATCGATATCAAGATGGTCGATATTCAAGCTGAATTTGAAGCGCAACAACGAGGTCTTGAGCAAAAGTCACAAGAGTTTGTCGAACAAGGTAGTGAACTTTACCATCAGGTACCGTAAGGAGCGCAAGATGACAAAAGTGGTTATTGTCGGTGCGGGTTTACTGGGACGATTATTGGCGTTGTTACTTGAAAAAAGTGATGTTGATCAACAATTAACTATCGTGCTACTTGAAAAACATAGCTTAAGTGATGCTAAAGCAACAGGCCGCATTGCTGCTGGTATGGTCGCTCCTCTTGCTGAATCCGTCTCCATGGATGATACGCTTGTTGCGATGGGGGCTAGAACTTTAGAACTTTGGCCCAAACTATTAGCCTATTTGAGCTTAAATGTCAGTTGTTGGCAACAGGGGTCACTGGTGATAGCCCACCGACAAGATAGCGCTGATCTTAGCCATTTTATCCAACGGTTGCGACCACAAAGTGGTCTTGATTATTGTCATCTTGATGCAAGTCAGCTCCATCAATTGGAGCCAGAGCTTAGCACCAAATTTCAACAAGGGCTGTTTTTGCCCGGTGAAGCACATATTGATAATCAGCAGCTTTATTTACAAAGTGAGCAATTGCTGAGGGCAAGTCGAATTGAAATAACTGAAAAGTCTACCTTTAAGTTAGCTAAATTTCAGCAAGTATCGTTGGAAAATCAAAAAAATTGCGATTGGCTTATTGATTGTCGCGGTTTAGGCGCAAAAAACGAGTTGCTAGAACAACAGCAAGGATTAAGGGGGATCCGAGGCGAAGTGATCCGCGTTTTTGCACCAGAGGTAAACCTCAACCGTCCAATTCGGGTGATGCATCCAAGGTATCCGATTTATATTGTCCCCAAAGGTCAGCATCACTATGTTATTGGTGCTACTGAGATTGAATCACATGATGACAGCGCGATTACTATGCAGTCGGCGATGGAACTGATGAGCGCCGCTTACAGCATTCATTCGGGGTTTGCGCAAGCCAACGTTATTGCCATGCAAACAGGGCTTAGGCCAACCTTTTACCATCACAAACCTCGAATATATCAATACCAACAACAAATACAGGTTAATGGTTTGTACCGGCATGGATATTTATTAGCACCCTATTTACTTGAACAATTATTGCTGATGCTGCAGCAGCATGGCTTAGTTGCTGAGCATGCGTTATATCAATGCTTTGGTGCGATCACCACCTTAGATAAACGCTTAGTTAGACAGGAGGTTTTACCATGATAGTCATTGTTAACGGCAAAAAACTAACAGTTGCCAGTCAGCAGTTGGTTGATGTTATCTGTCAGTTTAATGCCAAAGCACCATTTGCAATTGCGATAAATGGAGAGTTTGTTGCCCAAGCGGATTATCAAAAAACCTTACTAAAAGAGGGCGATTTAATTGATATTGTTTCGCCTATTTTTGGCGGGTAGTTGTTATGAATGAAGAAAATATTGATAAAATGAATCTCGATAAACCACTCACTATTTATGGTGAAACATTTACCAACCGATTACTGATAGGCAGTGCTTTGTATCCATCACTGTCAGTAATGAAAGAAGCGATACAGCAAAGTGGCAGCCAAATCGTCACGGTGTCGTTAAGGCGCCAAGCGCCTCAAAGTCAAGGTGGTGAAGATTTCTGGCGTGAGATTCAATCATTAGGTCTTAAGTTACTCCCCAATACCGCTGGTTGCTATCAAATTAAAGAAGTGGTCAATATTGCCAAGATGTCACGAGAGTTGTTTCAAACCGATTGGATAAAGCTTGAACTCATTGCTGATGATTACAATTTACAACCGGATACCATGCACTTGGTTAGTGCAGCTGAGCAGCTGATTAAAGATGGCTTTAAAGTGCTCCCTTATTGCACCGACGATTTGGTTATATGTCGTCGGCTGGTTGATGTCGGCTGTGAAGTCATTATGCCGTGGGGAGCGCCCATTGGAACAGGTCAAGGGCTTAATAACCCTGCTGCCCTTGAAACTATTCGTCATCGTTTGCCGCAAACAACCTTGATCATTGATGCAGGTATTGGGTTACCATCGCATGCAGTGCAAGCTTTTGAACTTGGTTATGATGGCATTTTGTTAAATACTGCGATAGCACGAGCCAACGACCCAATCACAATGGCAAAGGCGTTTGCACATGCATGTCAGGCGGGTAGGCAGGGCTATTTAGCAGGCGCAATGCCGGCAAAACAAGTGGCCTCGCCAAGTACTCCTGAGTTAGGTATGCCGTTTTGGCATCAAACAACATGAGGTCAGTGATGATAAAGCCCATTGTATGGACAATTGCAGGCTCTGATTGCTCAGCTTGTGCTGGAATTCAGGCCGATGTTAAAACGTTACATCGTCTTGAGGTGCAAAGTTGCACAGTGATCACTGCCGTGACCGCACAAAATAATGACGGAGTATTAGCGATTAACCCAATGACTAACAGCGTGATTAACAGCCAGCTAGATGCGTTGTCAGCAACTGCGCAAGCGGCGGTGATTAAGATCGGTTTACTAGCCAATAGTGAGCAGGTGATTACTATTGCCAAAAAATTAGCGGAATATAAACAGAACTGGCCAATATCGCCGATGGTGGTTTTTGACCCTGTGGCTGTTGCCACGAGTGGAGACCATTTAACTGAAGACGATACCGTAGCGGCAATCAAACAATATTTGTTACCGATTGTCGACGTTTTGACGCCTAACATCGAAGAACTGCAAGCGCTTTCCGGGGTCTATATTTTGTCTTGGCAATGTCTCGCTGACGCGACCGAAAAGCTATTAGATCTCGGCGTTGCCAGTGTTTCGGTTAAAGGTGGGCATTTAGATATTGTTGAAGATCATTGTGTTGACTTTACCACCAGCGCGCTTGAAGAATTCTGGCTCTGTGCTAAGCGACGAGATCAGGTTAGTCAGCGAGGCACTGGCTGCACTTATGCATCAGCACTAAGTGCCTTTTTAGCGCAAGGTCATTTATTACGAGATTCTGTGACACTAGCAAAAGCATATATTAGCCAAGCCTTAGATAATAAAGCGGCATATCAATACAGTTTGCATGGTGTAGTTCAAGGGGCGTGGCCTAGTAAACGACAATATTTTCCACAAGTATTAGTTGATGGTAGCCGATTAAGTTCTCGCCTAGCGTGGCAAAGTAGTCAGCAATCTGTTGATCAGCGCTTTAATTTCTGTGATCAGTTTTTGCCACTCGAATTATCTGGAAAGTTGCTTTATCCGGTAGTTGACTCGATTGAATGGTTAACTCGTGTATTAAAAGCGGGCGTTAAGTTAGTGCAATATCGAGAAAAAAACTTGCATGGGCAAGCACTTAATCAAGCCATTGCCGATGCGGTTGATTTGGGTAAGCAATACCAAGCGTGTCTGTTTATCAATGATTATTGGCAACTGGCAATAGAACATGGTGCTTTTGGTGTTCATCTTGGTCAAGAAGATCTTAAAAAAGCAGATCTAAAGCAGATAAGCCAAGCAGGGTTACGTTTAGGGATCAGTACTCACGGGGTTTATGAGCTTTTACATGCACAACAGTTTAAGCCATCCTATCTTGCGATTGGGGCGATTTTTCCCACTTGTACCAAAGATATGAGTGGACAAATACAAGGTATTGAAACACTGACAAGGTTGGTACAACTTAATGATAACACGCCAATTGTTGCCATTGGTGGTATCAATTTGACCAATGTTGAACAGGTACTTAGTACCGGCGTTGATGCGGTTGCCGTGGTGAGTGCCATCACCCAAGCCGCTTCACCTGAAACTGTGATCAAGTGTTTTGAGAAAACGCTATGTCAGTATTAACCGATAAAGAGTTTATCCGTTATAGCCGCCAATTAATGCTGCCTCAGCTGGGAGAGCAAGGACAGTTGTGCTTTAAGCAAAGCCATATTGTCATTGTCGGTGTAGGAGGCCTAGGGTGCTCTGCTGCACAGTATCTTGCTGCAGCAGGTATCGGCGAACTAACCTTGATTGACCACGACACGGTTGAACTGAGCAATTTATCAAGGCAATTATTATTTAAGGATAAAGATATTGGCTTATCGAAAGTTCACTGCGCGGAAAAGGCGCTAACGCGCTTAAATCCGCACTTAAAGATCAATGCTTTCGATCAAGAGGTAAGCCAAGTATGGTCAGCATTGTCATTTAGTGGCGTTGATATTGTGATCGATTGTTCTGACAACTTAACGACCCGAGCCTTTATTAATCGTCAATGTAGGCAAATGAAGCTTAAGTTAGTGAGTGGTTCCGCTATTGGTGTTCAAGGACAACTGCTGAGCTTAGATTTTAGCGAACAGCAATCACCGTGTTATCAATGTTGGTTGCCTGAGATTAAAGAGCAAGAATCGTCATGTCGTGATTTAGGGGTGCTTAGCTCCATTGTTGGCGTGATTGGCACGATGCAAGCAACCGCCGCGTTGCGGTTGTTGTTAGGTGATAAGGCAGGCCTCAATCAATTGTTATTGTTTGATGGTTGGCAGATGTCGTTAACACCGTTTAAAGTGGTCAAAAATAGTCAGTGTTGCTGCTGTGGTTAGTGGTATCAGAAGATTGGTTTGATGATAAAAAGCCAGCAATTGCTGGCTCTTTATATCGTGATAACTTAAAGCGATTTAAGCTTGTTGATATAGGTATCTGGAGTAAAGTCGCGCTTTAAGAAATCGGCGACAAACTCTGCGGCTGGCTTACTACCTGCTGCTCCTAAGACTTTTTCTCGATATTCTTTAGCAACGGCCTTATTGCGCATGCCTTCTTTATCGAAACGCGAGAATAAGTCAGTGGCAATGGCTAAAGACCATTGATAAGTGTAATAGTCTGAAGAATACCCATACAAGTGACCAAAGTTAGCGTAAAAATGCGTGCCTTCAACAAAAGGGTATGGAGCATATTGATTTTCCAACGCCACCATGGTTTTTTCGAGGTCGAGTTTATCGGGATCTTGACTGTAATAGCTCAATGCTAAGTTAGCATAATAAACTTGAGTTGCCGTGGCAGTAGCTTGACCAAAATCACGTGCTTTGTTCATTTTTTCGACTAATGATTTTGGAATAACTTCGCCTTTTTCGTTACGAGCGAAGTTTTTCAAGGTATTGTAATCCCAAATCCATTCTTCCAGCATTTGCGATGGGGCTTCAACAAAATCACGTTCCATGCTCATGCCAGCCACGCCATACCATTTCTGATTTCCAGAAAACATATTGTGTAGCAAATGACCAAATTCATGTAGGAAGGTTTCTACTTGGCTATGCTCCATTAGGCCATTAGGGAAGTTTTGCGCCAATGCCGACACTGGAATTTGTTTATCTTTTAAGCCCGTGCGAATCGTCCAATGTGCCGCGTGTTTGTATTTGTTTTTACGCGGGTGGTTATCCATGTAGAAACGGCCAATTAATTTACCATCTTCTAACATTTCAAAGCTTTCAACGTCTTCATGCCACGTTTCGGTTTTCCACGGTCGAATAGTCACTCCGAATAAATCTTCGGTGAGGCCAAAGATACCGTCGCGAACGTTGTCATAGTTAAAGTACTGACGCACTTCTTTTGAATCAACAGCGTAGTCTTCTTGACGGATCAAGTTCATTAAGTAACTCGCTTGCCATACTTGTACTTGCTGAGCGCTTGGATCAATTTTTTGCAAACGTTTAAGTAGCACGTCGAGCTCCTTTTCAACCGGTTGCTCAAGTGCGCCACCGATACGTGCTAAAAATTTTTCAGCATTGTCTGGATTGGCAATCATTTTTGGTGCCATGCTTAACGCAGCATGATTTTCATAACCCAGTAATTTGGCTAACTCATCACGTTTAGCAATCAACTTGTTTAATACTTCAGCATTTTGCGGGTAGCCACGAGCACGAGAAGCTATTCGCAACTTTTTACGCAAATCGTCACTCTCACCATAAGTCATCACTGGGTACAAATCTGGATAATCAGTACTAATTTTGATGATGCCATTTTCATCGGCAGGACGCGCCGCGATGTAGTCTTCAGGCAAGCCTGCTAGTTGCTCTATTGTCGCATCAACATAGCGGACGTCTTCACGAATATTTTTACTAAATTCATTACCAATCGAAGTGATTTCTTTTTGTAAGTCAGTGATCTGCTTTCTAACGGCTTCGCTGCGGTCTACCCCTGCACGTTGATAATTGGTCAGGCTTTCATTAATCATGTGTTTTTCAACAGCGTTTAAGCGATTTAAATCAATAGCGGCTAGACGTTGATAATAATCTTTAGATAGACCAACACGGGTGTAAAACTCAGAAGCTTTTTCGCTACATTGGGTCGAGGCATCGCGAATGTCATCACTTGGATGAACTGCTTTAAAGTACCAAACGTGACTGATCGGCGCTAAGCCATCCATTATTGCTTCATATTCCCCAACAACACGTTCTAGCGTTGCTGGCCCTGTTTGTTGCTCCAAAGTGGTAAATTGTTGATGAGCACTATCTAGCACCTTCTCACAAGTAGAGGTTATTTGCTGTGCGGTTAAATTGACGTTAATGCCACTAGTGATTATTGCGGGCGATTTATCATTAGCAAATGCCGTTGTCGTTAGCAAAGTTGCCACTAGCGTTAAAGAGAATGTTTTCTTTCGCATGTTGAGAGGACCTTTATCGTTATAATGTAAACAGATTGTAATTTTTTAGAATTTGTGAAGTCTATTATAATTTGCACAAAAATGTAACAAAACGTAGGAGCAGCCTATTAAATAGTGGACGAGCAGTTGATGTATATCAACACCCTTATCTATTTTACTTGCTGATGCCGACGTTATTCGATGAAATGCTATAATGTTTATTAAAACTGGTTGCCATAAAGGCCACAACTCAATGTACAAACGGCTAACGTCACTGATACCGCTATTTGTTTTGTCATCGTCAGTATGTGCTAATAACGACGACTTATTAGCGCTTTCGATTGAGGATCTATTAGAAGTCAAAGTCAGCGTATCGAGCCGTTATGATGAAACACTTAGACAGGCTCCCTCAAGCGTTACCGTCATGACTCGGCAAGAGTTTGATATATTAGGATTAACGACACTCGAAACGCTTTTAAACTATGTATCAGGTGTTCAGTACAGTCGAGCAGGATATCAGTCAAAAATAAGCTTTCGTGGTCGTCATGCGAATAATAATGACATACTGGTGTTGCTTGATGGTATGCGATTAAACGACCCCGTTTCAGCAAGCGCCTTCATAGCCTTTCAATATATTGATTTAGCATCCATTGAAAAAGTCGAAGTCATTAAAGGACCAGGCTCAGCAATGTACGGCAGCAATGCATACAATGGCGTTATTTCGTTAACTTCCCGAAGCGACGGAAAGAAGCTTAGCGCGAATGTGGGCAGCTTTAATCGAATAGGTGCTAACCTTAGTTATCATCATCAAGGACAGCAAGGTTTTATTGGGGTTAATGCGGGGATTTTTGATGACCAAGGTGATGATTATTCTCCCTTTTTTGATTTTTTTGGTATTCAAGAATCTACACAAGACCCGCGCAGTGGTCATTATGTTTATTTAACAAGTGGCTACAACGAATGGTACGTTAAAGCCGGACTGCACCATCGACGAAGTGAAGATTTTGTCTGGCAATCACAAGGTAATGGAATAAATAATCAGGATGTTAACAGTGAATTTTATCAGTTGGGCTATCAAGGTGTCTTATTTGATACTCTGAATTTTAACTTTAATTTGGAACAAACAAAGAGTGAGCAATCGGCAATATTAGTGGTTGCTCCAGAAGGTATTAGCCAAAGCATTTGGTCTGATGATTCGACCGTTGACTATATCGGAGGCAACTATCGTGAGGTTGAAGCCAAACGGGTAACGTTAAATACCTCTTGGCAGCAGACTGAACAAGCTTCAATGCTGTTTGGCCTTGAATATCGAAAAGAGCAAACTGATACCATTGATTTTCAAGGTAATTGGCAAGCACAGGCCAATCGAGATAGTCTAGGTTTTATATTCTTGCCGCGAAGAGAAGCAGGGTATACTCGTGGGGTCTGGTGGTTCGGCAGTTATCAACCTTTAGTCCCTGAAGTTAGTCGCAATATCCAATCAGCGTATCTTCAACAACATTACCAACTCAATCAGCAATGGAAAATCACGCTTGGTGCTCATTATGATGATTATAGTGATGTCGGTAATCATATCAGTATGAGAGGAGCGTTTGTTTATCAAGCAAACCAAGATATGACGTTTAAAGCGCTCTATGGGGAAGCGTTTCGAGCCCCATCTCTTTATGAGTTGAATGCACTGATAGCTACTGGCTTTATTGGTAATAGTAATCTGAAACCAGAAACGGTGAAAACCGTCGATTTGATTTGGCAACAAGAATACCAAGACATTGAGTGGAGCTTAACGTACTACTACTCTGACTTTGCCGAGATAATTGAGAATGTGCTTGTTGATGATATCGTTAGGGGCTTTTCTAGTTTTCAACCGCAAAATTTTGGATCGTTAATCTTATCTGGGTGGGAGCTTGATTTAAAAGCCAAGCTGTCAGCAGCTTGGTCATTCAGTGCTAACGCTTCAACAGCAGAACGATTTAAGCGGCTTGGTTCGGCACGCTCAATGGCTGCCTTGGCATTAAAATATCAACAAGAGGCGTGGCAGGCTAGCATTAGCGCTATTTACCATAGTAGTGTGGTTTCTCGCGAAGCGACGTTTGACAATGAAGCTATATCGTTATCTAGCTATTGGTTAGCAAAAATGCATCTGGTTTATGGGTGGAGTCAAGACATTGAGGTATCTTTGAGCATAGATAACCTCTTTGATAAATACTATCTCGGCTATAATGAAGCGGCGGGCACAGAACAAGGCGTTCCGGCTCGAGGTCGACAAATTACTGCCCAATTAACCTGGCACTGGTAATGTTAAAGCAAGCGGTTTAAGCCAGTACAATAGCAGCGACAATTGCTCCACCGATTAGCCACAGCGTTCTGATTAATTTTTTATGTTGATATTGCTGCTGTTGATATAGGGCATTAAAGTGGGATTTCTGTTGAGCAAGTTGCTTGTCTCCTTTTAAATATTCGTAGACTAAGTCGGGTATTTCCGGCAGTTTTTCATTCCAAAACGGTAAATTATCTTTGACTTGTTTAAGCACTGCTTTGATACCCATTTGCTCTTTAACCCAATTTTCTAAATAGGGTTTAGCGGTTTGCCATAGATCGAGTTGCGGGTATAACTGGCGGCCTAAACCTTCTATGTATAACAGGGTTTTCTGTAAAAGTACGAGTTGAGGTTGTACTTCCATATTAAAGCGTCGAGCGGTATTAAATAAATTTACCAAAACTTGGCCAAATGAAATTTCCGCGAGTGGTTTATTAAATATAGGCTCACAGACGGTGCGAATAGCAAATTCAAACTCATCAACATTGGTATCTTGTGGTACCCAGCCAGAGTCGACATGCAGTTGTGCTACTTTTCGATAATCGCGATTGAAAAATGCGACAAAGTTTTCTGCTAAATAACGTTTATCTTCGCGATTGAGGGTGCCAACAATACCGCAGTCTATCGCTATCCAAGTAGGATCTTTAGGGTTTTCAGTGTTGACAAAAACATTGCCTGGGTGCATGTCAGCATGAAAAAAACTATCGCGAAAGACTTGTGTGAAAAATACGTCAACACCACGTTCTGCAAGTAGCTTCATGTCAACACCCTGCTCGGTTAACGTTGCGATTTCGCCAACACCAACGCCATAGATCCGCTCCATCACTAAGACATTTTTATGACTATACTCACTGTAAATTTCAGGAACATAAAGTACTTTGTCGATCGCTTTTCCTTGCGAAAAATTTCGTTTGAGTTGTATTGCGTTGGCGGCTTCACGATTTAAATCGAGTTCATCAAGGATGGTTTTACTGTATTCAGCAACCACTTCTTTAGGACGCAGGCGTTTGCCATCGGGCACCCATTTAGAAACAGCACCTGCTAAGCGATTCATCACTTTAAGATCGGCCTTGATGACCTTTTCGATTCCGGGTCTTAGTACTTTAATAACAACATCTATATATTGCTCTTGCTGTAAAAGACGAGCACTGTGAACTTGGGCAATTGATGCCGAGGCCATAGGCTCGGTATCAAACGACTGAAAAACTTGATTAAAGGTTTGTTCACCAATGGCTTCAACTATCATTTGCTGAGCTTGGCTTCCAGAAAATGCTGGTACTTGATCCTGCAATAGACTTAACTCTCTGGCGAAATCTTCAGGCAGTAAATCGCGGCGAGTTGACAGCATTTGACCAAATTTAATAAAGACAGGTCCCAGAGATTCTATCGCTAATCTAAAACGTTGAGCGGCGTTTTTGTCTTTATGTTGATTTCGCAGCCAAAACAAACTCATTCTAATCGCTTTAATGTACCAAGGTAAGCGTTGGCGAGGCACTAAGTCGTCTAAACCATATTGAAGAAAGGTTTTAATGATTTTGTAAACTCTTTTTGTGCTCACACAGAACCTCGTTGTTGATTGAGTCGTTGTTCTAAAATTAAGATTCGCTCAGACAATGCATCCGTTTGTTTTCGGTTATCTGTTACGTTTGCAGCAAAAAGTTGATATTCACAATTGGTGATCGCCAGTTGCTTTTCGTGAACAAGCCACTCACTGGCGTCAGCCTTTATTTGTTGATGGACAAAATTTGCTTTTTTCCAAAGACTTGCAGCTAGTAGAGAGACTTTATAGGTAGCAACATCACCGATATAGTTTGCTAGTTCACTTTGCCAATCAATAGAAAATGACTCTGCTAAAGCGGCAAAGCGTTGTGCAACCTTCAAATCACCGACAACATCTAATTGATTTGACTTTATCGCTTCGGTTAGCGCGTTATCCGATTGCAGCTGCTTTAATAGCGTCAGTGTTGTTGTGACGGTGCAGTCGGCAAGTGTGGTATTGCCAGTGACTAAAACTTTGTTATTGGTAACGGTAAACACCAGCGGAAATTTTAACTCTTTGAGTTCAACTGCTAGTGTCTGTTGCTCAAGATTATTGATCATTTTAACGCTGTCGTGACTTTTACTAAGCGCTAAATCAATGATCAGCTCAATGGCTGATGTTAGACCTTGTTGAGGCATGAATAACGTCATGGTTAAAATTTATAACCTTTGTGGAGTGCAACGATGCCGCCAGTTAAGTTTTTGTAAGTCGTTTGTTCAAAGCCCGCTTCGTTCATCATCTGTTTCAATGTTTCTTGATCAGGGTGCATGCGAATTGATTCTGCTAGATACTGATAACTATCGCTGTCTTTTGCGACTAATTCACCCATTTTAGGTAAGATATTAAATGAATAGAAGTCGTAGGCTTTATTGAGTACCTCATGCTCTGGTTTTGAAAACTCAAGCACAAGTAACCGTCCGCCAGGTTTAAGTACACGGTAAATTGAGCTAAGTGCCATGTCTTTATCGGTAACATTTCGCAACCCAAAGGCGATGGTAACGATATCAAAAGTGTTATCTTCAAAAGGTAAGTATTGGGCATTGGCTTGAACGTACTCGATATTTTGGACAAGCCCTTTATCACGCAATTTGTCGCGACCAACGTTAAGCATTGAGCTATTGATATCCGCTAAGATAACCTTGCCATCTTTACCCACAAGTTGGGAAAATCGTGCGGTTAAGTCACCTGTACCACCGGCGAGATCTAACACTTTATTGCCTGGTCTAACGCCGCTCGCATCGATGGTGAATCGCTTCCAAAGTCGGTGTATGCCGAACGACATTAAATCGTTCATGATATCGTATTGTTGTGCTACAGAATGAAATACATCAGCAACCTTAGATTCTTTTTCCCGCTTATCTACCGTTTTAAAGCCGAAATGTGTAGTTTCGGATTCTGTGGTTTGTTGGGGAGGTGTTGCGCTTTGGTTTTGCTCGGTCATCACGATAATCTTCTCTATCAAGGTTGGCGCTAGTCTAGCGCATTTTTTATTATTAATTAATAGACATCAACAGATATTAGGCATTTCAATTTTATCTGGGTATACTTAGGTAACAAAATTTTAACAACAGTACCAAGCCTAAGGTATTGTGGCCTGGCAGTGGGCGATGTTTGGGCGCCTACTGCTGATGGGTTACACAAGAACGAGACAATTTTGTTAAAAATTCGCCACTAGATAAAGATAAAACTAAAATAGAATAAGTGCTGTTTGCCTCGGGAAAACAACGGCTGAGATATCTTCGCCTCAAATGGATAAAGTCGTTGGTTAATTTTACGAGAGATGTTTCAGCAATCTCAACGTTATAAGGGGAACTTATGAAAGTAACATGGCTAGGCTGTCTATCATTGCTATTTTGCAGTATAGCAAATGCCATAGATTTACCTGAGCAGCACTTCAAGGCAAGTGCAGATATAGGTGTGATTAACAAAGAGCAAATTTTGTATTGGCTTGTTAAACGAGGAGAGCTTGCTCAACATGCCACTGATGTAGAGAAGCAGCGTGCACTAGAGCAATATTTAGGTAAGAAGCAGTTTGGCCACCAAGCTGATGTCGCCAAGGTCAAAGCAAAACGACGGGCAAATAAAAACCTTGTTAACAAGTCAGTGAGTTTCGATGCAAAGAGTAAAGCTGTTGATACGACAGTGAAAGTACTGGCAGTTATGGTTGATTTTAGCGACCTGAAACATGATGAAAATGCTGATATTGGCAATCAAGATACCTCCCAACAACATTATAATAATTTGGTTTTTTCGCATGATTGGCCAGAGGGCATTTCGGCTTATGAGTATTACCAACAAGAATCTGGAGGTACGTTTTTCCTTACTGGACAAGCTTATGGTTGGGTAACAGCTGATAACAACGCAGCGTATTATGGTGAAAATGACCCTGATAGTAACGATGATGATATTAGGCCTGGTGAATTGGTAATAGAAGCCATTAATAAAGCGGTTACCGAGTTTAATATTGATCTTGCCGAGTATGACCTAAAGGACCCTTATGACCTAGATCAAGATGGTAATTTAAATGAACCTGACGGTATTATTGATCATGTGATGGTCTTTCATGCCAGTATTGGTGAAGAAGCTGGCGGTGGTAGTTTAGGTGAAGATGCTATCTGGGCGCATCGTTCTGCCGTTGCTAATCAAGCTGTGCAAATTAACGATACCGATTATAAGGTGTGGGGTTACACCATTAACCCTATCAATTCGCGCACAGGTGTTGTTGTTCATGAATTTGGTCATGATTTAGGGTTACCAGATGAATATGATACCGCTTCCGGTCAATACGGTTCACCTGTTGCAAACTGGTCAGTAATGGCTTCTGGCAGTTGGCTAGGCACCCCTGGCGGTTCTAGTCCGGCAACATTTAGCAGCTATGCCCGAGATTTTTTACAGCAAACTTATTTAGGTAATTGGATCAACCAGTATGAGGTTGATTTACAAGCTCTCAATAGTGAAACAATAAACTTGGTGGCGGCTAATAACCATCAAGATGGCATCAATCAGGTCAAAATATTACTGCCCAATAAACAGGTTAGCGTTGGCGCACCTAAAACGGGCGCTTATCAATATTATTCTGGTCGTGAAAACCTCAAAGATAATCGCTTATCTTTTGCACTTACCTTGCCAGCACAACAGGCGACACTGACTATGACCGCGCGTTGGAATATTGAGCTAGATTGGGATTATGTTCAAATTCTTGTTAACGGCGACGCTATTGCTGGCAATCATACCAAAACTAACAATACCGAGCGCCCAGAAGTGACTAACTTTATTTCGGGTAATTCGGCGGATATTGAGCAAGCGTATGGCGAATTGCACTGGGTCGATTTAAGTTTTAGCCTTGCAGATTACCTTGGTCAAGAGGTAACCATTGACGTTCGTTATAAAACTGATGAATATGTACTTGAGCAAGGATTTTTTGTCGATGATATTGCGTTAACCGCCAACGGCACGGTTTTGTTTACCAGTGGTGGTGAAGCTGAAAATGAAGTGACGTTAGCTGGCTTTAGCCGTGTCTCTGATACTGCCGATGGCAAGCCACATCATTACTACGCTCAGTTGCGTAATTACAGCGGCACTGATGCCAAGCTCGAGGACGACTTCTATGAGCCGGGTGTATTGCTTTGGTATCGCGATGAAAACGTTGACGATAACCAGGTAAATATTCACCCTGGAGAAGTCTTTATCGGTGTTGTTGATGCCGATCAACAATTAATTACCTCTCAAGATACGTTCTTTCAGGTGCGTGACGCCACATTTAGTTTATACGACCAATCGCCATTTTCAGGTGATAATCATTTAACCGCTAACCCATTGTTTTCTGATCAAGATGATTATTCATCTCCGCAACAGCCAGCATCTGGGATTATTTTGCCTAAATTGGGCGTAATGATGGAGGTTGTAAGTCAAGCGAGCGATAGTGCAACGGCAAGCATTGTCCTGAGTAAGCAATCGGTAAGTGATGTAAAAGTGACGCAAACGGGGTTGCAAGTTGTGGTTGCTTTAGAGGCCCCTAGTTTGATCGATGGTACAGAGATTACCTGGAATATGGGTGATGGAACTGAGCTGATCGGTGAGACAGTTTCTCATACCTATAGTGAAGCTGGCCTTTATACAATAATAGTTAACTATGTTACCGAGGAAGGTAGCCAAACAATTTCACAATCGGTTACCGTAGGTCAGCCGATTACTGGTGATTTTAGTAGTGAAGCTGACGGCTTATCGGTGAGTTTCGGTGCTAACTTAATTGGTGGTTTTGGTGAATTTAGTTATCAGTGGAATTTTGGCGACGGTAATTCTTCAACAGAAGCTGCACCGACTCATACCTTCAGTGCGACAGGCAGCTATAACGTGCAATTAATCGTAACTGATGCCACAGAGCAACGTTTCACCTTTACAAACTCGGTTGAGGTTGTTGAACCGTTAAGCGCTTCTATTTCAAGGACGGTAAACAATTTAGCGATTAGCGTCCAATCAACACCGTCTGGTGGTGATGGTAATTATAATTATCTTTGGGATTTTGGCGATGGTACAACAGCACAAACGGCGAATGCTAATCATACCTATAGCCAAGCAGGTACGTATACGATAACACTAGAGGTGAGTGATGGCGCAGGTGAATCAGTGCAAACGTCTATTAGCGTCACGGTTTCAAGTGCAAAAACGACTCAAACTAGCAAAAGCTCTAGTGGTGGTGGTTTGGGTATATTCGCGTTAACGTCACTGGTATTGATTGGAATAATGCGAAGACAGTTAAGCGCCGTTAAAAGCGTTTAAACTTGGCTGTATTGCTCTTTATTCGGAAGCCACCGCGCTATTAATGCGGTGGCGTTTTCTGGATATTGCTTCCAAAGGATATAAGCCTGCTGTTGGATCTCTGGGATAAGCTGCGCATCTCGCACTAAATCAGCCACTTTTAAATCTGCTAGACCAGTTTGTTTTGTGCCGAGTAGTTCTCCAGGGCCTCTGATTTCGAGATCTTTTTGGGCGATAACGAAGCCGTCATTACTTTCTCTTAGCACCGCTAATCGCTTTATTGCCGTTTTCGATAACGGTGATTTATACATCAACACGCAATGAGAGGCGACTGACCCTCGACCAACACGTCCACGCAATTGGTGCAGTTGCGCAAGCCCTAAACGCTCAGGGTTTTCGATCACCATTAAGCTGGCGTTCGGCACGTCAACACCTACTTCAATCACAGTTGTTGCCACCAACAAGTGAAGCTCTCCTTGCTTAAATTTTTCCATAATGGCTTGTTTTTCATCGGCTTTCATTCTGCCATGGACAAGACCGATACGTAATTCAGGCAGGTGTTGCTGTAAATAGAGCGCAGTATCTTCAGCGGCTTGGCATTGCAGTACTTCTGATTCTTCTATTAGCGTACAAACCCAATAAGCTTGACGATTTTCGGTGATACAACTTGAATGTATTCTCGCAATCACTTCATCTCTTCGCGTATCGGGCAAAGCGACAGTTTGTATCGGGGTTCTTCCTGGGGGTAACTCATCAATAATTGAGGTATCTAGGTCAGCATATGCCGTCATCGCCAGCGTTCTGGGAATAGGTGTTGCTGTCATGATTAACTGGTGAGGATAATGTCCATCAAACGCGCCTTTTTCTCTAAGGGAGAGGCGTTGATGGACGCCAAAGCGATGCTGCTCATCAATGATAATTAGCGCCAGTCGATTAAAAACGACTTGCTCTTGAAAGAGTGCGTGAGTGCCGACGAGTAGTTGGGTATCACCCTTGGCAAGGGCTTCAAGGGCAAGTCTTCTTGCCTTGGTTTTGGTTTTACCAGCGAGCCAACTGACGGTTATATTTAAAGGCTCGAACCACTTTTGAAAGTTGATGGCATGTTGTTCTGCAAGTATTTCTGTCGGTGCCATTAATGCGACTTGATAACCTTGGCTAATCGCGGTCAAGGCTGCTAGTGCTGCTACCAGTGTTTTTCCTGAACCAACATCACCTTGGACTAAGCGCATCATCGGATGGTTTTTCATCATGTCGTGGCGAATTTCGCTAACCACGCGGGATTGTGCATTGGTGGGCGAGAATGGCAGTGACGCTAAAAACTGACTTTCCAATGTTGGGTTAATGGTCAATGAAACGGCTTGATGAACATCACTGCTCTCGCGCAATTTAAGCATGCTTAAGTTATGAGCCATTAGCTCTTCCCTGATCAAGCGCTGCTGTGCCGGATGTTTGCCTTGCTCTAATAAGCTCACCGAAGTATCAGGCGGTGGACGGTGCAGCAAAGCGAGTGCTTGTTTCAATGAATAGCCTTCAGGAATAAACCCACTTGGCAATAGCTCTTCGACATCACCTCGTTGCAAACGAGTTAGTGCTTGCTCAGTTAAGTTACGAAGTGAAATTTGCCTCAGGCCATCCGTGGTTGGATAGACTGGCGTTAAGGTTTCTTCGACAGGGGTAAGAGCAACATCGTCTTCTAAAGGCTTGTATTCAGGGTGAATAATTTCTAAAGACCTAGCCCCTCGGGTAATCTCTCCATAACAACGTATGGTCATGCCAATAGCAAGGCCATTACGCTGATTAGCAGAAAACTGAAAGAAGCGTAAATTGATGATGCCCGTGCCGTCATTCACCGTTACTAGCATCATACGGCGCTTGCCATGGATGATTTGATTTTGAGTGATTTCACCTATGATATTGGTAAATATACCGGGCAAACAATCCCTTATCGTTGTAATGCGAGTTCTATCTTCATAACGAAGAGGTAGATGAAACAATAAATCTTGCAACGAGTGCAATCCTAGCTTTTCCAGCTTATTTGCCATACTAGGACCAACACCTTTAAGTGTTGTAATGGCGATATGTGCTAAATTTCCAAGCCCTGACTGACGTTGCACGTCGATATTTCCTTGTAAGGTTGTTAACTAATCATCAATATCTTGCCATGTTTCTTTATTCATTTGCATTTTTTGCCACCATTCTTCAGAGGCTACGATTTGGCCTTGCTCGTCAATATGGGGATATGGGAGTCCTTTGCGTTTGCAGGCTTTGGCGAAGATAGGGTGACCACCTTCAAATAAAAAGCGTTGGCGGCGCTGTTCACTGATTCTCGGGGTATCATAGAGTCCAGCAAGTTGTCGTTGTCTTTGCGCTTCGTATAGAACAACCGAACAAGCAACAGAAACATTTAACGACTGCACCATCCCGACCATAGGAATAATAATATCTTGATCGGCTAGTTTTAAAGCGGTTTCTGAGGCACCAAACTTTTCTTGCCCAAGAATAATGGCTGTTGGCTTGGTATAATCAATTTCTCTAAAATCAACAGCAGTATCAGATAAATTGGTTACTAAAACTTGCATATTTTGCGCTTTAAGTTTAGCGATGGCATCTTCGGTATTGTTGTAATTGTGAACGTCAATCCAATTTTGACTACCGGCAGCGCTGCCACCTGATACACGCATCTTTTCATTTTTCCAAACGGCGTGGACATCGCTAATACCAATTGCATCGGCGGTACGAACAACCGCAGCTAAGTTATGGTTTTTATGCACGCCTTCCATGCATACAGTGAGATCTGGCTGACGCATATCTAACATGGCGTTGATACGCTGTAATCTTTCTGGAGTCATCTTGTTTCGCTTATCCTTGGCAGGTTTACGAGGGTTTAAGTAGAGCCGTGATGGCCAAGAACATCACGCTCTACACTGGTTCAAGTATAGATGTTAACTAACGTTTGGTAATTCCATCACGCCATCTATTTCAATTTCAACATCTTTGGGTAATTTAGAAACCTGAATTGCTGCGCGCGCTGGATATGGCTCGCTAAAATACTTGCTCATGATTTCATTGACAGTGGCAAAATTTGACAGGTCAGTCATGAAAATGTTCACTTTAACCATATCATTAATCTCGCCGCCAGCAGCTGTACAAACGGCAACAAGATTTTTAAATACTTGCTCTGCTTGAGCTGCAAAGTCGCCCGAAATGACTTCCATGGTTTCAGGTACTAAAGGGATTTGTCCAGATAAGTAAACAGTGTTTCTTACTTTTACCGCTTGGCTATAAGTTCCGATGGCGCTAGGTGCTTTATCTGTATTAATAATGGTTTTCATCTTTGTATAGTTCTCTATCCAATTGAGTTTGATTACTTGTTACGAACAACGCGTTGTACGTCGACCATAACCTTTATTTTCCTAATAATGCCGGCTAAATGTACACGGTTATAGCAGGTTATTTCCATATCAATAACGTATAAGCCAGAATCTTTTTCACCAGAATTCAAGGTATGAACATTTGAGCCTGCTTTGGCGATAACATTGGTGAGTTTAGCTAAAGCACCCTGATGATTGACTATTTCGATACGGAGTTTGGCAATAAACTCACGTTCAACATCAGTATCCCATTTTACTGGGAAAAGCTGTCCTTCCTGATGACCTTTAATATTTCTGCATCCTTGCTGATGAACCATTAAGCCTTTACCTGGGCTTAAATAGGCTAATATGGCATCACCAGGTATTGGACGGCAACATTTTCCGTAATTAACCAACATACCTTCCGTGCCCTTGATTGGCATTTTAGATTTGGTCGTTGCAGGGTTAATGACGCTGTCTTCGGTAAATTCGTCAGTCAGTCGTCGTGCAATACCAATACTGAGCGCGTTGCCAAGACCGATATTAATCAGTAACTCATCAAAGGTTTTGTTTCCGGTTTCACGAACCACTTGTGCAATTTTTTCTTCACTAATGTCATTTATTTTGGTTTTGCCTAATGCATGGCTTAATAGTCGACGCCCGAGCGCCAATGATTCATTATGCTCTTGAGAGCGTAAGTAGGTTCGAATTTGCAAACGGGCTTTTGCGGTAACGACAAAATTCAACCAGGTAGCATTAGGTCTGGCCGCCGGAGACGTAATAACTTCTATGGTTTGTCCTGAATCAATCGGTTTATGCAGCGGATAGGGCTTTCGATCAACTTTTACGCCAACACAGGAATTACCAACGTCGGTGTGAACCGCATAAGCAAAATCAACTGCAGTGGCCCCCATTGGCAGTTCAATGATGCGGCCATCAGGTGTAAACACATAAATTTCTTCTGGAAATAGGTCTGATTTGACGTTTTCTATAAATTCAAATGAACTACCTGCACTTTGTTGTAGCTCAAGCAAGCTTTGCATCCAACGTCTTGCTTTCATTTGTGCGGTAGTGCCACTGTCATCACCTTCTTGCTTATAAAGCCAATGGGCGGCAACTCCTTTATCGGCCATCTGGTCCATATCGTGGGTACGAATTTGAATTTCAACAGGAATACCGTGGGGACCAATTAATGAGGTATGTAATGACTGATAACCATTGGTTTTTGGAATGGCGATATAGTCTTTAAAGCGGGTTTCAATCGGTTTAAATAAGTTATGCACAGCGCCAAGTGCTCGATAACAATCATCTATTTTGTTTTTTACGATGACGCGAAAAGCATAAATATCCATCACTTCGTTAAACATTAGCTCTTTGCTTAACATCTTGCGGTAGATTGAAAAAAGGTGTTTTTCTCGGCCGAGCACTTCAGCCTCAATGCCACATTCTTCTAAACGAGAAGCAATTTCTTCTCTGATATTGTTAACGATTTCTTTGCGATTACCTCGAGCTTGCTTGATCGCCGATTTGAGGGCACGAGCGCGCATTGGGTATAAGGCTTCAAAGCCAAGCTCTTCTAACTCATTTTTAATATCATGAATACCAAGGCGATTGGCGATGGGAGCATAAATTTCTAAGGTTTCTCTTGCAATACGCCTTCTTTTGTCTGGCCGAAGTGCCTCTAAAGTACGCATGTTGTGAGTTCGGTCGGCCAGTTTGATCAAGATAACGCGAATGTCTTGCACCATGGCCAAGATCATTTTGCGGAAATTCTCCGCTTGCATCTCTTCTTTGTTATCAAACTTTAATTTATCAAGCTTACTAACACCTTCAACTAATTCTGCCACGGTATGACCAAAAAGCTCAGCAAGTTCATCTTTAGTGACTGGCGTATCTTCGATAACATCATGTAACAGTGCTGCCATGAGTGTTTCATGGTCTAGGTGCATTTTTGCAAGGTTATGAGCAACGGCGACAGGATGAGTGATGTAAGGCTCTCCACTCGAACGCATTTGACCTTCGTGCGCATCTCGAGCGACAATATAAGCTTGTTTAAGTAAGTCAATCTGTACTTTCGATAAGTAGCTAGAAACGACTTCTTTTAATGGTTCAAAAAGATACACCGAAACTTCCTTTAAACGAGAACTAAGTTTAAATACTGCATGACAAACAAAGGATACGTTTATTTGACGATAAAGCCAATATATCACCCTGATAAAAACAGATAACTATTTGGTTACGATTATCGTTGCTATGATAAGCAAGCAGCCATAAAAAAACGCGTAACTACATCAGGTAAATTACGCGTTTTCTACAGTATCAGGACTGATTATTGGTTTTGACCACCAACAATTGCTGCTACAGCAGCAAGTTCAGCAGATTCCTGCTGGATTTGCTCATGACGGTCTGAATCATTCATCACGTCATTAGTGATTAACCCTTCTTCAATTTCACGCAAAGCAAGTACAGTTGGCTTGTCGTTTTCCAACTCAACCAATGGGTCTTTACCGCCCGTTGCAATTTGACGAGCACGACGAGATGCTACTAACACCAAGTCAAAACGATTGCCGATTTTATCTACAGCATCTTCAACAGTTACGCGAGCCATTCGGTCACTCCAACATTAAAACGAATTAAATAGTCGGGTAGTTTACTATGCGCTTAATCATTAGCCAATAGTTGATCGAATAATTCTTGATGATTTTGTACTTGTTGGCTGCGCTTTAAGCGCTGATTTTCGACGATAGTGATTAAATCTTTGAGTGCTTGGTCAAAGTCATCGTTGATAATGATGTAATCAAACTCTTGATAATGAGAGCATTCTGCTTTGGCTTGTGCCATACGGTTAGCGATAACGTCATCACTATCCTGTCCGCGCTGTTTTAACCGTTGCTCGAGTGCTTGCTTAGAAGGTGGGCAGATAAATATAGTGGTTACGTCGGGTTTGCGCATTCTGACTTGCTGCGCCCCTTGCCAATCAATATCTAAAAATACATCGATACCTTGGGAAAGTTGGTTATCTATCGCGACTTCTGAGGTACCATAATAGTTACCAAATACTTCCGCCCACTCATAGAAATGCTTTTGGTTTATGTGTTGTTTAAAGGCTTCTACATCGACAAAGTGATAATGTTGACCATCAACCTCGCCTGGTCGAGCCGCCCTTGTCGTGTGGGAGACTGAAACTTGCATTGGGCGAGCACTTGGTTGTTTTAATAAGGCTGTCAACAAGCTCGACTTTCCGGCACCACTTGGCGCTGATAAGATAAATAAGTTACCTTGAGTCGTCACGATTAATCTCCTGAATGTCAACAAAGGTTCGTTAAAATGCGCCCACTATACCTAATTTGAGCTTGGGTTTGTATCAGAAATGTATTCCTTATGCAGAGCTGTGGTTAATTAGGTTGATTTCGGTATGGTGTCATAGGATACGGCATTTCGCGTTGAATTTTTTACTTGATAAAGCTTTTCATCTGCGACTTTAATTGCCATGTCAACCGATAGCTGCTTTGATGGGGACACACTAACTGCACCAATACTGACGGAAACGGTTTGAGCGGCCGACGATGTGCTATGCTGAATTTCTAAGCTATGCACTTGTTCTAAACACTCGCTAAGGATCTCTTCTATATTGGTATGCTGGTTTACTGGCAAATAAAAGTAAAACTCCTCACCGCCGCAACGGTAGATATCGCCGTGATTATCAAATAGTACGCGTCTGATGGCATTGGCGACTTTTCTTAAGACGATATCTCCCATTTGATGACCGTAAGTGTCATTGTAGCGTTTAAAGTAATCGACATCAGCAATGCCAACTAACATTGACCTTCCCGCCTCTTGGGTAAATAACCACTGCTCTTGAATATCTTTTTCCCATTTTCTTCGATTTGGTAACTCGGTTAAGCTATCGAAATGAGCGAAGCGTTCAAGTAGTTTTCGTTGTCTAATAATTTCAAGTTGCGAATTGACCCGAGCTCGCACGATACCATGATTAAACGGTTTTTGAATGTAATCGCAGGCCCCTAAGGTTAAACCCTTTTCCTCGTCCTCTGCACTTTGCAATCCAGTGATAAAAATAACCGGTATCTGCGCTAACGTCGATTCACTCTTGATTTTACTGATTAACTCAAAGCCACTTTCTTCTGGCATTAATACATCAAGCAAGATGAGGTCTGGTTGTATTTCTAGTGCTTTTTGCAATCCTTGCTTAGCGCTTTTACAGGCGACGACTTTATAATGCTCGTTAAAGATCGAGGCTAATATTTTTAAATTAACACTCTCATCATCGATACACAGCAGTGTAAATTGCTTGTCGATTACTCGTCTTTGATGTTCTGTACTTTCCTTTGCTTGTGGCATGATATCACTCTACTGGAAACTCATTGCTAGCGTTATTACGATAGCGAGGTATCTATGTTTTCTAATGCGTCCATTGCTTCGTCAAAATCAAAATCGCTGATCAAACTGTGAAGATGACTGACTTCACTATTATATTCTGTTTTTTCAGCAAGTTGATAGAGTTTGTTAGATATTGTTTCTGCACTTGTATCAGCGTTCGCTACCAATGGGCGTAATTGCGCTAGCAATTGTTTTGCTTGGCTAATATCAAGAGCGTCGGTTGCTGTAGAAGGTTGAGCGTTTTGGTATATGCGATCAAGTTGTTCGATCAAAAATTCTAAATGGGTGCAGACTTCGTTCAATTTTAATTCAACATGAACACCTTGCTGGTGGATCTCTTTTTCTAAAGCACTGGCTGAAGCCGACAGTTCGTATGCGCCGATATATTGTGCAGTAGATTTTAATGAATGCACGCGACGATAGAGTTGGTCGATATGTTGGTCCCTGTAGTCCGCTAATAGTTGTGTCGCGAGTTTGTGGTATTTGGTCCAAAAGTCGTTAACTAAATGGGTGTATAGCGCTAATTTTCCCTGGACTTTAGCGATGGCATCGTCAACGTTAAGTGAGGTATGAACTTTAAGGTTTTTTATCGTTTGCAGAACCTCATTATCTTGGTGCTCAGAGTGCGCAGTCGATGAGGATCTTTTTTCAACCAATAGAAAGCGACTTAATGTTTGGTAGAGTATTTCTGGCTCTATGGGCTTGGTTAAATGGTGATTCATGCCGGCTTGAATACTTTTTTCGACGTCACCTTCCATTGCATGAGCAGTCATCGCCACGATAGGAATATCGGTAAGTTTTAGGGTATTGCGTATCTCTGTTGCTGCACTCAGACCATCCATTTCTGGCATCTGAATATCCATTAATACGATATCAAATGGTTCTGTTGCGAGTTTTTCCAGGGCAATCAGGCCATTTTCAGCGCAAGAAATAGAAATATTTGTATCATTTAGAAATTCAATGGCAACTTGTTGATTGATTAAATTATCTTCGACAAGAAGTACACGAAAATCACTTAAATCTGGAATGACAATGTTATTTGGTTCAGGAATAACTTTCATTTGTTGGCTATCTTTACTTAATAAATCGACGATGGCGTCAATTAAAACGGAAGGGTTTATTGGCTTTTCAAGAAATTTATCAATATCAACTCCTTGCGCCAACTTGCGTGCTTCGTCCTTATCATAGGCCGAAACCATTAGAATATGAGGGTGTTTTCCCTGAGCATGTTGTTGTATTGTTTTAGCCGCCTCGATACCATCCATTTGGGGCATTTTCCAATCCATTAGGACCAAATCATAAGGGCTACCTTGCTTTTCAGCTTGCAATACCCTGTCAACTGCCTGCTGGCCATTTTTAACACCATCAGCACTTACTTCAATGTTGGCGAGCGCATCAAGTAAAACGCGCCTTGCAATATCAATATCGTCTGCCACCAAAACTTTGAGGTTCATTAATGATTGACGATTCAATATTGAACGTTTTTCGCTAGCAACATGACACAACTCAAATTTTGCAGTGAAATTGAAGACCGAGCCCTTGCCTGGCTCACTCGTCGCCCATATTTTTCCTCCCATCAGTTCACTAAGTTGCTTACTTATCGCTAATCCAAGCCCTGTTCCACCGTATTTTCTTGTCACACTCTCGTCTGCTTGGGAAAATGACTCAAATAAACGACTTGTTTGTTCTTCACTCATCCCGATCCCCGTGTCATGAACAGAAAATTGTAATTCTGTAATGACCTTATTGGCAGAGAGTTGCTCAATTTTGATATGTATTGCTCCTTTCTCGGTAAACTTAACCGCGTTGTTAGCCAAATTGATGATGATTTGTTGTAAGCGCAAAGGATCGCCGATAAGTACTTTAGGAACATCCTTGTCGACATCGATAACAAATTCGAGGCCTTTCTCATGTACTTTGTAGGTACAGACATTGACGACACGTTGTAGTATTTCAGGCAATGAAAAGTTAACTCGTTCTAGGTTCATCTTTTGGGCTTCAATTTTGGAGAAGTCTAAAATGTCGTTGATTAACCCAAGCAGTGATTTTGAAGAGTCTTGAATTTTTTCCAAATAATCTCGTTGAGCTTGCGAAAGTTCGGTTCGTAAAGCAAGTTGACTTAGACCAATAACCGCATTCATTGGCGTGCGAATTTCATGGCTCATGTTAGCAAGAAAGTTTGATTTTGCTTGACTGGCTTGTTCGGCCTTAATTTTTTCAGACGCCAGTTCTTTGGTTCTTTCGTGAATTTGCTGTTCTAAGTTACGACTATAAGATAAAACCTGTTGATAGAGCTTGGCATTATCAAATGAAATCGCCGTTTGATCAGCTAATAACTGCAAGACATTGATTCTTTCCTCGGTAAATGCATGCTCAATGGCATAATGTTCAAGATAGACAACGCCCATTAAATTGCCCTTTACAATGCTGGGCACACAAATAATTGATTTGGGTTGATGAGTTTCGAAGTAAGGGTCATGAGCAAACTTACCTTCATCCATTAAATTGTTGATTATTTTAGATGTTTGTTTGCGAGCTACATAATTAATTAAATTGTAAGGTAACTGAGTTGCTCCTACGTTGGTATCATAATTACCTATTGCGATTTCTATTTTTAAAATACCTTCTGTTTGTAACAAAAATGCACCTTTTTGAGCTCCTGCATTTTCGATGATGATCACCATCATGCGATGCAGAAAAGCTTGCAAATCTGCTTCGCCACTCAAGGTTTCAGATGCTTTTAAAACTGATGATAGATCAAGTGCTTGACCATAAGCCGCTGTATCGCGTTTGAGTGGTTTAGGTAAACCTGTTTGCTGCTGGAAGAATTTATATTTTGCTTTTAACTGTTTTGCTTTCGTTTTCGCACCCCAAAGCACATAGTTGTCATGAGCTTGTTGCAAATAGAGTGTTGCGACATCGCTTTTTTCAAAGCTTAGCCAATATCTTGCTGCTAATTCCTGTGCGATAGCCTGATGCTGCGTATAACCGTTGTCTTTAGCCGTCGCTATAGCCGTGTCATAAAGCTGCCACGAACTTGGGTTTTGCGTTAAGTTTGCAATTTCGGCAGCGACTAGTTGCGTTTTATGTAAGTAATTTTCAGGGCTGTTTTGTGACCACAACTGCATTAACTTATGGTTTTGTTGTATACGCTCAAAACATTCTTGGTAAGTTTTATCTTTTTTACCGAGTCGACGACAGCGTCTTGCTAAATGCAAAGCAGAAAAATAAAAAAACTCAGAAAAATGATATAAAGAAACGGCAGAGGTGGCCATAGGATAAGCCAACTGATAATGAAAATGTGCTAGGTCATCATCCTCAAATAAATAAGCCAAAACCATTTTAGCGCTGTGATAGGCGAATAAAGTGGTGACGTTATTGGTTTCTTGCAAGAATTCTAATGTATTACGTTCATCAAAGGCAGGCCCATGAAAATCAATTGCCTTATGATCGCCATTCACCAGGTTTAGCGTTAATTGATACCACACGTTAGCTAGACCTAATTGATAGGCTTGTTTTTTTTCAGCCATAAGATGTGTATATTTATTAAAAGAATGCTCTACTTTGTCTAAATTTTCTCCTGCAAAGAGTTGATGCATACAGAAAAATAGTGCTGAGTGAAATGCATACTCAACATTGCCAACCTCAAGCCCTTGATAGAAATTGTGCTCCAGCGGATTTAACGTTGTATTTAAATGCTTATTCCAATGGATGACGGAAACATTGCGGGTAAATTCCACTTCAATTTCACCGTAAGGTGAAGCAAATTTCTGATAGATATTTCGTGCAAGCTCTGCGAAGGCTAGACCGTCTTTGAATTTATTAAATGCCCCACAGAGCAATAACGCATGAGTGACAAAAACTTTACTGGAAATTGCGGATATACCCGAGGTTAAACAGATATTCATTGACGTATAGGAGACAGATAAAAATGCCGTTGGACTGATTAAGTAGGCTGGTGTTTGGATGGCATTTAATATTTCCAAAGCGGCGAGCGCCTGTCTGTCTTGCATTTCAGGTAAATCGATAAATAGCTTGATTGGCTTGCTTCGATAATAGGATTCTAAGCTCAAGTATTTACTTGCGACATCATCTTGCTCTGCTAAGGTAAAATCGAGCGACTCTAATGTTTCGACGCCAAGTTGAAAAGCTTGTGGCATTTCATTTTGAGCAATTAAGGCTAGAATTTGAATCTTAGCGAGATTGACTCGATCAAATAATTCGTGCAAATGTGCTTTGTTTTTATGGAATATTTCATTAACTTGCTGAAATTCTTGTGTTAAATAACATGCCTTCGCTTTGCTAATCGTTAATAAACTATATTGTTGATAATGTGTTTTCCAAGGCTCTTTTTCTAGGTAAAGTTCGGCTTTTTCAAAATAGTAATGCACATTGCTATAGGCATTCGCTTCCAATGCTTTTAAACCAGCCTCCGTGTTTTTTAATACCAAAAGAAACTCTTTATTTTGCTCAATGTACAACGGAGCGGCGGCATTGAGGTGTTCGATGTAATCAAAGATATTGCTATCGTGGGTTTCTTCTCCTAAGGCAAGATAATGTTCAGCAATACGATAGTGAATGGCGGTTTTAGGGATCGGGCGATTCAATAAGTAAGCGGCTTGTTGAATTTTATCGTGTACAAACCGAATAGTTTGTATCGACTCGCTATCACTTTCTGTATGTGCGCTGATTAATCCTTGCTCAATTAAACTGTTTAATTGAAGCTGAATGCTATCGATATCTTTATGAAGGATTTTAGCGATGATTGATAGGGTAGCTCGAATACCAATACAAGCAGCGATGTGCAAAATGTCTTGTTGAAATTCTGACAGCAGTTGAATTCGACTGACCATGAGTTCAACGACATTGGCGGTAACCGACAGTTGATTTAGTTGCTCCAAATACCAAGACCATTCGTTTTTTTCATCCCGAAATAAGATGTTTTTGTCTTTTAAAGATTTGATAAACTCTTTGGTGAAAAATGGATTACCACCAGTTTTATTGATAACCGCTTTTGAAAACGCTTCAACTTCGCTGGTTTTAAGTTGCAGCGAATCAGCGATAAACTCTGTCATTACATCTCTTGGCAGTGCTTTAAGCTTGATATGACTATGATAGGCTGGTGCATCATCAATAGCCGCTAAAAAGTGGTTAAGCGCATGAAATGTATCAATTTCATTGTCACGATAGGAAATGACAATAAACAAGTGTTTTATTTCAGGATGTTTGATGATTTTTTCGAGTAATTTTATTGTCGCTAGATCAGACCATTGCATATCATCTAAAAAAAGCGTAATCGTGCGTTGTCGAGAGCCTAGCGCTCGAAACAAACTCAAAATGGTGTTATCAAAGCGCAACTTGCTTTCGCTTGGACTCAATGAAGGTAAAGGCTTTTGTTGACCAATAATAAAGGCTAAATCAGGGAGGAGATCGATAATAAGCTGGCCATTCTCACCGACTTCTTGCTGAATCACCCGACACCATTTCGCTAATTCGTTTGTGCTTTCCCCTAATAATTGCTCAACTAGATCTTTGAGGGCATTACTCAAGGCAAAATACGCGGTCGTCTTTTTATATTGCTCGAATTTACCACTAACAAAGTAGCTTTTATCTTCGTTAATTGGACGATGCACTTCTTTGATAAGCCTTGATTTGCCTACACCTGAATAGCCACTAATAACACATAGCTGTGTTGAATGTTGCAACTTTACGGTGTTGTATGCATTTATCAGCGTCGACAGTTCTTGTGCTCTTCCATAAAGAGTCCCAGAAAATACTAGGGTGTTACTGATGTCTCTTTGCGCTAAAGCAAATTCAGGAATCTCTTTATTCTTTTTAAAGTAATATAAACATTTTTCTAAATCTTCTGCTAAACCGGCTGCGGTTTTATAACGTTGCTCAGGGGTTTTCTCTAACAATTTCGCTAATATTAAAGCAATTTGTTTTGGGAGCTCAGTGGTAATGCTGTCAGCTGGCTCTGGTATTAATGCCATATGCGCATGCACTAATTCAATATCATCTTGAAATTCAAAAGGGTAGCGACCAGTAAACAATTTATATAGTGTTGCACCAATGGCGTAAAGGTCAGAATAATACTCTACCGGCTTGTTAATGCGGCCACTGGCCTCCGGCGACATGGTACTGAGGTTATATTTATCGAGTTGATTATTCGATAAACGTTTGTGAACTGATTTAAATGTACTGGCAAAAGATAAGTCAAATAATGATACCTTGAGTTCCTGACCTACAAATATGTGGCTGGCATTAAGATTGTTGATAACTAATTGTTCTTTGTGTAATTTTTCAACAAGGCGACTTAAGTTTATTGCTATCGTTAATTTATCGGTTAGCGTGCTGGCTTCTTCGCTAAAATCAAACAATGTAGCGGTTTGATGATAGGGATAAATATCGTAAAAGTTATTATGATCTTCAAATGAGTCGATAGAAGCAACGATTCCGTCAATGTTAAGCGTTTTGCTGAGGTGGAGGCTGTGTTTTAGTCGTTCACTGTGCTTGCTGGCACTGTTTTTGTTAAAACGCTTAATGACAACGTGCTCACCGTCATTGTTTTGCGCTAAAAAAAGTTCAATAGAAACCGAAATAGCTGGCAGCTCTTTGACAATACTATAGCCTTTAAATGACAGCATAGACGAGTACAATCCCTGGAAATTAAATAATTCGTTAACGAGTTTATTGTTTAAGGTATCTTATTCTATTAGTTTACCTGCACTTTGCTTACTAACGACTAAATTACCTGTAAAAAATCTATTTATCTTACTACACTAGTAATTATTCATTATATATCAAGAATATTGATATAAAAGTTACGACAAAAATAAAATATATTGGCAATTTTAGGATCTTGCAGTTTAAAGCTAAGTGTTAAATGCGCAATGAGAGAGCGAGTATTGAGTCGCTTCTGTTGTTCTGTACTTTAATGCTATCACTTGGTTACTACGCTTGATGGTCTAAAGTTATTTTTTTAAGGGCTAGCCATGCTTAAATTTAACGCAAACTCATGCACTTACTTTTTTACAGGCACTGTTGTAAACGCATTGATGTTTACTTCATTTTATACTCAAGCTGAAGAAAGTGATATTCAAGCGATCGAAGTGATAGAAGTCTATGCGCAAAAGCGGGCTCAATCATTAGTGGATGTTGCCGTTGCTGTTACTGCGATTGATGGCGAGAGTATCGATCGTCTGCAAATAAAAGATTCTACCCAACTGGCTTCTTTTGTCCCGAGTTTTAAAGTAACTAATAATGCTGGAGAAGGCACACCGCCAGCGTTCAATCTTCGCGGCGTGGGTATGATTGATTACAACACATCAACTATCTCGCCAATTGCCGTTTATAGCGATGGTATTGTCAGTGGTAGCGCTAATAACTTATCTGTGAATTTGTTTGATATTGAGCAGGTGGAAGTATTAAGGGGTCCTCAAGGAACGCTATTTGGAAGAAATACAACCGGCGGCGCATTGTTAATTCGTTCTAAACAACCAGAAGATACCTTCGGTGGTTTTGTTAATGCTAGTTTTGGCCAATATCAGCATCGCTCTTTTGATGGCGCACTAAACATGCCATTGACAGACCATACATCCATGCGCTTTGCGTTTAACCAAGAAGATTATCAGTTTTCAACTAACAATCTACTGGAAGGGTCACCAGACGGCGGTTTAGATCAAAAGAATTATCGGTTAATGATTAAATCGACTTTTGATGATGTCACTGTCCTCGTCAAGTTTCATCAAGAAGATTGGTCGGGTAAGCCTAAGCCCATTGCCAGTAATGGTATCTTGAGATCTGATGGCTCTGGTGAATGTCTGCCAAAAGAAGCAGGGAGCGCTCAATGTATGGATGCCTTCGGCGGACAAATCAATGGCGATGATTTTTGGGACGTATTAGCTGATACCGCTGATCGTAGTCACCAAAGTGATAGCTGGGGAGCCAGTATCAATGTCGCGTGGAAAATAAGTGAAACCTTAAACTTAACGGCGCTTAGCGGCGTGCGTGACCTAGAGCGTTATCATACTTGGGACTCTGATGGCGCAGGTAATTTGATCGAAGGAACCATGGGGACTGACAATCGTTTGCTAACTCATGAATTAAATCTTGCCTATCAAAATGATAAGTTGTTTTGGCAAACTGGTATTTATTGGTTAACAGAAGAGATAGCACAGAAAAATAGTTTTGACCTATTTAGAGATTTTAGAGCGATCTCTGACTTAGCTAGCATAGCCGCAGAGTTTTTCTATGATAATACGTTGGAAAACCAGTCAAATGCAATCTATAGCCAAGCAGATTACTCCTTGTCCAGTGAGCTAACTTTTACTGCTGGGCTAAGATACACCGATGAGTCAACAGATTACCTAGCCAATGCCGATTTAGATACCGTATTTGGGGTCATACCTAATTTATGGAATTTGTCAGGCAAGATAGACGATCAAGAATGGTCAGGTCGTTTAGCGATCACGAAGAAATTTAATAAAACAAATAGTCTTTATGCCAGCCTAACTAAGGGTTACAAAAGTGGGGGCTACAACGCCGGATACTCAACCAGTGAGGCACAAGCCGCTGATTCAGACTATCGACCAGAAACCTTGTACGCTTATGAAATCGGTGGCAAGTTCTTTAATTTGCTGCCAGATGTCAAACTACAAGTTGCGGCATTTTATTATGACTACAAAGATCAACAGGTGTTTGTCAATGTTCCAGATAACGTAGTACCTTACCATGTTTTGAAAAATGCTGGTGATTCGACTATTTATGGTGCCGATGTTGAGGTGCAATATACACCGCAAGCCAATTTACAGTTCAATTTAGCGGTCGGTTATTTACCTAAAGCCAATATCGGTGACTATCAACAAGGTAATCTTAATGTTGAGGATAATCGCTTGCCATTTTCGTCAAAATGGAACATTAGTGGCATGGTGATATACGAACAACAAATGTTTGGAAAGTTATTAACCAGTCAACTTGGTTTTGATTATCAGTCGCGCTTTTATTTTGATCAAAATGAAAACCCCTACACGGAACAAGAGGGTTACACGCTAATAAATGCTCGTATAAGCTACGCATTAACACCAGAACTACTGTTGTCACTTTGGGGTAAAAATTTAGCCAACACTGAATATGCGGAGTTACGCTTTGATTCGATTGCCGCTTTAGCGGCAGTGACAGAACTGAAAGGGGAAGCACGGCAGCTGGGGATAGAGTTGCGATATAAATTTTAGAACCGCGTCTGAATTGAACATATAATTTCATAGATATCAAAAACCTATAGACATTTTATAACGAAATCTATTAAGGTGGTTTACCACCTTTACTTTATCAATAAAAGTGAGCAAGCGATGAAATGGAAGTTACTCTGGCCAATTTTATTAACGTTACTCGTGCCATTGGCTGTAGCCTGGTTTAAATATCCTGATCACTTACCTCCCGGTTTTGGTGAATTTCCGCCAACTTATGGCGGTGATGTACCGGGTTTTAGTTGGCCATATTTTCTCACCATGCTTGCTGGTGTGCTTTATATTGGTGGGTTAATTTTGGTGCCAAAATATTTTGGCTTTAAAGGCGCTCCAATTATCCCAAGACCCAAGTCAACGGTGAGTTTACCTTGGTGGTTCTGGGCCGGCGGCATTGTCATGGGCTTTTTTTGGTGGTTAATGTGGACTCGAGTCACACCGTTCGGAGATCTCGTTTTTTGGGCATTTACTCCACTGTGGTGGGGTTTTATATTTTTCCTTGATGGTATCGTTTATAAACGTAATAACGGCGCTTCACTGTTTTCTCAAAAACCAAAAACGTTATGGATTTGTGCGCTGGTCTCGATTCTTGGTTGGGCATATTTTGAATATTATGATTATTTTGTCTTAGGTAACTGGTACTACCCTAATGCAGAGCACATCCCTTGGTCGAAAACCGTATTAACCATCGAGTTTTTGATCACATATTCCACGGTTACTCCTGTTTTATTTCAATGGTATAACTTACTTAAAACCTTCCCCGCGATGAATGTGCGCTATCAAAATGGCCCTAAAATGGTACTCAATGGCAATTACATGATACTCATTGGTGCAGCGTTAATTGGTGCTATGGTGTACTGGCCTTATGAATTGTTTTGGGCGGTATGGATTGGTCCATATGCGGTGATGACTGGCGTATTATTACGACTCAATATTTGGAACCCATTTACCGATATCGCCAAAGGCAATTGGACCGCAGGCGTTTTGATCGGGGTATCCTCACTGTTAAATGGCTTATTTTGGGAAATGTGGAACTACGGTTCAATGCACCCTAATGCTGAACCTATTACCAATCCTAACTATTGGGTATATAACATTCCTTATGTCGATGTGATTCATATTTTCTCTGAAATGCCATTGCTTGGCTATTTTGGCTATATCCCTTTTGGGGTTTTGGTATGGCAAGTATTTATCTGGAGTGGCAAGATGTTTAATTTTGATAGTGAAATCGTGATTAAACCGGTTGCCAATCAAGAGAACTAAAAGCGCATGGAAAACGGGTTTGACCCCTTACCTTCTTGGCAAGAGGGTAAGGCAAAGCAGCGAATTATTCAGTTTGTTGAACAAGTAACGGATGAAAACTCACCTTATTACGTCCCCATTCAAGACCGCATAGCGACGTTTGATAACGATGGCACACTCTGGGTGGAAAAACCATTACTTGCACAACTGGCCTTCTATAAAAGACAATTATTTGATGCGGATGTTCTTGTTGATGCGGGCAAGTTTAGACGCATATTGCACTGGCTCAAGGAAGCGATACATGATGCCTTTGATTTACTAAAAATGTTATGGGCTTATATTCGCTCCGGCTTAACGACAGATGAGTATAGAATATTGGTTGCACAATGGATTGCTCACGCTAAACACCCGCGATATCAACGTAAATATACCGAGCTCGTTTATTTGCCGATGCGGGAAGTTTTAGACTACTTCTCCCATCATGGATTCAGTAATTACATTGTTTCTGGCGGAACCGCCAATTTTATTCGCCCTTGGTCTGAGCAAGTTTATAAAATTTCAGCAGATCGTGTTATCGGCTCAAGTGTTAAAACTCGGTTATCGAAAAGAAATGGCCAACTGGCGGTTAAGCTCGAGCCTTTGCCTTTTTCGTTTGAGTATCGTTCGGGTAAAGTTTTGGGTATAGAGCGCCGATTAGCTAAACGACCCATCGCCGCGTTTGGTAATAGTTTAGGTGACGTTGATATGCTTAAATGGACTAGAACAACTCGGCAATCGTTGTGTGTTTTAATACATCATACTGATGCTGCGCGAGAATACAGCTACTCTCCTGATCCGTTTTATTATTTTGGTGAGAAAACTCTGTCGATCGCCAAAAAGCAAAACTGGCAAATAGTTGATATGAAAACTGACTGGCGTCGAATATTCGATTTTGAGCCAGACACGGAGTAGTGGCTAATGAATCATGTACCGATTCACTTTACCTTATTGTTGAATGTTGGCTTAGCGATGATCCCATTATTGCTTGCTTATTATCTATTTAAAAAAATAGAAAGGCGCAATGTGCTTTGGTGGTTTTTCGTTATGGTGTTTGTCGCTTTTTTACCCAATTCCGCATATGTGTTGACGGATGTTATTCATCTACTTGCGGCGATAGAATCACCAAACATCTCTAGGCCGTATCTTTATGGCATATTGTTTCCGCTGTTTATCGTATATTTTTTGGTTTGTTTTGAAAGTTATGTTTTATCGGTTACTTGGGCAAAACGTTATTGCCAGCATCAATCGTGGTTTTCATTTGCGAGTTATATTGTACCCGGACTAACCGCACTTTCAGCGCTGGGCGTATACCTTGGTCGGGTTCAACGACTAGAGAGCACCGATATTCTTGAACACCCAATAACGGTATTGCATGATATTTTATTGGATTTAACGCAACTGAAAAGTTTAGCGATGATAGCGCTATTTTTTATTGGTTACTTGATAAGTTACTATTTATTTAACGCTGTTAATCGTGTGATTGTTAATCGTTACCGGGAACGGTTTGAGCTCTAGATGTCGAGATGAAAAAGCCGAACGATATTGTTCGGCTTTTCTTTTTCTTATCGTTTCAGCGTTAAGCGATAACTTTAGCGATTGATTGCGCTAAATAATCCACATTGCTTTTCGCAATGCCCGCGATACTCATACGGCTAGAACCGACCATATAAATACTATATTCGTCTTGCAGTTGTTGTACTTGCTCAGGGGTAATACCTAAGAAAGAGAACATACCTTTTTGACGAGTGATAAAGCTAAAGTCTCTATCAACGCCATTTTCTTTAAGTTTATCAACCAATAATTGACGATTGCCATTAATGCGATCACGCATTTCTTTTAATTCAGCGTACCACTGATGGCGTAACTCATCGGAATTGAGGATAGTTTCAACCAAAGCTGCCCCGTGTGCAGGCGGCATTGAATAGATACAACGGACAACCGACAGTAATACTGAATTGGCGATATCGGCATTAGCAGCTGAACTGGCGATAATGGTAGTTGCGCCAATGCGCTCACGATATAACCCGAAATTTTTTGAACACGAGCTACAGACGATCATTTCTTCAACACTTTCGGCGACCAAACGCAAGCCGTAAGCATCTTCATCTAATCCATCACCAAACCCTTGGTAAGCCATATCGACAACGGGTAACCAACCTTTGTCCTGAGCGAGTTTAGCAATCTGCTGCCATTGCTCATTGTTCAGATCCATACCACTTGGGTTATGACAACATGCGTGAAGTAACACCGCGTCATCACTGCTCACCTCTTTTAAGGTATTGAACATACCGTCAAAATCGAGCGTTTTGTTTTCATAGTCGTAATACGGGTAGGTTTTTACCGTTAAACCTGCAGCTTCAAACAGGCCAGTATGGTTAGCCCATGTTGGGTTGCTCACCCAAATGGTTGCACCTGCTTTACATGATTTGATAAATTCAGCAGCAACTCGCAAGGCTCCAGTTCCACCAGGCGTAGAAACGGTGCGCGCGCGATTTTCAATGAGCACTTTATGTTGGCTAAAAATTAGCTTGCTCATTTCTTCATTGAATAACGGGGAGCCAGTTGGGCCAATGTAAACTTTGGTATCCTCGTTGTCATGACGATATTTTTCCGCTTTCTTTACACAATCTAAAATAGCGGTGTGACCAGCTTCGTCTTTATAAACACCGACACCTAAGTCGATTTTTTGAGGATTTGCATCTGCACGATATTTTGCCAATAAGCCTAAGATAGGATCGGCTGGCAATGCCTTTAAGCTACCAAACATTTCTCCGTTTACCTTTTATGCTGAAGTGGGATCAACAACGTTACGCCATCGTATTGCCGTTAAAAATAATCCCGAGTGATTAAAGCGCAAGCATAGCCCTATTAAGGGCAATTTTAAAGCATTTACGTTAAAAAACTGAGGATTTGTTATGACAAAAGAAACTATCCCATATTTTAAGGTTTTTAAGGGCATTCAACGAATGAGGCGCAACGAAATATGTACAGGTTTACACCCCTTTCTTGAGGCAGCGAAGCACACTTAAAGATAAGTTTTGCTTAATTGTGCCAAAGCGCCAATTAAACCACCAAAAACGCCGCCCCACACCACAAGCCAACCAAGGTGCTTGCGGATCATGCTTTGAATGATTTCTTTAACTAATTGGGGGGTCAATTCATTTAAACGCTTTTCAATGATATCACTGACTTTATCACGGATATCTGACATAACAGTTGGGCGTTCAAGCTCTTCTTTAACAATTTGATTAAATTCGTCACTGTCAGCAAGTTCAACCATGGTTTCTCTCATTTTTTCAATAAAGGGCACTTCCATCGGCGCTAGTGCTTCTCGGCCACCAACCATGGCCAACATCCCCCCAAAAGAAGAGTTTTCAATCACAGATATAAGTTTTTCAAACGCAGGAGACAGATCAACGCGATTAATAATGGGGGCTAAATTAAGATTATGCCCTTTACTGCTTTGTTCTGATAAAAAGCGGTCAATGTTTTCTTCAGTAAAAAACTGCTCCATCATTAATTGCCGAATCCCCAATTTAAAATCCTCAAATCGAGCCGGAATAACACCAGAGCCATATAAAAAAGGGATCTTCTCAAACAACATATGAATGGCTAACCAATTAGTGAGCGCGCCAGAAAAGGCGAACAAACCAATAGAAAAGATAATGCCATTGGAAAGATACCAGCCTAACCCCATTGAAAGTAAAGCTAAGCCATTAGTCACAAGGCTTTTATTCATTGAAAGCTCCGATAATGAGATGAAATTTTACAATACTGCATATGTTAGCAAGCAACGTATTGTTGTTAAACTAACAGGGTGAAAAAGAGTCGATTTTACTTTAAGGTAATTGCTCAGCGATTTTTAAAGGGATAATAATGAAATATTTAACGTTAGCGAAGTTAATGGTATTGGTATCGACGTTTGCGACCACAACCGTGGTTAAAGCGGAGGCAGAGCAAAACTGGCGAAAACTCGATCCCAAGCAAACCGTTTTAATGACTTTACCTCACGGCTCTGTGGTTATTGAGCTTGCTCCTCAATTTTCGGCAAATCATGTCGAGCAATTTACTCGCTTAGTTAAAAGCGGTCATTACGATGGTAATAAATTTTATCGTGTCATTGATGGCTTTGTTGCTCAAGCTGGACCAGAAGATGGCAGTGAACAAGACACGGCGGTTAAGCCACTAAATATCGAGGCTGATTTTTCAGCGGGCGATGATTTTCGTTTTACTCGGGTTGAAACTAACGATATGTTTGCTCAGCAAACTGGTTTTAAACAAGGGTTTGCGCTTGGCTATAACTCGATAGAGCAAAAAGCGTGGATGTTGCACTGTCCTGGCGTTATTGCCATGGCAAGGCAGAGTGAGCCAAATACCGCTACCAGTCATTTTTATATTACCAATGGCCAAGCAACCCGTTATTTAGATCGCATTATGACGATTTTTGGTCGCGTTGTTTATGGTATGCATCATGTACAAGCGATAACGCGTACTTCGGTGATAGAAGGGGAAGATCCTGTTGAGGCTAGTCAATATACACCAATAGTCTCAATGCGCTTGATGAGTGATGTCCCAGCCGATGAGCAAATCATTATTGAAGTTGAAGCAACAGAAACTGAGGCGTTTAAGCAAAAGTTAGCTGATAGAAGAGATCGCGATAATGCGTTTTTCTACAAAAAACCGCCACCGGTACTCGATATTTGTCAAACACCGGTAAGCAGTCGACGTATTAAATAATCACTAGATACTTCTTTGCCCACTTTATTCTACGTAAATTCTGAAGGTAAATAGATAAAGTGGGTGCAGAGGTTAGAAGTGATAACTGATACCAAAATTGAGCATATCTTGGGGCTTTAGATCCCCCATGGTTTGATAGACTAGACCGGCGTTGATGCCAATGCCATTGTCCCATTGATATTGCCAACCAGCACCAAGAACAATGCCGACACCGTCGTCTTCAACCAGTTGAGTCTTATTACGACTGAAATCATAGTCGTAAAACTGAATACCGGCCTTAGCGTAAAAGCTATTATTTTTACTGGTAGCAAGCTGCCACTTTAATGCGGTAACAATACTGGAAAAATCTAAATGATTGGCATTAAAATCAAACATTGGTTTGCTTTTGTTTAAACAGCGCCATTCATCGTCGGAGAGTTCAGTGCAACTCCAGTCATCAATTTCTTCACCACCTTGCAATCCAAGCTCAAAGGCAAAGTCTTTATTGAATTGATAATTGTAATAAAGATAAGAGGCGCCGATCGCGACATCTCCTGATTTACCTTTGTATTTGGCATTTCCGCCAAGCAAATCCAAACCAACACGATGAGGTGACTCGGTATTCGCCATGGTATTCATTGAAATGCATGACAGCAGGATACCAGCGACTGCGCTAAGTTGAGTTAATTTCATGATAATCCCTTTGTAACAATTTAAAAAAGATAAGGCCATTATCTTCAAACAGGTTGGGTAAAGTCTGTCGTGGATTTGTCGAAAAACCGTCTTAACTTGTTAAAAAGTGTAATCTGCTCTCGCTTTATTCAAATCATGTTCGCTCAATTAGTTTAGCGAACAACAAGGTGTTCGCACACGACAAAAATAAAATTTTTTCAATTAATTCATATGTTTACTTTTTGGCATTAAGTTTGCTATTTAACGACTAGACAAAGCGTTAAGTGGATAAACAATGTTAAGAGATACTTCAGGACAAGACGTCATTATTGAAAAAAAGGCGTTTAACCTAAAAACGATAACAACATGGTCGTTACCGATCATTGCATTGATAGTTTTTGCGGTGATTATGCTGCCAAAATTTAACGATATGTTTTCTTCTGGGTTGACATTTTCAAGTGAGCGATTGCGATTTGCAACCGTTGAAAGGGGGGATTTAGAGCGTGATATTGGTGTGCAGGGCAGAGTTGTAGCGGCTAATAGCCCGACGTTATATGCAACGGCACCAGGTATCGTATCTTTATTTGTTCAGGCAGGGGATACCGTCAAGCAAGGGCAAAAGCTGGCAGAAGTTGATAGCCCTCAATTGAGAAACCGTTATGAGCAAGAATTGTCAACTTTGGCACAACTCGAACTAGAAGTTGGGCGTCATCGTATCGAAATGAAGTCTTCACAGCTCAATAATCAGCAATCCATCGAAATGTCAGCGGTTAATTTGGAAGCGGCAGATATTAATAAAAAGCGCGCTGAAACTAGCATTAAAGATTCATTGATCAGTCAAAAAGAATACGAAGAAAAAGTTTCTGAATATAAACGGGCTAAATTAGCGCATGAGCACGCTAAACAGAACTATGCATTGCAAGTTGAAAGTATGGACTTTGAACTAAAGAGCAAACAATCACAACTCGAGCGCCAGCAGTTCGTTGTTGATGATTTGAAACGCCAAGTCAGTGAATTGGTACTAACGGCGCCAACTGACGGAATTATTGGCAGCGTCAACGTTCGAGAAAAAGACAATGTCAGTGCAAATGAATCATTGATCACCGTCATCGATTTAAGTGCCTTTGAAGTCGAAGCCAATATACCTGAAAACTTTGCTGATGACTTAGGCGTTGGTTTAGCTGCAGAAATTAGCTTTAACGGTGAAACACATTCAGGGACAGTGATTGCCATTTCGCCAGAGGTAACTAATGGTCAGGTTATCGGGCGTCTTCGTTTCGATCAAGACACGATTTCTAACCTTAGACAAAATCAGCGAGTTAGTGCTCGGATCTTAATTGAATCTAAACAAAATGTTTTAAAAGTTCGTCGAGGAGCCTTTGTAGAAAGTGGCGGTGGACGAATTATTTATCGTGTCGAAGGCAATAATGCCATACGTCAAAACCTCACCTTAGGTGCCCGCAGTATCGGTGAAATAGAAGTGATCTCGGGCTTAAACGAAGGTGACAAAGTCATTATATCCAGTATTGATGTCTTTAATAATCATGACCAAATTTATCTGACTAACTAGGAGAGTCACATGTTAAGAATGAACAATGTAAGTAAAATATATCGCACTGATTTAGTGGAAACCCATGCTTTACGAAAAGTCGATTTGCACATTGATAATGGTGAGTTTGTTTCAGTGACGGGTCCCTCTGGTTCAGGTAAAACCACTTTTTTAAATATCGCAGGTTTATTAGAAACCTTTGAGGAAGGTGACTACTTTTTAGGTGAGCAAAACGTAAAAGGACTAAGTGATGATCAATTGTCAGAAATTCGAAATCAAAAAATCGGTTTTATTTTTCAAAGCTTTAATCTTTTGCCTGATCTACCCTTGTTTGACAACGTTGATGTTCCATTACGTTATCGCGGCATGAGTAAAGGTGAGCGTAAAGACCGTATCGAGCACGCGCTTGAAACGGTCGGCTTAGCGTCACGTATGCAGCATCTTCCAACTCAGTTATCTGGTGGTCAACAGCAACGTGTTGCAATTGCTAGAGCGATTGCTGGCGATCCATTATTTCTTCTTGCCGATGAACCGACAGGTAATTTGGATTCATTAATGGCTCAACAAGTGATGGAGTTACTGGAAAAAATTAATAGCAATGGCACCACGATTATTATGGTAACTCATGATGATCAACTTGCTCAACGAGCCAGCAGAAACATTCAAATATTTGATGGTCAGGTTAGCGACCTAGACGCGTTAAATGCTGGTCATTCGGTCCGCTCAGCTTAGGAGGCGAAATGTTTTTATATAATTTTCAATTGGCACTAAAAAGCATCAAAGAGCGGCCATCGTTAACTATATTAACGATTTTAGTTATCGCATTAGGATTAGGCTTATATACCACAGTTGAAACCATGGCTTATCAAGGGGGGAAAATTCCGCTTGCCCATAAAAGTGACAACATCTTTCTTATTCAACTGGATAATAGAGAATTAAATGCGCCTGAAGTTGATCGCTGGTCACGGATGGTCGATGTCACTTATAAAGATGCAATCAATCTAAAAGCGATGAATGTTCCAGAGGTTACTCAGACTTTTGTCTGGTCAACAGAGGGTATTTTAAACGTTGAAGATCCAAACATTACCCCGATTCGCACAGCAGCAGCGGTTACCACCCATGAGTTCTTTACCATGTTTGAACCTAAGTTTTTATATGGTACTGGTTGGGATAAAACCGCAGAACAAGGTGGAGAAGGCGTTATTGTTATCAGTAAACGCATGAATGATCAACTGTTTGGCGGTATTAATAGTGTCGGACAAAACGTTCGTATTAACACCAGTGTAATGCGTGTGGTTGGGGTTTTAGATACTTGGCAATTGGAAAATCGTTTTTACGATCGTAGTTTTGGTACCGCATTTCCAGATGATTTTTATGTGCCATATACTTTTGCATTGAATCAAGATTTACCTAGACGCTCGCGGTTTGATTGTTGGGCCGATGATGCGTCGATAGCGCGAAGCTTTACCAATGAAAATAAAGATCGATTACTAAATTCAGAATGTGGCTGGATCACCTATTGGGCAGAAATTCCGGATGAGCAAGTTGATGCCTATAAAACGCAATTGATTAACTACGTTGAATCGCAAAAAGCATTTGGTCGCTTTCCACGTGAAATTGAAACGTATGTTACTGATTTAACCAGTGCTGTTATCTACATAAGTAGCAGAAACAATTTTATTAATATGTTTAAGATACTGTCGGTATTATTCTTTGCGGTATGTTTGTTAAATGCCGTCGGTATTTTATTGGCTAAGTTTATGCGTAGAACTAAAGAAGTTAGCTTGCGAAGAGCCTTAGGCGCCAAGAAAAAGACCATTATTGCTCAATACATTATCGAGGTTGTTCTTATCGGCATCATAGGGGGTGCGGTTGGTATTATCGTCGCATATTTTGGCTTAGAAGGTATGCTCAACATTCGCTTGTATGCGTCAGATTATCGATTAAAAGTTGAAGACTTAGCCCCTTACTTTCAACTTGACTGGACAATGATCGGCAATGCTTTTATGACCAGTGTTGTCTGTACTCTAGTGATCAGTATTTATCCAATCTGGCGTTTATGTAGCGTACCGCCAGCTAGTCAGCTGAAGTCGCAGTAAAGGAGCAAACTATTATGATTAAACCAATTTTATTGACCTTAAAGCGTCAGAAGTTCATGTCGGTACTGATGATCATTCAAATTGCTTTTACCATGGGGGTATTGAGTAGTTCGGTATTTGTTGCGACAGAAACGTTAAGTGAGTGGAATTTGCCTTCAGGTATTCCTCACGAAGATATTGTCCGTATTTCGCCAGAGTTTTTTGACGAAAGCCAAGATGTCGGTCAAGCATTAAATAATGATCTTGAACGGGTGAGGAATGAAGCAAAGGTGGTTAGTGTAGCACCAAGCAATGCGGTGCCTTTTACCGCAGAAAATGTTGTTAATGTTTATTTATCGGCAGAAGAAGAAGCGCAACAATTTCCAACCGTAGTTGTTGAAAGTGATGAAAACATTTTTGATGTGTTGGCACTTTCCTTGGTCGAGGGACGTATGCTAACCGCCAGTGATGTCATTAAAGGGCCAATGGAAACTACGCAAGAAAATGCCGCCGTGGTGATGATCAGTGAAGAACTTGCACAAATGATGTATCCCAATCAGTCTCCTATTGGACAGACATTGTGGTTGGCTAAAGGCTCTGATCCAGTGCAAGTGGTCGGTGTTTACAGTAACTTTATGACTGGTGAACGCTTGAATGGTCAAGGTAAATCATATCATTCGGTGATCAGGCCACAAGTGAAATGGAGTCACGCACGACAACCGCACTATTTGATCCGCGTACAAGAAGGTCAAGGTGAAGCGATGTTAGAAGATTTACTCGCCATGTTTTATCAAGAGCAAGGGCGTTATGTGAACTCGACTGAACTCTTAAAGCGAACGCAAAAAAGAATGTATGATGGCCGTGGTAGCCGAGCATTGACCTTTTTGGTGTTAAGTATGGTGTTAGTGCTAATAACAGCCTTTGGCATAACAGGTTTAACGTCGTTTCAAATTACCCAGAAAAGAAAGCAAATTGGTACTCGACGAGCATTAGGGGCGAAAAAGCGAGACATTATCTCCTATTTTATTACTGAAAATAGTATCATCACATTGGTAGGTCTACTGATTGGTGTTATGGTCACCTTGACGATAACCTTTGAAATGTCAGAGCAATCAGGCCGTAATTTTTTAAATATTTCGGTGATGTTGGCGACAGCGTTATTTATGTGGTTGATAAATCTACTGGCCGTATATTTCCCGGCTAAACGAGCTGCCAATATAGCTCCAGCAATTGTTACTCGTTCGGCTTAATCGAGTAGTTATATTAATAATAAGCAACGTAAAGTGCTGGCTTTACGTTGCTTTATCTATTAACAGACAGTTGAAAGGAATTTCATGAAAGCAAAAGTATTGGTGATTGATGATAACCCTGATGTGGCACACGCATTAAAAGTACTGTTTACCTTAAACAATATTGATTGTGATCACCAATTAACGCCCGACGAAGGTTTGGTGGCTTTAGCCGGCGACCATTATGATTTAGTGATACAAGACATGAACTTCACTAAAGATACTACCTCAGGCGAAGAAGGGGTCGAGCTTTTTCAACAAATTCGTCAGCAGTATGCGGATTTGCCGATTATTTTGATGACCGCTTGGACGAATTTAGAAACTGCGGTTGAATTGGTTAAGTCTGGTGCGAGTGACTATATCAGTAAACCGTGGGACGACGATAAATTGTTGATCACCGTGCAAAACTTGATTGAGTTAAGTGAGTTACAACGTGCGCAGCGTAAAGGAGCGTTAAAAACTTCTAAAAAATATCAACAATTGGCAGAAAAATATGACTTATGTGGTATTCGTTTTCAAAGCGATGCGATGTTTAATTTACTCAATATCACCACGCAAATAGCGCATTCGTCAGTGTCAGTGTTAATCACAGGACCCAATGGTGCCGGTAAAGAAAAAATCGCCGAAATTGTTCAAGCAAATTCAAGCTGTAAACAAGGGCCCTTTATTAAGGTGAATGTTGGGGCGTTATCTCCTGAGTTAATGGCTGCAGAGCTGTTTGGTGCTGAAGCAGGCTCTTATACAGGTATCACTAAGCGTCGGCAAGGTCGCTTTGAACTCGCTGATGGCGGAACATTGTTCTTGGATGAAATTGGCAATCTCTCGTTAGACGGTCAAGCAAAGTTATTGCGGGTATTAGAAACTGGAGAGTTTGAGCGTATTGGCGGAACCGAAACGTTAAAAGTTAAGGTGCGCATTATCAGTGCAACCAATGCAGATTTAAAACAAGAAATCGCCAATGGCAATTTTAGAGAAGATTTGTTTTATCGTTTAAATGTTATTGAACTCCCATTATTACCACTAGCTGATCGTAAAGCTGATATTCTCCCCCTTGCTGAACTTTTTCTTGATGGTAAGTTTCAGCTAACGGAGCAAGCGTCGCAGGTGCTTAAACATCACTCATGGCCAGGCAATATCAGAGAGCTTAAAAATGTTATGCAACGAGCGAGCTTGCTCGCCAATGGCCAAGTGATCGATGCTGATGTGCTTGGTTTACCAGTTAATCTGCCAAAAAAATTGGCGATTACTGAAGAAGTCACCAGTGATGATATTCATCAGGCGATAACGAAGGCAGGTGGCGTAATTTCTGAAGCAGCAAAATTACTTGGCCTGAGTCGTTCAGCCTTATATCGTCGCATGAAAAAATTTGGGATCACTGAGTAATGTTTTTATGGCGCAATACAAAGCGCAAGTCATTAGTTAACCGCTTGTATGTTAGTGTCTGTTTGCTCGTTGTTATTGCCTTTCTGGGCTTGGTAGCTATTACTTCTCGAGTAAGCGGTATTGAAGCATTTTTTATTGCCGCCTTATTTGGACTGTTTTGTTGTTTGATCTTGGCGGTTATTTTCAAGCAAGCAATGTCACCACTCAATAATGCGCTGATAGCGCTGGATAACGGCATTGCCTCATTAAAAGATAATGATTTTAGCTTGACGATTCATAATGAAAATTATCAAGAAATAGCGCGACTTGTCTCAACTTATAATGAACTTGCGAACGTTTTGCGCACAGAGCGTATGGACATTTTTCAGCGTGAATTATTACTTGATACTGTTATTCAAAGCACGCCAGTTGCGATAGTGCTAACGTCATTAAAAGGTCATATCGTTTACAGTAATATTGCTGCAAAACACTTGTTAAAGTTTAAAGGAACACTAGTTGGCAATAACTTTTTTGATTTATATCACCAACTTTCGGAATCGCTGCAACGTGCCACGGATGAGAAACTTAATGGCTTAGTGACCGATGAACACAATGATCAGCGCATCGTTTATAGTGTTAATTGTCAGTCATTTATGCTTAACGGACGCACACATCAACTTTATATGTATAAAAACATGACGCAGGAAATTTCACAAAAAGAAACACAAATGTGGAAACAAGTGATCCGCTTAATCAGTCATGAATTAAATAACTCATTAGCACCGATAAACTCACTGACTAAGTCTGCGCAGCAAATTATTGATCAGCCTGAACATCACCATATGTTGCGAGATGTTTTATCAACGATAGGAAGACGCAGTCAGCATTTGAATGAATTTATTGGTCAGTATGCTTCTTTTGCAAAAATGCCAGAGCCAACTATTGCTAGGGTTAGTTTGCAGGAATTTTTTAATAATATGCAAACCATTTTGGGGATTGATTGTTCATTGGACAGTATCACTGAAAGTGCCCATTTTGACGCTGCACAATTAGAGCAAGTGTTAATTAACTTGGTAAAGAATGCCAAAGAGTCCGGCTCTGATGTTAAGCACGTCAGTTTAGCTATCTTTCAGCAAGCCAATCGGTTGTACTTCGTTGTAAAAGATCGAGGCCCGGGATTGTCAGAGCAGCAAATGCAACAGGCTTTGTTGCCATTTTTTACCACTAAAGCTGAGGGGTCAGGCATTGGCTTAGCTTTATGTAATGAAATTGTATCACTCCATGGAGGACAGTTGAAATTAGCCAATCGAGATAATGGTGGTCTTGAAGTCAGTTTTGCTTTACCGTTAGCGGACAATCATTAATCAAAACTTTCAGCGAATAAGTCATTCGTGCGCTACAGTTAAGTATATAAAATATAGCGTTAATGACTAGCGAACAAGAGATAGCTCAATAGCGCTTGGTTAAGGGAATTTGAGCAAGTTAACCACTATGGTAAAGGCACAGCAACTACAACAACAAGTAAAACGGCAGTTGCTGATAGCAACCTTACTCGTTGCAATGTTATTTAGCGGCTCTTTTTATATTGTGTTTAGTTTGTCAGCTGAACAAAAAGAAGTTGCTAAGATAATCGATATTGCCGGAAGCCAGCGAATGTTGTCACAGAAAATAGCATTGAATGCCCATCGCTACTTCCGTTCAATTCAGCAAGGACTTCTTAACCAAGAAGTACAACGTCAGTTAAATGCATCTGCAAACAAAATGTATGAAAATCAACTGTTTTTGAGCGATTATATCCATCAATATAGAGAAGATATGCCAGAAGCGCTATATCAACTGTATTTTCAAAACCCCAATAATTTAACTAACAGAGTAAAAATTTACGTCGAAAGTGCACAAGTGCTTTTAACGGTAACACATGAAACCCAAGCCCATTTATTAATGAAACGACAGTTTGACCCGCAGTTGGTTGAACAAATGTTGGTGCTGTTAAATCAAGCGGTACAGTTGCTTGAAAGGCAAGCCGTTGCCAATCAAAGTGCGATACAAAACAGCCAAATAGCACTGTGGCTTTGTGTGTTATTGATGCTGATAATGATTTATCGCGTGATATTTTTGCCTATGCAAAATCACATAACTGAAAGTTATCAAGAATTATTAGTAAGTAAAAACCTTACCGAAGAATTTGAATTTGCCATTAATAAACACGCCATTGTTTATCGCGTCGATATGGCGGGAAAAATTACTTATATTAACCAGAAATTCACTGATTTTTACCAGTATCAGCCAGAAGAAATCGTGGAGAAAAGTGTCTTTAAGGTCTGTGGAGATATCTACCAACAAGCAGATTACGAACAGATATTTCAAGTATGTGTCAAAGATGATTATTGGCGTGGCGAATCACTTAATAAGATAAGAGATGGCCGTCAACTTTGGTTAGACACGACTATCGTGCCACTTAAACAGCTTAATAGACGCATTGCCTCGTTTATTGTTATTCAAAATGACATCAGTGGTATTAAGCAAACGGAACTTGCCTTAAATCAACTTCATCGCATTACTTCATCGATAACGTTGGATCTAGAAGATAAAGTCCAAGAATTGCTCAAACTAGGTTGCCAGATATTTGACCTGCCCATGGCAATTGTTAGCGAAATCAAAGAAGAAAACTACAAAGTGCTTTATTGTTATTCGCAAGAATTATCGATTGAACAGGGGGCTCAATTTGAGCTTGGCAACACCTATTGTGCTCATACTTATGCTGCCGATAAACCTACTGGATTTCATCATGCTGGCCAGAGTGATATTAGTAGCCATCCCTGCTATCAGACATTTGGCTTAGAAAGCTATATTGGCGCGCCAATTTTTGTTGAAGGGAAGCGTTTTGGCACATTGAATTTTTCCGGACCTACACCATTATCACGACCATTTAGTGAGCGTGAATTGGATTTGATCCAACTCTTTGCTAATTGGCTGACTGCTGAATTAACCAGTGCAAACAACCAGCGAGCGTTAGTAAAAGCTAAGGAATTAGCGGAAACTGCGGTGGTCGCAAAAAATGAGTTTCTCGCCAGCATGAGTCATGAAATTCGTACACCAATGAATGGTGTTTTAGGGATGTTATCCTTGTTAAGTGACACTAAGCTTAGTCATGAACAACGCCATCGTATTGAAATCGCAAAAGAAAGTGCTGACTCTTTACTTAACTTAATTAACGATGTCCTCGACTTTTCTAAAATTGATGCCAATCATTTAGAGTTAGAGCAACGCGAATTTGACTTAGTGAGTATGTTAGGAAACCTAGCCGAATCTTTAGCTAATAGTGCGCAAGATAAAGGCATTGAATTAATTGTCGACTTAACCGACATTGGTCAATCTAATATTGTCGGCGATGCTTATCGCATCCGCCAAATTGCTACCAATTTAGTGAGCAACGCGATTAAATTTACCGAAAAAGGCGAAGTTGTGTTGAAGGTGGCATTAGCACCTATTGATGCCAAGCAAGCTCAATTAACGATTGAAGTGTCGGATACTGGTATTGGTATTCCAAAAGACAAGCAACAGCGATTGTTTTCCGTGTTCAGTCAAGTTGACGCATCAACTACACGTCAATACGGTGGTACAGGCCTTGGTTTGGCGATCGTCAAGAAGCTCTGTGATATGATGTCTGGCAGTATCAACATAGAAAGTGAGGGTGGCAAAGGAACCACGTTTACTTGCTTATTAAAGGTAGTTCTGGGTCAAGAACAGAGTACTTATCCAAAACAAACCTTTAAAAAGCGTCCTACGTTAGTCATCGACAATAATCGTAGTAACGCAGAAATGATTAACAGGCAGCTAGCCTTGTGGCAGATCCCTGCGATTATTGTTAACGATGAAGTTAGTTTAGTTAAATTACTCGAACATCATCAAGAACAGCCATTTGAGGTCGCTTTAATCAGTTATGATGTCTTCGGTTCTAGTGGCGAAAATTTATTATCAGCTGCCCAGAAAAAGTTAGATTACCCGGCAATTGATATCGTGCTGATGACGCCAATGTCAGCAATGATCACCTCACAATATCTAGAGGAATTAGGGGTGAAATTTTACTTCCCTAAGCCAGCAATAATGAGGGATTTTCATCAACTGATTAAACAAGTTTATTCAATAGCATCGCCTGTGAGCGAGATTGAGCCGTGCTCGGTTCAACAAGTCAGTACCAAAAGCTCTCCAGAGAAAGACCTTGTGCTAGCCTATGAATGGCCTGAAAAAGCGCGGATATTGTTGGTTGAGGATAATCGTGTTAATCAGATGGTCGCCAAAGGCGTTTTACAAAAACTAGGCCTCAGTTGCGATGTAGCTAACAATGGCCAAGAAGCACTTGAGTTATTAACAGCATCTTCAGACGCTGAACCATACAGTTTAGTGCTGATGGACTGTCAAATGCCAATAATGGATGGCTACCAAGCCAGTCAGGCGATAAGAAATGGTGACGCAGGTGACCGTTACCGAGACATATCGATTGCCGCGATGACAGCTAACGCCATGGTGGGTGATAAAGAGAAATGTTTGGCGGCAGGGATGAATGACTATATTTCCAAACCGATTAATAAGGAAGCGATTGTTAGTGTCCTACAACGTTATTTAAACTAGCCGTGGTGTGGTGGTTTTAGGTCCTTACGCCAACTTATAAGAAAAAATTAATGAGTTATCACTGAAGTCTCAATACCAACAAAATAACCCAGCCCCAAGACGTTAATGAAAGGGGCTATGGCAATTTTAATACGAGCGGCATTAAAGTTTATTGATTTGGCATAGCCAAGTAAGAAAGTTCAACACGCCCTAGTTTAATGATCAAGTACCTTTTCTATATCAGCCTTTTTGTAGATAAAGCGACTAACGACTAACAATATACCGGCAAAGGCTATAAAGCCAACAATACTAAGAATATGCTGATTTGACAGTAAAAAGCTACTTGTTTGACCTTTGTAGTAAGCTGAAATACTGATGATAATTGCAAAATATCCGCAAACAAAACCAACGAGTGGTAGGTTAACTTTGTGCCAGTTCAATAAGATAAACAACGGAACAATTACCAAAGCGATTATTACTGATAATGCAATTACAACCATAAAGGTGAGCGAAACATTATATCCTAATAAATGAACGCCTAAGAAAGCAAACCCAAGCAAAACGGCGCAATCAAATACAATTAAACGGTACATCGCAGATAAAACAGCTTGTTTAAAACCGACAAAGTTTTTGCCAGTATATAAGTGGGCAATGGTTCTTAATTGTTTTATATGCTTCCTTGCATGGAGGATTACAGATAATGGCGTCATTGCGACGAAAAGCAGTACTAAGTTTTCATAAGCGTTTGTTGTTTGACCACCTAAAAGAAACAAAAAGATGACCAATGCAAGGCTATGGGCTACCGCGTAAAGGCCAATTCGATTTAGCGGGTCTGTCAGCGCCCAACTTAAGTCAGCGTTACTATTCATCAACTTGTCCTTAATAGCACCACCAATCAAAGTGTTAATTTTATTGATAACATTAACTAGTGCAATATCTGAGGTATTGGTGTTTTCAGGCGCTAACGTTGAGTGTTTGGTGCTATATCCTTTTCGACTAAACAAATGGATGCTCAAATAGCTACCAATGATGTACAGCAAAATAATCAGATAGTTAAAATCGATGTGAAGTTTTTGCAACTGATAAAGGATTGCAGGTACAAGTGGCCATAATAATCGCGCGGTCACTTTATCTGCAAAGGTTAGATTTAGGGCGCATAGTCCAACGCAAAAAGGGATAAATACAGCAATGGTATTGGCACTAATGTTTATCAGTAATGGCCAAAGAAAGCTTAGGTTTATCGCCAGTAATATGAAGAGTGCATTGCTAGCTAAATGGCGCCTGTATGAGTTATTGACTTGCCAGAGGTAATGACCGCGAAAAACGCGTAATGCAGCTCCTAAAAACATCCCCATAAAACTGCATACGACTGAGGCCATCATCATTGGGGTTTTCATCAACTCTGCGCTAACGTGCCAATTTTCAACAGACGTTGTTAGCAAATACTGAAAAACCAATAATAAAACAACGATTAATGAACTGGTTAGCCAAGAAAAACCCAGTAGGTGTTTTAGTGTTTGATATTCTCTATGCATCGAATTCTCCATGATGGGTCATCGCTAAATACCAGTCTTCTAAAGAAATTGGTAATAATTCTATTTCTAGTCCCATGGCTTGCCACTGTTGCATTGATTGTTCCGTTATTGGCGAGAGCAACTTTCCAAACGCCGAACTGTCTGTGATCACTGCATCAGAAATCATCTCCAGCGGTAATGTTTTTATATCGATTTGAGGATCTTTGCTGGTTAATCGAATTTGGCCAATACCTTCTTTAAGTTCGTCAAGCGGATAATCGCAGGCGATGGTGCCATTATTGAGCAAGGCAACACGGCTAGCGATGCGTTCTAAATCTGAAATAATGTGACTGGAAAAGATAACCGTCGTACCATTATCAGCACAAAGTTCAGCGAGTTCAGTGAGAAAAGAACGTCGCATATTTGGGTCTAAGTGAGCAACAGGCTCATCTAAAATCAGTACATCAGGTTGAGTTGACAAAGCTTGCACTATTCTGAGTACTTGACGCTGACCACCTGAGAGTGCACTTATCACCTTTGAGGGGTCAAGCCGCCATTTTTGACAAAGCTGAGTGGCATAAGATGCATTCCATTGATCATAAAAGCTACCGAGGTAGTTCAGATAGGCGGAAATTGACATCCAGTCAAACCCGTGAGTATCTTGAGCGACAAAGGCTATTTTTTGTCGTTGTTTTGCTGTTAAGGTTTGCCAGGTGTTATCAAAAATATTGACCTCTCCAGACGTAGCGGTTTTTAGGTTCATAATCGATTCCAACAAGGTGGTTTTTCCCGCACCGTTATGTCCTAGTAGAGCAACTATTTCACCTGGCTGTATCGCCCAATTCAGGTTGTTTAAAATAGTCTTATCAGCATAATTTTTGGTAAGGCTTTGAATATTAATAATCGGTTTAGTCATGCTAGTTACTCTTTTGTTTGTAATGACAGATACTGTTGCACTTGGGCTAATATTTGCTCGTTAGTTAATGATTCTTTGCGAGCCGAGTGAACATAGCTAATTAACGCTTGCTCTAACCTCAGTGAAGGCTTAAATCTTTCCTGTTCTGCGACAATCATACCTACGCCTCGATGACGAATTAGCACCCCTTCAAGCTCGAGTTGATTGTAGGCTTTGGATATTGTCATCGGGTTAATGCCAAGGGATTTTGCCAGTACTCTTACCGACGGGGCTTGCTCTCCAGCATTTAGTAAACCTGCTCTAATCGCTTGTTTTATTTGATCAATGAGTTGTCGATAAATCGGAATTGCCGACGACGCATTTATCGAGAAAGTAGCGTTAGCATCGAATGCCATTGCGAAGATGTCCTTTTGATTTTAGGTCGTACTACCTAACAGGTTAACTTGTTAGGTGTATTATTGTATTAATACACTGATGTGGTCAAGCGTTTCTATAACGAGGTCTTTAATTATTCAGTTAACGATATATTTCTTATCAGCTTTTTTTCATTGATAACAAAGCTTGGCACTGTTGAGTACTAAGGGGTAAAATGCATTGAAGTTTTTGATGAAACCAAGATAGGCAGTCTGTTGAAAACCAAAATTATTACGCGCAAAGGTTACTTGAAGCTTCAACAGGAGCACGACCACCTTTGGCGAGAAAAACGCCCCGAAATCACTAAAATCGTATCTTGGGCGGCAAGTTTAGGGGATCGCTCTGAGAATGCTGATTATACGTTTAATAAGCGTTTGCTCAGACAAATTGACCGACGAGTCCATTATTTACGTAAATTGCTACCAGATTTAAAAGTGGTTGATTATTCGCCACAGCAAGAAGGGCGGGTATTTTTTGGCGCTTGGGTTGAAATTGAAAATGAGGCTGGCGATGTCAAAAAGTTTCGTATTGTCGGCCCTGAAGAAATTTACGGAGATCAAAAAGACTATATTTCAATCGATTCTCCCATGGCGAGGGCTTTATTAAAAAAAGAAGTTGATGATGAAGTGTTGGTCAAAACCCCTGATGGTGAAAAATACTGGTTTATTAATTCTATTGAATATGAAAAAGAATAAGCTTGTTTAAGGTTAAGTAAGGACGACCCCAGCGCGTAAAGGATTTATGGCTACAATAGAGAGAATAGCAGGTATTTACCAGGGGCGAAGTACATCATCGGCTTATCAAGACTTAGTTTGGACAGTGGCAACTGCTGGCGATACCACTTTAGATATCGTTGGCCAGACCAAAGCGACATTAACAACAATAGAAAACAACCTATTAGCGTTAGGCAGTGATAAACATGATATTGTCTCTGCACAAGTTTATATTGTGAATATCGATGAAAAACCACTAATGGATGCTATTTTTTGTCAATGGCTTGGTGATGGCCCTCAGCACTGGTTAAAAAAGGGCCTGTTTAGGTGTTTAGCTTGAAGGTAATGATTATTGTTAGCAATTAAAGAACAACTCGCGTACCAGTCGTTGAAAAAAGCCATGGTGGCATATGCCAGTATCAGTGAGTCTGCTTGGCAAACGTTTTTACTGATCACCCGTTATCGTGAGGTGCCTAAAGGCACAATGCTATGCAGTGTCGGTGAACTTCCACAATATTTTAGTTATTTATATCAGGGATTGGTGCGTTGTTTTGTTTGTGATGAAAAAGGGAATGAATACAATAAAAATTTCTTCGATGAAGATAAGTTTCCCGGGTCGATGACATCCTTGTTAACCGCTATGCCTTCAAAAGTTGGTTTTGAAGCACTTGAACCATGCATCATCATTGATATTAATTTTGCGAGTTTTAGACAACTTATCGAACAATATGATGACTTTAAGCGTTTTCAAATCAATTATCTGGAAAAGAATTGGTTGCTGGCAAAGGATGCTCGTGAAATAGAAATTGTTCAGCAAGACGCTAGTCAACGCTATCAAAAGTTTGTCGAAAGGTTTCCAATGTTGAGTACTCGTATTCCGCAGTACCATATCGCCTCGCATTTAGGCATTACACCAACTCAGTTAAGCCGTATTCGAAAAAAACTGCTCTAAATCAACCTATGTAAATGATTACCTAAACGTGACTGATTACATTACGTTCATCTTGAATTAAATGGACGAAATAAAATGAAGATAGACCATCAAGAATTGTTAAATGCACTGAATTGGCGCTATGCCGTTAAACAATTTTCGGAAAGAAAAGTTACTGATGAGATGTTAACAACGCTACTTGAAGCCGCTCGTTTGACACCATCATCTTATGGGTTGCAGCCATATTCGCTTCTGGTCATCGAATCAAAAGTTATCCGAGAGCAATTGTTAAGTCACTCATTTCAACAAGATAAAGTGCTCCATTGCTCACATCTATTGGTATTTGCGGCTAAAACCATTGTTGATGAGCACTTAATTGATCGCTACATCGAAAAAACGGCAGAGCTATCTGACCGAACGCAACAGCAATTAGAAGATTATCGTCAATATCTCTTATCGGTATTTTCTGCTATGAAAGCAGAGCAAAAACAGCAGTGGTCACATCAACAAGCCTATATTGCCCTTGGAAATGTGTTAACTTGCGCAGCGTTGTTGCAAATTGACTGCTGTCCTATGACAGGTATCGATAGTAGCGGCTATGATCAGGTACTAAACTTAGCTGACAAAGGGCTAACCACCACCGCTATTTGCCCTATTGGCTACCGAGCTTTGCATGACAAATCCGCACAGGCTACAAAAATACGTGTTGATCGTGAAGAATTAATTATTGAGGTCTAGGATGAATCTACTGATGTTACTGGCATTTCTTGCTGGCGCAGCGATCGCGATTCAAGCCAATCTAAATGCGCAGTTAGGGGTGTTATTAAAAAACTCTATGCTAGGCACCGCAATAGCTTTTTTTACCGCTTGTGTATTTTCTATTGGTATGCTGTTGGTGACCACTAAACATTACCCTGATGTTCAACAAGTAAAGAATATCCCTATTTACTTTTGGTTTTCAGGAGGGGCACTAAGCGCTCTGGGGGTTGGCTTGTTTTACTATTTAATCCCAAAAATGGGGGGTGGCGCGATGATGTCATATGCATTAACAGGTCAAATGTTAGCAGCAGCGCTGACCAGTCATTTTGGTTGGCTTAGTTTGCCCACTACCCCGTTAAACGGGCAAAAATTATGTGGAATTGTCGCCTTAATTGTTGGTGTTATTTTAATGAATGGAAAATCTAACTATGGATCATAAGCAAGCCAATCTTAGTAACTTGATCGCGTTGTGGCAATTGTATGGCTTCAAGTCCTTGCCAATTGGTGTAAAGCAAAGTGTAAATGTTAATAGTAGCTGGCCACATCGAAGCTGGTTTGCTTCCTCAAGCAATGCCGGTGATGTTTTAGATACCCTATTAGCTGAGCAATCTAGGCGACAAGCGGGCATTATTTGTCCGTTGTGGCCCTCACTAGAGCCATCACATTTAGCATTAGCGCAAAAGCTTCTTAATGATGATTGGCAAATTGGCTTTTCTCAAACGGCGATGCAATTACCGAGAAATGCTTGGCGTCAACAGCACAGACTTGAACAACAAGACATATCTATTGAGCGAGTAGTTACTAAAGAGAATCTCGCTATTTGGAAAGATATTGCTAGCAGTGCCTTTAATTATGCGATTGATGAAGGTGCTATACAGATCTTACTTGAGCGGGATGACGTTAACGTTTATTTAGCAGCTAAAGAGGGTCAATATGTAGGAACCGCCTTATTTTTTCAAACAGGAAGTTATTTAGGGGTTCATCAAGTTGCTGTTGCCCCTGCTTGGCAAGGAAAAGGCGTTGCATATCAACTAATGCTGAGACTATTTGAGCAGGCGTTGGTATCTGATGCAGAACACATCGTGTTGCAGGCTTCAAAACTCGGCTTGCCTTTGTATCAAAAACTTGGCTTTAACACCTTGTTTACTATTGATAATTATCGAAAAAGCGCATGATGAAATGCGCTTTTTCTTAATCAATGGCTAAGCCTAACAGGGTATACTAGCACTAGCTACAACCACATTTGCCTGAACTTTCATTGTTGTGAGACGCTAACGTATTAGGCACTTGAAAAACCGTATTGATCAGTTGCTCTCCAAGCTTGATGCATTCGAGGTGGTCCCATGTCTCGCTAGCTCCAGAATTTTGTAACGGCTTGAATGAAGCTTCTAATAGCAAAGATGGCACGTTAAAGTGCTCGGTAACATAACCTGTAGCTGTTTTTGCTTTGCTTTTATTAGCGCTACAGCAACTCGTACCACAACCTGTTTGAAAACTATTGTAGTCATATTCTGTTTGAAAGTTTGCTGAGCGCTTGGCAAGCTCTTGTTTAACCGACTGTGCGCTTTCATCATGACCTTTGGACATGATGAAGTTGTAGGGAATTTCTTCATCGCCATGAAGATCGAAAAAGAAATCAACGCCAATCTCCGCCATTGCCTTTTGCACATAAAATACTTCTGGGCATTGCTCGGCACATGCTTCGTCCCAACAACGATTTAAGTTTTTGCCTAGTGCGTTAGTGCGGTGATTACCTAATAAGGTACCATCCGGATTCATATTGGCAACGAGATAAAACACATACTCATGTTGACTTTCTGTTAACGGGGTATTGTCAAGCAAGGCATTAATGCTGCCTTCTATCACCCATTGTGCCATTGTTTCACCAGGATGCTGCCGTGCAATAATCCAAACGTTTTTTGTCGATTGACTTGGTTTACCAAACCTTAATATTTCCATCGTTTGCCCTAAAGGCGAGTTCGGAAGCGGTATTGAGCTCACCAAAGGGGAGCGCTTGATAGAATCAACTAATTGCTTTTGCCTAGTCAAAGGATACGGTACAAAGTATGCGTAATAGACGGTCGAGCGCTCAGCTAAAAGATTAAGGTGTAACTTATCACCATCAAAACTAGTAGTTACTCGAAACCAACTTTGGTTGTCGTAAGAAGCAAATGCCTGGTAATCTTGCCACGCTTTTGAAAACGAAACTTCACTGGCATTACGGATAGTAATATGTTGTTGTTCAGCCTGCTGTGTTGATACTGAAAAATAGAACCATTGTCGGGTACAGGCTTGATTATCCTTTTTAATGTTAACGATAATGTTACTTGCGCTGTCAGCTTCAACAACTTCAATAGCGCCACCTTCAAAATTTGAACTAATGGTGATCATTATAAGGTTACTCCTACGTTTAGTAATTCGATAACAAAGCCAGTAAAGCAGGCGGTTAAAAATACTGAGGTGATAAAAGCAAGTAGCAATGGCCAGTGAAACAAGCGCTTTAACATCACCATCTCTGGAAGGCTGGCACCAGCGCCGGCTATGGTTAAAGACATCACCGCACCAACACTCATACCTTTAGCGATTAGTGATGCGGCAATAGGCACCATCGTTGAAGCTCTAACATACAGAAATACGCCGATAATCGCTGACATCGGAATTAACAACATTAAGCTTGTATTAGCAAAAGAGGTAAATAACTGGGCAGGTACATAGCCATGCAATACAGCCCCAATGGCAACACCAATCACCATGTATGGCAGCATGGTTTTTAACTCGTTAAACGCGCCTTTTACCAAGCTGTAAAAGGTATGATTTGATTGATATTTTGGCTCTGTTTCACAGCAATTTGAAGTTTCTGCATTAGCCGTATCTGTTGGCGAACAACACGAGTCCGTGCTTATGTTGCTGACAGTTGAACTTGGTGTGCAGCTTTGTGGTTCACATGAAGTTTTGGCAGCATTTGAGTCATTACACTGATTACTTATGCCAAGGCTTTCGTGTTTGATAAAACGCTCAAAATTAAAGTGAGCTAATACTGCACCACATACGCCAGACATGGTAATAGCAAATATGCTGTATAGCAGTGTGATTTGGGCGCCAAAGGTTACCCAAAAAAGTGCGATAATAAACGGATTCACTAGGGGGGAGGTAAACAAAAAAGCCATTACTGGTCCAAAAGAAGCGCGTGCTTTTAATAGACCGACAGTCATTGGTAGCGTAGAGCAACTGCAAAATGGTGTCACTGCGCCCAGCGCGATAGCAGCGCCATAACCACGACTACCCGATAGAATTGCCTGGATTTTTTCTGCAGGTAAATAATGGTTGATTAAGCTGACAATAAAACTAATACCAACGAATAACAACGCAAGTTCGGCAAAGGTGCCAATAAAAAAGCTGATCGCTTCTTGGGTTGCTGTTGACACAGGTATCGTTGAGATAAACTGAGATACCACATCAGTTGTTTGTAGAGATGAACTCATTTTTTCTACTCCAATTTTATATTTCTAGAATATTCGAAATATAAGATTAAAAAAAAGCTTTAACAGCCTTGGCAGCACTCTTCAGAAAGAAATGCGATTAAGTTGTCTAGCTCCTGATACTGGGCGTTACATCGCAACACTCTTCCTTCACGTGTTTGTGATACAAGGCCTACTTGAACTAAGCGAGAAATATGATGTGACAGAGTAGAGCCTGGTACATCGAGCTTTTCTTGTATCGCAGATACAGGTAAACCTTCTTGCCCTGCTTTAACAAGCGTTCTATATATTTCTAATCGAGTTTTATGACCCAATTCTGCGAGTTGATTCGCGGCTTTATCTATGTTCATGGTGGCGATGTTAGATGACTTCATCGCCACTGTCAATACATTTCTAGAATTATCGAAATATAAGTTGGATATCGATTTATATTTCGACGTCGACATAGCGAGTTGCTTGACCAATGCCTCCCGCAGTCAACGAGACAATTTTTCTATTAGTAAGTTTTAGCGATACTTGAATAACGCTAGGTGATGGCGGTGTCATTGCATAACCTTGTTCAATGCACATATCAGGTTGATCTATGGCGAGCTGATCAAATAGATAGCAAGCGAGTGGGCCTGCTGCCATGCCAGTTGCTGATTCTTCTTGTATACCATAGCTAGGTGCAAACATACGGGTGGATGCAGTTCTATTTGCTATATTGGTTTCTAACGTAAAAACATAAAAACCAATGAGGTTATATTTTTCTGAATAAGCAGCAATTGCTTCGAAATCAGGTGTTAGCCTTTGTAATGTCAGGATATTGTCAACACCGATCACTAAGAAACTATTGCCGGTATTAACAATTTTTGGTTCGCCAATACCGTGTTCTTTAGTTATTCCGAGCGTCTGGTAGATTTCATCTAAACTTTCATCTACATCTCGGTATTTAGGTGGCAATTGCTCCATAAATGCTTTGTTTTCTTTCAACTGGATTTGTCGAATGCCATCAATGGTTTCTTTTGAGCTGTTGGGAGTTGCAAGTAACCCTTGCTGCGATAAATAACTAAAAGCAGCGATTGTGGCGTGACCACAATGCGCGATTTGTTTTTCCGGTGTAAAGAATTCAAGCTTGTAGTCAGCCTTGGTCGAGCGTGATACAAAAGCGGTTTCAGAAAGGCCAATTTCTTTTGCCAGTAATTGCTTTTGTGCTTGAGTAAATTTGTCGCTATCTAGAATAACGCCGGCTGGATTTCCACCCGTTTTTCCATCGATAAAAGCGTTAACAATAGGTACGTTGAGGATCATCATTTATCTCCGTTAGTGTGTTGAGTTGGTTAACGTGAGATCTATGGTAATTAGCTAGACCATACTCTAGGTCAAGGACTTTTTTAATCGCGCGATTTTTTCATTGGTTACTTTGAGGTAATGCTCAATATCTTGCTTTTTTTGTTCAAGTTGGGCTAGGTGTTGTTGAAGAAACGCCATACACTTTTCTTGATCATCTTGATAATAAGCTTGTGCATAGTGCTGAATCTGACTTAATGGCATGCCCGCGTTTTTCATACAGGCAATCCAATTCAACAGGTCGACATCTTGAATACTATAATTTCTGTGGCCACTGTCATCAATATCAGGTCGCTTTATCAGTCCCTGTTTTTCGTAGTAACGAATGGTATGAATACCTAGGTTGGTTTGTTTACTGACTTGACCTATTTTCATAATCTTACCCTTCGTTTATTCGATAGCATAAAGCCTAAGCGACAATTGATGAATGTAAAGCTTTTTCATTAAGTTACCAATGTCGTGATCAAATGCTGTTAGCACGAACGAAATTTAGCCGGAAAAGCTCAACACGCCCTAGTAAAAGCACTTAACAAAATTCACATAAATACTATCATCATTCGTTCATTAACACGTTATACTATGCGCCTGAAAAATTTGTCATTCGCGAGTGGGAAAAATAAATGACCGCAATTGCTGAGCAAATCGCTCTAGAACTTAACGTTAAAACATCTCAAATTAATGCTGCAATCAAGCTCCTCGATGACGGGGCAACGGTTCCATTTATTGCTCGATATCGCAAAGAAGTTACCCAAGGCTTAGATGATGGCCACTTACGTGTTTTAGAACAACGTCTTAGTTATTTGCGAGAACTCAATGAACGTCGCGCGGTTATTTTAGCCAATATCGAGCAACAGCAAAAATTAACGCCTGAACTCGCTGAAAAAATTAATGCGGCAGATAATAAAACCCGCTTAGAAGACTTATATTTACCCTATAAACCTAAACGGAAAACTAAAGGTCAACAGGCGATTTTAGCAGGGTTGTTGCCCTTAGCCGATAGTATTGTTGCAGATTTGCAAGTGGATCCCGAGCTACTCGCTAGCGATTTTATTAACCCTGAACAGGGTATCAATGACGTTAAAGAAGTGCTTGATGGCGTCAGCGCTATAATAATGGAACGTATGGCCGAAGACGCTGAATTGTTGCAAAAGCTCAGAAATCATTTGCGTAAGAATGGTCATATTCGTGGTGTCGTCGTTAATGAAAAAGACGCAGCGGCGCAAAAGTATAAAGACTATTTTAACCACAGTGAATTGCTGATTAAAGTACCCGCTCACCGAGCATTAGCGATGTTACGTGGAAGAAATGAAGGCTTTTTGCGTTTATCGATAGAGGCGGATCCAGGACAAGACGCGAATGCCTATAGTAGCGGTGAGCAAATTATTCATGATCACTATCGATTTAATCTAAGTGCTCAACCGGCAGCAAGCTTTTTAACTAAAGTGATTCGTCGAGCATGGAAGACGAAATTGTTAACTAGCTTAGAAACAGAATTGCTTGGGCAACTTAGAGAGCGTGCCGAGCAAGAGTCTATTAAAGTCTTTGCTGAAAATTTAAAAGATTTATTACTTGCTGCCCCCGCTGGTGCAAAGGTAACCCTTGGCCTAGATCCTGGATTAAGAACGGGTTGTAAATTAGCGGTGGTTGATGAGACTGGCAAGTTGCTGCAAACCTTGACGATTTTTCCTCATGCACCGCAAAATAATTGGGAAAAATCAAAACGCACTATCGTTAATTTATGTAAACAACATAAAGTGGAGCTGATTGCGATTGGTAATGGCACCGGCTCACGAGAGTCAGACAAGTTAGTTGCCGAAGCGATTTCAGAACTTGAAGCCAATAAGCCAACGCGATTGATTGTCAGTGAAGCGGGCGCCTCGGTCTACTCGGCTTCCGAACTTGCTGCGAATGAATTTCCAGAGTTGGATGTTTCTCTGCGTGGCGCGGTTTCTATTGCCAGACGTCTTCAAGACCCACTAGCAGAATTAGTGAAAATTGATGCCAAAGCCATTGGCGTTGGACAGTACCAGCACGACGTTAACCAAAGTAAGCTAACTCAAGCACTTGATAATGTCATTGAAGATTGCGTAAATGCCGTTGGCGTCGATGTTAACAGTGCCTCGCCAGCATTATTAGCACGCGTTGCCGGCTTAAGTAAAACCATGGCGCAAAACTTAGTACAATATCGTGATCAGCATGGTCGTTTCACGTTGAGGGAACAATTACAACATGTACCACGTATCGGTCCTAAAGCGTTCGAGCAAGCGGCTGGCTTCTTACGTATCCGTGATGGAGAAAACCCACTTGATGCCTCTGGTGTTCACCCAGAAACGTACCCTATCGTTGAAAAGATTATTCGCCAATTAAACCGCGAGCTAGATCAATTGCTTGGACAAAAAGAATTGTTAGCGACAGTCGATAAAAGTCAACTAATTGATGACGATTTTGGCGTGCTAACGGTTAGCGATGTCGTCAATGAATTAGAAAAACCAGGGCGCGATCCGCGTCCAGAGTTTAAAACCGCGAGCTTTAAAGAAGGTGTTAATAGTATTGAAGATTTATCTGAAGGTATGATATTAGAGGGAGTGATTTCCAATGTTGCAAACTTTGGTGCATTTGTTGATATTGGTGTTCATCAAGATGGCTTAGTACATATTTCTTCATTAACTAATAAATTTGTCAGTGACCCGCGTGAAGTGGTTAAAGCAGGTGATATTGTTAAAGTGAAGGTCACGGAAGTTGATGTGAAACGCAAGCGTATTAGTCTAACCATGCGATTAGATGAACCAACAGCGGCTAAACCTAAAGCTAACGTAGCTAAAGCGCCAGCCAAGCATAATGCTCAGCCTAAAACGAGAGGCCAACAGAGTAAGCCTAAAGCACCTAATAATGCTGCGATGGGTAATGCGTTTGCTGATGCCTTTGCAAAACTGAAAAAGTAATACTAATAGCAATAAATAGTTAACCAATTCAGAGCTATCTCAGGATTGTGTGAACAAAGCACATTGATGCCGTTGTCGTCATTCTCGGCTTTGTCTCCTGAGTCGCTCTACTTCCTGAATCTATGCAATCGTCCAGCAAAGAGATTTGTGAGGTTATCACTTTCCTGACAAGCTCGAACTGTTTTGTCAGTTAACACGCTAAAATTAAAAAACAATACCAGCCTTTTGATTAAAAGATTTTGTTTCTTCATTGAAATTCTTTTACAGTATCGACGCACTGCAATTTTAGGAAGCAGGCTGAATTAAAATAGTTTTAACAAGGAGTTATCACGATGAAAAAATCATTCATCTATTCTATCGGGTTGTGTTTATCACTAGGAGCTTTTCAAGCGACCGCAGGACAAAATTCTGGTGTGCTTGATGGTACCTATGTACCGGTATCTGGTCATAGCTTTTCTCGAGAAGTCAGTCGAATATCTTTAGGGGAGGCGCCACGTCAAGTCGGACGCTATAGTGTCGTCCTACACCGCGAAGGGTGGAGTGACCTATCCGAGCAAGAAAAAAAGCGGATTAGAAAACGTTTGGTGATCCGTGGTGAATATACTGGGGTGATGGACATGGGTACGATGACCTTATCTCACACTTTAGTTAATGATGAAAAAACCGGGACGCTGTATTCTCAAGGCGATTTTTTGATTCCACAGCAAGGCGATGGCTTTTGTTCAGCGGGTATACCGTTAACAGGGGTTGAACAGATCAATTTTGTTGCCGGCACTGGCGATTATGAAGACTTAGTGATGGGCACTTTAGTATTGCATGCGCTAGTGAATAATTGTCCGGGTGAAGATGACTATTTGAGAAACCATTTTGATGTGATGGTTGGCTCTGGCGGGCTAACATTTTTCGCTCAACCTTAAGGCATGATGTCAGTAGGGGATACCCTACTGACACTTACTATTGTCTATCGTTTGAAGCCTATTTAAAATCAGCTGGTATTTATCGCCAGCGAAGTTAACCTCTAAAAGTTGAGGCAAGCTCTTCTAAGCCATCGGCATTCTCTTTAACTTTCTCACCATTATGGCTAACAGCTTCTGCGCTAGCGGTATTGTTTTTAGCAATATCATCAATGGCATGAATACTTTGGCTAACCTGATCGGCAACGACACTTTGCTCTTCTGTCGCTGTAGCGATCTGTGCCGTAATGCCGCTAATTTCGTCGACCATGGTTTTGATGGTTGCCATGCTCTCCTGAGCTTGATGAGTATCTTGGACACAATGATTGGCATCATCGCGACTAAGTAGCATTACATCACTCCACTTTTTCAAGGTGTTTTGCAAATCAACCACAGACCCTTGAATATGCTCTGTAGCGCTTTGGGTTCTACCCGCTAGCGTGCGAACTTCATCGGCGACCACAGCAAAACCGCGACCTTGTTCACCAGCGCGAGCCGCTTCAATGGCGGCATTCAGTGCTAATAAGTTTGTTTGGTCAGCGATCCCTTGAATCTCACTCATTATCGTGGCAATTTTGGTGGCATCATCCACTAAGGCTTCAGCACTGGCAGCAGCATTTTCGACACTCGAGGATAACTTGGTGATCTTGCCTTGCGTGGTGTTGATTAAGGTATTCGTTTGGTCGCATTGGCCAACAATCTCAGTGACTTTGTCATGAGCTTCATTGGTATTTTGGCTCACTTCTCCAATCGTTGCACTCATCTCGGTGATCGCTGTCGCTAATTGACCTAATTGGTTATTTTCTTCAAATAATCCGTCAAGTGTCTGTTGTGCGGTTTGATTTAGTTCATCAGCAAGTTGGGCAAGTATTGCCCCTGAGTCTCTGCTGCGCCCTAAAATGGTTCTGACTTTAGCTTGCTGCATGAGATAGGGATAACGTAACTTTGCCGCCAACCCTTTACCAGCAAAAATCAGTCGAGATGGGCTCTCATATTTATTATCGATAGACGCTAGCTCGCTAGGAAGTGTGATCATTTCCTCTGCAAATATAATGACCAATAACGCCACTAATACCAATAAACCTAAAGCGGCGAAAAAGCCATGTAAGACAAACGCCAATAATGTCGTGAGCATCACTAATAGCGCAGCAATGATTCTTTTAAGAGAGAGGTTAGCAGAAAACTCTCGTAGTGGTTTACCTTGGTTAATGGCCTGATAAAGTTGCTCTGCTGCTTGTTTTTGTTCATTGCTTGGGGCAACGCGAACTGACTGATAACCAACAATTTTGTCACCAGCATATAATGGGGTCACATAAGCATCAACCCAGTAATAATCACCATTCTTACAGCGATTCTTAACCATTCCTCGCCATGAATCACCACGTTTAAGTTTTTGCCACAAATCAGCAAATGCCGCTTTTGGCATATCAGGGTGACGAACAATATTGTGATGCTGACCGATAAGTTCTTCTCTAGTATAGCCAGCGATACGGCAAAAGTTGTCATTGGCGTAGGTGATATCACCTTGTAAGTCGGTGGTTGATACTAATTGTTCGCTAGAGGAAAAAGTGACTTCTTTTGATGAGCTTGTTTGGGTCATTTATGCAGCCTTGCAGTGATAATTTTTATCTAATAAACATCAACATAATTGCAATTATTATCGATAAGTTGGGTAAATGCGAATGATTATTATAATATAAATTAATTTAAGACTTTATTTACCTGAGTCTTCAAGGCAAGTGTACGGTGGATATGGTTAAGAAGTTTGTCGCTCTATCGTTAGCAGTCAGTGCTAGTATTGAAACCATATCAACACGCTCTAAAAAAAGGGGAAGATAAACTTCCCCTAACATAGCCATCATATTGGCCAACTAACGCAATGAACCGATTACAAAACGTATTTTATTGACAATTGAGCATAGTCAGAATCAAGATCTAAATCGGCAACTTCATAATTGCCAAATTCGACACCATAAGACAGTTCTTTGGTGATGTTTTGAAAAATATTGACCCCCCAATGCGTGCGATCACGGTCAGATTTATCGGTTTCGGTGTTACCATAGAAAAAGTTACTACGTAAGGTTTCCGTCCAGAAATGACGATAAGAAACCATAATGGATGTGCTATCTTCTACTTCTTCACCGACTAAGTCAGTTGATGCAGCGGCGCCAACATAGCGACCAATATTGCCACCGTGGATAGCGAAGCGTAGATCATCTTTACCAAAAGTATTAATACGGCCTGAGACACCATAACCCAAAGCAGATTCACTTTCACCACCTAGAGTATTGAGTTGTCTAGCAACAGCTGAAACCGCGACGTTACCCCAATCACCTTTGAAAGTGTATTTACCGACCATATCGGGTAGCGAATCTTGACTAGGATCACCACCATACGACTCTGGGTTTTCAATAGCGAATTGGAAATTTCCATTGGTGTATCTAATTTGGGTTTGGCGAACAAACGCTGAAGCGACTAATGGTCCACCAAAATCAGCAGCCTCTGCCAAAGCACTGGTATTCATAAACGTCGACCAGGTTTGGCCTACCGTCCAGTTTTTATATTTTATAAACGCATGGCGCATGCGAGGGCCAATTGAGTTAGTGAGTATTTGATTTCCTTCTCCAGTGTAAAAGTCCAACTCAACAAAGCCAGTAATATCACCGTGCGTATACTTGGTATTTAAACGAGATGAGGCCACCGAAAACTTAACACTTGAGATGTCTCCTTCTGCGGCGTTACCGATCCAAAAGTCACCTAAGTAGGAATTGACGTTACCATCGACATAACGGACATCACCCTGCAGATATCCACCAAAGGTTATGGTGTCTTGATCATTGATTTGTATTGAATAGCCTGCTTGAGCCTGACTCGATAGCAGCAAAACGCTTGCAGCAAGCAATGTGTGTTTTTTGTTGAACATTCTCGTATCCCCATTTGATCTGGTTAGCCTAGAAAGACTGCTAAGGATTCTGAGGCTATATTTTTTTAATTATAGTTATTAGTCTTCTACTAACTTAGTCATAACGAACCCAATGAGAAATTAGACCTAAGTCTAAGAATGGGGGTTTTGGCATTAGACTTTAGTCGAATAAATGCCTCGAGATTAGAGCGTGTTGATCTTTGATGTACATTTTTGCAGCAGTTCATTTGAAGTTTATACAAGACAGAGCCTATGTCATGTGGTTATTCCCCATAAATAGGCAATAACGAAGTAGAAATTTCAAATGGGCGCTGTCCTTAGGATTTGTTTAAACGTGATTTACTCCTTGTTGTTACTCATTTGTATAGAATAACCATACTGTATTCGCTACGCCTCGATTAAATCACGTTTAATTCGAACAAAATTTGTACCGCAAAGATCAACACGCTTTAGCAGATAACAGGAGTTTTATCGCTGAACTTAGTGACTTAAACGATAATCACTTTGACAATGCGCGTAATCCAGTAAACTTGATGCTAATATTGCGATAAGTATTTTTAATCATTTAGGGTGTGTTGATTTTTAGAGGCTATTTAAACCGCAAAAGATTAATACGCCTTAATAAAATAACTTCAATAAAATAGGGTTATGTCATGAGGAAACACTACTGGCTTACGCCGTTACTTACGGTTTTAGCTGTTAATGCTAATGGAGAATCGCTTAGCCAAGCAGATTATCAAAGAGCAGAGCAACGACTTGCTTCAAACGTAGACAAGTTGGTTGTCGGTACGTTAGAACGTCCTGTGTGGAATAGCGATGCCACAGTCATTTACCGTAGCAATACTCCCCAAGGATATCGCTTTTACAAGGTAAGTGCTGATAATGGTAAGAAAGTAGCAGCTTTTGACCATCAAAAATTGGCTGAATCTTTAGCGCGTGTCAGTGAAACGCAAGTTGATGGAAATGCTTTACCATTCAAGCGTATCGAAGAGATGAGCCAGCAATATCTTAGCGTAAAGGTTAGTGGTGTTAATTATCGTTGCAACCTTTCGAGCTACATTTGTCAGGAAAGTAAGTTAATTGAGCATAACAATGAACAATTATCTCCCGATGGCAAGAAAGCGGTATTTATTCGTGAGCACAACTTATGGATGAGAGAGTTGGCGACCAATAAAGAAACTCAACTCACCAAAGATGGTATTAAGGACTTTGGTTATGCTACTAACAATGCCGGCTGGATAAGAAGCGATAAGCCAGTGGTTAAGTGGTCACCTGATTCAAGCAAACTCGCCACATTTAAACATGATAGCCGTAATGTAGGTGAAATGGGAATAGTGTCAACTAACGTTGGTCATCCTACGATTGATGTCTGGAAATACCCATTACCCGGTGACGAGCATATTTTTAAAATTCATCGCGTGGTCATTGATGTTGATCAAAGGAAAGTCGTCCCTTTGAAAATGGCTGCAGATGATCACCGCTCTACTATTACCGATCATGTTGCAGGTCGAGATGGTCAGCTTTTGGACATAGATTGGGCTGAAGATAGTCAGGGTTTTGCTTTCGTATCGTCAAGTCGAGACCATAAAAGTGCGACGCTAAAAATTGCTGATGCAACCACGGGGCAAGTAAAGACAGTGTTTACGGAAAAAACTGACGCATTTTTTGAGTCGGGTGTTGCCGGTATCAGTTGGCACTATTTAGATAAATCTAATGAAATTATCTGGTTTTCGCAGCGCAGCAATTGGGGGCATTTGTACTTAATTGATGCCAATACCGGTAAAGTTAAGCGTCAAATCACTCAAGGGGATTGGACCGTTATAGCGCTTTTGCATGTTGATCAAGCTAACGGGCAATTGGTATTTACTGGTGCAGGACGAGAGGGCAGTGATCCTTATTATCACTCTCTGTATCGCGTCAATAAAGATGGCTCTGATTTAACGCTACTGACTCCTGAGAAAAAGCATCATCGTATTACCTTAAGTCCTGACGGTCAGTACTTTATTGACCAAGTATCAACACCAACTGAGCCTGAAGTGAGTTACTTGCGCGGTGTTAATGCGGGCAAATCGATTGAGCTTGAGCGCATGGATATTAGTGCTTTAACCGCGAGTGGTTGGCGAGCGCCTCACCATTTTGTTGTTAAAGATCGTAATGGCGAACACGACATTCATGGTTTATATTTCTTGCCGTCAAACTTCGATAGCAGCAAAAAATATCCAGTCGTCAATTATTTATATCCAGGGCCTCAAGTTGGTAGTATTCGTGGCCGTCATTTTCAGGCTGCTCGTAGAGATCACCAAGCCTTAGCCGAATTAGGTTTTATTGTGGTTGAAATAGATGCACTTGGCACGCCTGGTCGTTCAAAAGCATTCCATAATGCTTACTATGGCAACATGGGGGACAGTGGTATTCCTGATCAAGTTGCAGCGATTAAACAACTGGCAACAAAACATCAATGGATGGATTTAGATCGTGTCGGCATTTGGGGTCACTCTGGTGGTGGGTTTGCTTCAACTCGTGCTTTATTACTATATCCTGATTTTTATAAAGTGGCTGTCTCGCAAGCAGGAAATCATGACAATAGAAATTATGCGGATGAATGGGGCGAAAAATATCATGGTATGTTAATCAATCACGAGGACAACACCACCAATTATGATAGCCAAGCAAATCAACTTATTGCGAAAAACTTAAAAGGTAAATTGTTGCTGGTTCATGGCACAACAGATACCAATGTACCGCCTTATAATACGTTATTGGTGGTTGAAGCCTTGATTGCCGCTAATAAAGACTTTGATATGTTAATGCTACCTAACCGAGGCCATGGTTTTGCCATGGAATCGTTTATGTTGAGGAAAAGGTGGGATTATTTTGTTACCCATTTAATGGGTGCGACACCACCGAAAGAGTATCAATTTAGTCAATAGCATGACTGGAATGGATAAAAAAGAGAGCTTAGGCTCTCTTTTTTATTGTCTAAAGTTGGCGCCATCCTTGCGCTAGATCAATACTTAGTAGCAAGAAGCTGGCGATAATGTCGCTAAATCTAAAGGAGATAGCCATGACTGCTCAAGAATTAATAACCACCTTAGAAAATAAAAAAGAACAGCTAGTCACTCGTATTTCAGCGATAGAAGCAGATTTTAAAAAAGGGCGTTCTGCTGATTTTTCTGAACAAACAACAGAACGTGAGAATGATGAGGTTCTCGATGAAATTCATCATGAGGCAAAAGTTGAGTTGAAGTTAGTCAGTGATGCATTGCAAAGAATTGAACAAGGCAACTATGGTATTTGTTGTCAGTGTCAGGAAACCATCAGTAAAGAGCGTTTAATGGCATTGCCTTATACCGATACCTGTATTAATTGCGCCAATTAGGAGAATAACATGACAATAGAGAAACATGATTTACACCACGAATTCCCGGAATTTGAGAAGGAAATTCATCAATTAAAAACCAGTGACAACCATTTTGCTAAGTTATTTAAAGAGTATCATCAGGTTGATCATGAAGTGCATCGTATCGAACAAGGCGTTGAAAATACGACAGATGAGTATTTAGAAGGTCTTAAAAAACAAAGGTTAAGCTTAAAAGATCAACTGTTTGTTATGTTAAAAAAAGAACAAGCAACAGCGTAGACAAAAGCGTATATGAACTTAGTCTAAACGTTGATGAATTGGTTTGATATTTATCAGCGACAAAGCACCAATATCCATTGACGAACGGATATTGGTGCTTTTTCTTTTACAAACCTGTGGTAAATTTAGCCTATCATTATTGAGTTATTATATTGCCTGCTGCACTACTAAGAGACAGGTTTACAATAGAGAGCACCAAAAGATCCTAGAGGTAATTTTCTCATCAGTTTAGTTGCGAAAATACCCAACTGACATACTATTAATATTAACGCTCTAACGAATGATTACTAGTGGTTATTATCAAATACTTAACGCTATTATTGATATTGTTTGTTGCTTACTTGCCGCCATCCTTTGCTAACGAAGAAGTGGTGTTGCAATTAAAGTGGAAACATCAATTCCAATTTGCCGGCTACTATGCAGCGAAAGAAAAAGGCTTTTATCAAGACGCGGGTTTTAATGTTGAAATCAGAGCAAGGAATCCGTTAACAAGCCCTGTTCAAGATGTGTTAACTCGTCGTGCTACCTTTGGCATCGCTGACTCGAGTATTGTCTTACAACGTATGCAGGGAAAGCCTGTCGTCGTATTATCGGCAATTTTTCAACACAGTCCCTTAGTATTAATGGCATTAAAATCGTCAGGAATAAGAACCGCTGAAGATTTAATTGGCAAGCGCGTTAGCTATCAAAAAACGATTGATGGCGCGTCTATAACCGCGATGTTTGCCGCTTTAGGTATCCGGCAAGATCAGTTTACTTATGTGCCATTTACCTTTAACGATGACCGGTTGATAGAGGAAGATGTCGATGCTTTTTCGGTATACAGTACTAATCAACCGCAGTTTTATTTGAGTCAGAATATTGATGTTACTTTGATCGACCCGGCAAGCTATGGGATTGATTTTTATGGCGATTTGATTTTTTCTACTCAAGAGTATGTCGAAGAAAACCCAGAAAGAGCGCAGGCCTTTGTTGATGCAAGTATTAGAGGTTGGGAATATGCCTTAGCTCATCCAGAAGAAATCGTAGAGTTAATCATCAGTAAGTACGATAGTGAAAAAGAATTGAGTTCTTTGCTATTTGAGGCCCAAAAAACCGCACCCTTGATTCAGTCGCAAACCATGCCTATTGGCACAACCTATCAAAATCGCTTTTTTCGTATCGCCCAAATTTATGTTGATGTTGGACTTGCCAAACAAAATGTGCCCCTAAAAGGCTTTTTCTTAGAAGATTATTTAACAAAAGGGACTTTTTTAAATTATCAGTTATTGATTTATGGCGTGTTGATTGTTGCAATACTATTGATGATAACCATGAGCTTTAACTATCAGTTGCGCAAGCGTGTCAAATTTAAAACACTCAAATTAAAGCAGCTCAACGATGATTTGACTGAAAATTTAAAAGCCTTGGATGAGAAGAATGCTCAGCTTAATCAGGCGAAGCAATTGGCGGAAGTTGCCAACAAGGCGAAGAGTTTGTTTGTTGCCAATATCAGCCACGAAATTAGAACGCCCCTTAATGGTATTTATGGGTCATTGCAATTACTTCAACAAGAGCAACTCAATGATAATGCGACTGAACTTGTTGACCATGCACTTTCATCGAGTCAAAACTTATTAAATATCGTTAATGATGTCCTTGATTTTTCAAAGATAGAAGCAGGTAAACTTGAACTTGATAAAACCGTTTTTGATTTAACCGAATTAGTAAAAGAATTAAAAGAATATACCGATACCTATAAGAAACCGTCAGAAGTCAACTTGAACTTTGAAATTGATGAACATGTCCACCAGTATTGGCTTGGTGATGTTACCCGTATCCGGCAAATATTGTTAAATTTATTATCAAACGCATTGAAGTTTACCGAACAAGGTCAAGTCAGCTTACGTTGTGTTGAAGATAAGCTCGGTGAAGGGCTTATTTTCAGTGTCAAAGATACTGGTATTGGCATGGATGATCTCGCACTTGAAAAACTCTTCAATCAGTTTGAACAAGGGGATGTTTCGACAACGCGAAAGTATGGTGGCACAGGCCTTGGAATGTCGATTTGCCAAACCTTGATTAACCTGATGAAGGGTAAAATATCGGTGAATAGTTCACTCGGGATCGGCAGTGAATTTTTGGTGACGATTCCTTTAGAGAAGTCAAAGCGGTTACAAGATATTACTAACAAAGCCCACTTTAATTTGGATTTAAGCGACCGCACTATACTGGTGGCGGAAGATAATCGGGTTAACCAAACCATTTTAAAGAAAATGCTCGAGGTAACCAAAGCTAATTTAGTCTTGGTTGAAAATGGCGTGCAAGCCATCAATAAAACGTTGGAATTAGCTCCTGATTTGATCCTGATGGATATTCAAATGCCGGAAATGGATGGTAATCAGGCTTGTCAGCAGATAAGAAAACATAATACTGACGTCATTATTATCGCCGCTACGGCGAATGTTTTAAAACATGAGGTCGAGCAATATTTAAATAATGGCTTTAATGGTCATATTGGTAAGCCGATTGATAAAGCGGCGTTGTATGGTATTTTGGCGGAGTACTTAACTGCCAGTGATTAGTAGAGCAAATCTGACAGTGTCGCAGTCTTTGACATATTAGCCGTTTGCGCTAAATATAGCTCTGCCGTGGCGATAGCGTCGTTGAGGGCATTGTGGGCACTATAATAGGGCAAATGATACTGTTCTCGCAGGTTGCTCAATTGTAAAGCGCTTGGATCATAGCCAATATCACGTCGGTGCATGCGACGCTGTGCTACCACTAAGGTATCAACAACCGCCAAAGGTGGTGCCATACCATAAAGTTCAATACAGGCTTGTTTTAAAAATTGCTGTTCTATTCGGGCAAAGTGCACCAACATGATTTTTCCTGTCAGCGCATGTAATAAGGAGTCTATCGCATGCTTTAGTGAACAACCTGTGGCTTGCTGTTGATCAGTGATTTTATGTATTACCACATTACGCTCTTGTAATGCCTGTCGAGTATTTATCACTTGATGATAACAGGAGCTTAGGTCTATTTTTTTCTGGTTTATTGAAACACAACCAATACTCAACAATTTGTCGTTGATAGCGTCTAGTCCTGTTGTTTCAAAGTCGACGGCGAGTAGTGGTAATGTATCTATCAAACGCTTTGGCGAGGGCAAAGGCCTTGATAAATAATGCTTTAATGCGCCTTCTGGTGCTTTGGCTAACGCCCTTTTACGCGAAACTTCATAACCATTGAGCCAATGAAGTAGTGGGAGATAATGAGTCATACCGGCACTAATAAACCGATTGTCGGCTATCTTGCAGGGTTTTTATCACTTTAAACGCATCTTTTAAGTGTTCGCGTTCCAGCTTCGATAGCTGCTTAGGGTTGAGGTAATTATTAGGTTGTTTTCCTTGTTGCAATAGTTGTGCTTGATGTTTCATTCTTAATAAACCGAGAAACTGATAGGCGTCAATCAGATTTTTGGCTGAGGCAGAGGTTAGTGATGAACTGCCACTAGCTTGTTTTAGTCTTTCGATGGTGTTTGTTGCTTCAATACCTTCACTTAACGCATAAATTCGCGCTAAGTCGACGATAGGAGCAATACCCGTATGTTTGAGATCTAAGGTTGATTTGTGCTCGCCGCTTGCAATCAACACAAAGTCCTTGAAAAAGCCAAGCGGTGGTTTTAGCATCAAGGCATTGCGGGTTAGGTGTGCAAGAAATAACGTATTGGTGCGGGTTTTCGCTAGCATTTTTTGCCTAACCTCTGCTAACAAGCTTTCATCACCATAAATAGTGGTTAAATCAAAAAATATACTGCTATTGAGCAATGCTTGAGGTTTCGGTTGGTTAACCCATTGGTTAAAGTAACGATGCCAGACATTCTGAGGTTGACACCACTTTTCATTGGTTGCCATGATGTTACCAGGACAATAAATAAACCCACATTTAGCCAGTTGATCAGAAACAAATTTCGCCAAGTTAAAAAACCATTGCCGATCTCCGTCACTGGCGCTGTCGGCAAAAATTATTGCATTGTCTTGATCAGAATGAACATATTGCTCTCGCCGCGCTTGAGACCCTGCCGCTAACCAAGCCCAAGGTACTGGTGCTTGGCCAAATTGTGAAATCGCCATTTCGATTAAACGACCGGTTAACGCTGACGTTATCGCGCTGATACTTTTGCCAATGTTTTCGGCGGTAGTACCAAGATAAGTCATTTTAACTTGCAGCTTAGGCAGTAGTTGGCAGTATTTTATTAACTCATCAACATTTTGTGCTTTGCGGATCATATGGGTTAAATTAATCGCATTTTGGCTTTCAAAATTCATCAAATCCGTAATGGTTATCATCGCGTACAGCTTGTTATCTTTGGTGATCGGCAAATGATGTATTTCTTTGCTTGTCATTAACATCAAAGCATCAAAAGCACTGGCATCTGATGTAAGAGTGACAATATTATCCGTCATAATATCTTCAACAGGTTGTTCAAAGCTCAAGCCCTGTGCAACACAACGAGTACGAATATCTTTGTCGGTAATAATACCTACTGGGCGTTCATTATTCGTGATGACTAATGATGAATACCCCAGTTTACTCATTTGTTGGGCAGCTTGCTGAATGCTGACCTGATGAGAAATAGTTGCAATGCCTTCTTTGCAGCACTCGGCAACCGAGCTGTTGACCATAGATGAGGCGATTATTGTTTGTTCATTTAACGTGCTGACTTGTTGACTCAGTCGCTGCTCTGCAGACAACTCAAAAAATTCGCACACAATAGGAAAGTCAGCAGCTAATGTTTGTAACGTTGAATAATGTAGATGATAAAGCAAGGTATCTTCTTCTGCACAGGTGATAATATTATTGGAATCACTTTGCTGAGCAGTGAATACATCAGGCAACAAGGTGGCCCCTTCGCTAAACATAGTGACTAATTCATCATTTGCCGTTTTGCTCGCTAGTACTCCTGAGCGGATCAAATATACCGTTGCTGTTTGTTGCTCTGTTATGTCGAGCACTTTTCCTTTCGGTAAGTAGCTGATTGATAAATTCTTGGCAATCGTCGATTGCAGTTGAACGGGTAATTGCTCAAACGGGGGAATGGTCGATATAAAGTTGACGATTTCCTTCAGTTCATTATCCATTAGGGTTCACTGTCCTGATACGCTTTCTTCAGTTTTAGTTGAAATGAGCCATGAAAGTCAATGGAATTTGCCAACCCTAGACTAAAGTTGAATACCTCGATTTTAAAAACGTTGATAGTGTTGATATCAGCTGAAATGGTTTTTCTGTGGTGAACATCGGTAAGTGTCACTCAGTTAAACGTGATTTCTGCTAATAAAAACAACAGGTAAAAAGCGTAAAAATACAATAAAACGCTTTGCTAATGAGTGACTTCACTCAGCTTAGTTATCTTTGCTAGGAGAGAATAATGGAAGACAAAAAGACATATTGGCAAGAGAACCTTCGCCTAATATTTATCTGTCTTGCTATCTGGTTTGTAGTGTCATTTGGTTTCGGGTTGCTGTTAGTCGAACCATTAAATGCCATTCGTCTAGGTGGGTACAAACTGGGGTTCTGGTTTGCACAACAAGGCTCAATTTACACCTTTGTCGGGTTGATTTTTTGGTATACCAAAAAAATGAATGAACTTGACAAAAAATACCATGTGGAGGAGTAAGAAATGGATGAGTTAAAACTCTATACCTATATTGCCGTTTTTGGCTCTTTCGCGCTTTATTTCGCTATCGCTTGGTGGGCTAGAGCGGGATCTACCAGTGATTTTTATGTTGCCGGTGGCGGGGTTACACCAATACAAAATGGTATGGCGATTGGTGCTGACTGGATGAGTGCAGCCTCGTTTATTTCGATGGCTGGCCTGATAGCGTTTTTAGGGTATGGCGGTTCAGTGTTCTTAATGGGCTGGACTGGCGGTTATGTTCTATTAGCAATGTGTCTTGCTCCTTACATGCGTAAACATGGCAAGTTTACGGTACCAGAATTTATCGCCGATCGCTTTTATTCTAAAACTGCTCGGATCGTTGCGGTAATATGTTTAATCATCGCTTCGTTAACCTACATCATTGGGCAAATGAAAGGCGTTGGCGTAGCGTTCTCGCGCTTCTTAGAAATCGAGTATGATTATGGCTTATACGCAGGTATGTTCGTCGTTTGGGTTTACGCCGTGTTAGGTGGCATGAAAGGGATCACTTACACTCAAATCGCACAGTACTGTGTGTTGATATTTGCTTATACCATTCCTGCGGTATTTATTTCTTTGCAGTTGACGGGTAATCCGATCCCGCAACTTGGTTTGGGCTCTACATTAGCGGATGGCAGTGGTGTCTATTTATTGGATAAACTGGATCAGGTTGTTACCGATTTAGGCTTTAAGGAATATACCACAGCTAACATGAATGGTACCTTAGATATGTTTGCTTATACGATGTCATTGATGATAGGTACTGCAGGCTTACCTCATGTTATCATGCGTTTCTTCACCGTACCGACGGTACAAGCAGCACGCTCTTCAGCCGGTTACGCATTAGTATTTATTGCGTTGCTATATACCGTTGCTCCTGCAGTGGGTGCAATGGCACGATTCAACTTAATGAATACCATTGAACCAGCGGCGGGTCAAAACCTAGAATATGCTGAACGTCCGCAATGGTTTAAAGATTGGGAAAAAACGGGTTTATTGCAATTTGAAGACAAAAACGGTGATGGCAAAATTCAATATACAGCAGATACTGTGACCAATGAAATGGTTAAAGTTGACCGTGATATTATGGTATTGGCCAATCCGGCAATTGCTAACCTACCTAATTGGGTGATTGCTCTTGTTGCCGCGGGGGGGCTTGCTGCTGCGTTATCAACAGCCGCAGGATTATTGTTAGCCATTTCATCCTCGATATCTCACGATTTAATGAAAGGCGTATTAACCCCTGATCTGTCGGAGAAAAACGAACTCTTGGCGGGACGGATCGTGATGACCTTATCGGTGTTGGTTGCTGGCTACCTAGGGTTAAATCCGCCCGGATTTGCTGCGGGGACCGTTGCGTTGGCCTTTGGTTTGGCGGCGTCTTCGATTTTCCCTGCACTGATGATGGGGATCTTCTCCAAAAAAATGAGTAGTAAAGCCGCAATTGCCGGTATGTGTTCAGGTATTGGTGTAACTATGTTATATGTGTTCCAACACAAAGGCATAATGTTTATTCCGGGTACGTCGTTCCTTGGTGATATGGGCGCAAACTGGTTCTTCGGTATTTCACCGAATGCCTTTGGTGCTGTTGGCGCTATCGTAAACTTTGCTGTTGCATTTGCAGTAATGAAAGTAACAGGCCCAGCGCCAAGTCATATTCAGGATATGGTCACTAACTTCCGCTCTCCACATGGTGAAATAGCGGCAGCTCACGATCATTAATGCTGTTACTCATTGGTTTAATCAAGAGCTTCGCAATGGCGAAGCTCTTTACTACAGGTTTTATATGAATCGTCATACTAAAATAGCTATGTTTATCGCCCCTATCTTGATGTTAGGTGGCTATATTCTTTCTGATATGTATCTCGAAACCAAAGCGAGTGAAACCAAATTAGTGGAACTTGCGCCTTTTGGTCATTGTGATGTTTTTAACCAAAAATGCATTCTTAAGTCAGGAGAATTTGAGGTTAATCTCAGTCATGAAAATACCGTTACCACGCTAAATTCAACCTTCCCTCTTGATAGAGCCACGTTATTTTTGGTTGATAATAATAATCAAGCGACTGCCTATCGACTCGGAATGAAAGACAGTCCGTACTATTGGAAGCGGGAAACGCCACTTGCGCAATTTGTGAGTAACAAGGGCGATAAGTATAAGTTACGTCTTATTGCCGAAATAAAAGGTGGAAAATATTTCGCTGAGTTTTATACGCAAACCGTTAAATAAGACTAATGACTCGGTATAAAATCAATTATTTCAAAACTTTCTCAGCCTTGCTATTTTAGTATCATGGCATCTTAGTAGGCTCACCTATGTTTGAAAATTGGCAATTAGCAACGATAAGCATTAGCTATATTGGTTTGCTATTTTTAATTGCATACCTTGGTGATAAGTACCGTCATAAAATAGCTAAACAAAGCCAAGCAATCGTTTACGCCTTAACACTTGGCGTATATTGTACGTCTTGGAGCTTTTTAGGAACGACGGGGCAAGCGTCCAGTAACTTTCTCTCTCATCTGCCGATCTATCTTGGGCCGATTATTTTATTTGTCTTTGCTTGGCCATTTATTAGCAGAATTATTCGCACCAGTTTAAAGCTTAATCTAACATCGTTAGCTGACTTATTGGCAGCTCGTTTTGGTAAATCACATAATCTTGCCATTTTAGTCACTATCGTAGCGTTAGTGGGAACTTTGCCTTACTTGGCGCTGCAATTAAAAGCAATTGTCTACTCGTTAAGTCAACTGCAAACGCAAACTACTGATACCAATTGGCAAATGGGGTTAATCACTAGTGTTATTTTAGCTGGCTTTACCATTGTCTTTGGCATCAGAAATATCGATGTTACTGAGCGCCATCCTGGCGTTATGTTAGCGATCGCTTTTGAAAGTCTCGTTAAGATCATTGCGTTTTTGGCGGTTGGTTTGTTTGTCACCTTTTTCGTTTTTGATTCGCCAAGCGCCATTTGGCAACAATCTGGTGCTAACCAGCAGTTATATCAAAACACTAATTTCTCAAACATAATGTCGATGTTAGCAATGCTGGTGATTGTCATGGCAGCTTTTCTGTCTTTACCTCGGCAATTTCAAGTGATGGTTGTGGAATTAAGAGATCAAAAAGATACTTGGCTTAGTCGCTACATATTTCCATTGTATTTATTGGTTTTTGCTCTGTTCGCTGCGCCGTTAGGTTTAGCGGGAGACATACTACTTGGTGATAGTGTGCCTAAAGATACCTACGTGCTTTTCTTACCTGCACATCAGGGGCAAACGTGGCTGACCTTGGTTGCTTTTATTGGGGCGATATCAGCGGCTAGCTCAATGGTCATTATTTCCGCAATTGCGTTAAGTACCATGTTAAGTAATGAAATTATTTTTCCGATGCTATTTCGAGCCAAGTCTGGGCAGCAAGGCGATTATGAGCAATTTCGTCAGCGACTCCTCAATATCCGAAAAACGTTGGTTATTTTTGTTATCTTGCTTGGTTATAGTGTGTTCCTGCTGGCCTCGCCAGATACATTAAGTTCACTTGGCGAAGTTGCCTTTGGCGCTTTTGCTCAGCTGACGCCGGCACTTATTGCTGCATTTTATTGGCGCAGAGCAACATTGACAGGAGTATACGGAGGTATTCTCGTTGGTTTTATGCTTTGGCTACTACTTAACTTTTTACCTCAGTTTGGCTTATATCAACAACTCTTCATGGATGGCTTCTTACCTGCAAACACTACGGCTAGTCTATTGAGTTTAGCGGCTAATATTTTCGTTATGTGGACGCTTTCTCAAATTAGTCGTCAAAGTGTTCAAGAGCGAGTCCAAGCTTCGCTATTTTTGGATTGGCAATCGCCAACTCGTTATGCGGCCAAGGTTAATCGTCATATTGACCACCGAGAGTTAGAACTATTGGTTTCGCGGTTTGTAGGTGAAGATAAAGCTAAGCATAGTTTTCAAAAATTTCAACGGCAGACAAACAAGAAGGCATTGGGGAATGTTGCCTATAATCAGTTACTGCTAGAGCATACCGAAAAAACACTCGCGAGTGTCATGGGGGCTTCAAGCGCTCGTTTAGTGATCTCTTCAGCTATTGATGGCCGAGATATTGCGTTAGATGAATTAGCTCTATTGGTTGAGGAAGCATCTAGTCAGCGTCAGCAATACAGTGAAAATTTGCTACAGAGTGCGATTGAGAATGCCAGTGAAGGGATATCTATTGTTGATCAAGATCTTAATTTGGTGGCATGGAATAAAAAGTATATTGATATTTTTAACTACCCTAAGGAATTGATCTATAAAGGTTGCCCAATAGAAAAATTAATCCGCTTTAATGTTTCTCGAGGTTTAGTGGGCAAAGGGGATATCGAGCAACAAGTCAGTAAACGACTCGCTTATTTGCGCAATGGCAGTTCACATAGCTCTGAGCGTGTTCGAGAGGACGGTAAAGTGATTCGAATTGAGGGCAATCCTCTGCCGGATGGTGGTTTTGTCATGTTATTTTCTGATATCACCGCCTATCGTCAAGCTGAACAAATGTTAAAAGCGACCAATATCGATTTAGAAGCCATTATTCAGGAGCGTACGCAGAAGTTAGCACAAACTAACCAAGCGCTTGCGGTGGCAAGAGAAAAAGCCGAGCAAGCTCATATCAAAAAAAGTTTGTATTTAAAGGCTTGCAGTCATGATTTGATGCAACCGTTAGAAGCTGCTCGGTTATTCACCAGTGCTTTGATCAGTCAAGAAAATTTAAACGATGAGCAGTTAAGGCAAGTAAATAATATTGATCGCTCTTTAAAAGTTGCCAATGACCTGTTGTCTGAACTAGCAGAAATAGCGCGCATCGAAAGTGGTAATATCAAGCCGCAATTGACGGTTTTTCCGCTATCGTTATTATTTCGTGAGCTAGAGCAAGAGTTTTCGGCAGCGACCGTTGAACAACAAATCGAATTTAGGGTTTCTTCTACCAATGTTTGGGTAACATCAGATCGCAGTTTGTTAAGGCGTATACTTCAAAATTTGGTGGCTAATGCATTTCGTTATGCAAGCCCTGGTAAAGTTTTGCTTGCTGCACGGGTCATTAATGACAACGTTGATATTTTCGTTATTGATAATGGACCCGGTATTCCAAAGGATAAGCAAAATCTGGTCTTTGAGCAGTTTACGCAACTGAATAATGGCGCAGCGAGCAATGGACGTGGTTTAGGGTTAGGCTTAAACATCACCCAAAGTTTATCGGCCATTTTAGCACACCCGCTAACGTTAAAATCAGAGCAAAACAAGGGCTGTAAATTTCAATTATCGTTAAACAAAGCAAAACCTAGTAGTAACCTCGCAATCGAAAAGCCGGCAGTGAGCGTTAGGCTGACTGATGTTACTGTAATGTGTATTGATAATGATGAAGATGTTTTGGCTGGCATGGTCGAGCTTTTATCAACATGGCAATGTCGCGTGTTAGCGGCGGCTTCTTTTGAAGAAGCTGAGAACTTATTTCAGCGTCATAAAGATGATATTGAAATCTTGTTAGTCGATTATCAACTTGACAATGAATATGATGGCCTGACATTGATTGCAGAGCTAAGAGCGCAATGTCATCACTACCTACCAGCGATTTTAATTACCGCGACTACCGAACAAGATATTGAAGAAAAAACTGAACAAGCCGATGTTGGTTATATGAAGAAATTAGTTAAACCTGCGGCATTAAGAGCAATGATGGGGGCGATGCTCGCCCAAACGTTAAAGGCGCGATATGCCAACGAGTAAAAGCATCGTTCTTTAGTCACAATAATTAATCATCAAGAAGTGCTTGCATTGAGTTTTAGCCAATGCAAGCTGCTTAAAACTGATAAGACTTTTTACTCAATACGTTTTTTTGCTTCTTCTTCAAGATGTTTTGAATATTTAGCAATTTCTGCGATTTGATTGCTGACTTCTTTTGCTGGAATTTTACCAATAATAAAATCACCTGTTTCTAACGCAGAGTTTGCAGCAGCAAATACTAAGAGATTTTGGTTATTGCACAAAATACCTGCGTAGACCGCACGCAATTTCAAATTATTTTGTTTTAAATATTTGCGTAATCGATTTTTGTCGTTTGCGGCAACGTATTCACAGATTCGCAAAGACACTTCGTCAAATGCTTGGCTTGATGGCGTATAGCCTGCTGCTGTTAACACTATTGCGCTTAATATCAACCACTTTTTCATGTTGTTATCCTTAATAAACCAGTGAGTCATTCTGATTTTTTGACCCGTTCGGCTTAAGTGTGGTCGCAAAAGTGTGTTTTCTCAAGAAATCAACGTCAACAATAGTTAACTAACTTAACCTCAGGTTTGTATAAGAAATAGCACGAAAGTAATAAAATTAACCGCTTAAGTTTATTGTCGCTTTCTAGCAGGCTACTTTTTACTTAATTCAAGGCGTATTATTGTAGGAATAGCCAGCTATTTCACGACAATATAACGCAGAAGTTGGTAAAAATAGGCGTTAGAAATGCATTCCTTATGCAGAGCTGGGGTTAACTTATATCGACTGTTTTGCTTACTCTGCAGAGAATTGATTATCCGATAAATCCAATTGACTAATGGCAATAACAGCTTGTGTACGGTTGCGCACGTTAAGTTTTCTAAAGATGGCAGTAGCATGAGCTTTAATGGTCGCTTCTGATACGTCAAGATCATAGGCGATTTGCTTATTCAACATGCCTTGAGCAAACATCATTAGAATTTTATATTGTTGTTGAGTGAGGCTGGCAACTCGTTGGGCAATATCGCTATCTTGAGTGTTGGTATCGGATAAGAAATTTTCAGGTGTCCAGATATTACCCGTTAACACCTGTTCTATCGCTAAAAAGATCAGTGTGACAGGGCTCGACTTTGGTACAAAACCCGAAGCGCCATATTCCATTGCCTTCGCGATGGTGTCATGTTCTTCATGGGCAGACACGACAACCACAGGGATTTGAGGGTAATGGGTTCTTACATGAATTAAAGTATTAAAACCGTGGGCGCCTGGAATATTTAAATCGAGTAATAATAGATCAGCGTCTTGATGGGCGGTTAATTGTTGCTCTAATTCGGCAATGGTTTGCGCTTGTATCCACAAAGTATCGGTTAATTGTCCCTTCAAGGTGTCTAACAGTGCTTGCCTAAACAGTGGGTGATCATCAGCTATTATTATTTTTTCTGGCTGAATCATAACGTTACCTTAATTAAAATCGATTCACTAGAGTATACCGTTAATGGAGAAAAGTTCACTAGTGTTGTTGCAAAAGGGCTGAAGATCTTCACGTTGTTTGCAATACATCGTTGACGGAAGATAATCAGACCTTTAGCGAAGAGACTTCGGCCCTAGGCGGCCTTCGTTGGGATCTCTTCAAGTACCGCTACTAATAACTGCCAATATTGGTCAACTGTTTTTATATTGACCATTTCATCGGGTGAATGTGGGAACTTTATTGTTGGTCCAAAAGACACCATATCCCAATTTGGGTAAGCCGTTTTAAATAATCCACACTCTAATCCAGCATGAATTACCATAATTTCTGGAACCTTGCCAAATAGCTTTTCGTATGTGTGACGCACCGTCGCCATGATAGGAGAGCTGGTATCGGGTTTCCAACCTGGGTAAGCGCCAGAAAAGGTGATGTCTGCGTTTGCTAAAGTAAATACTGAAGCAACGGTGTCCTGAACATCCTGACGACCATCGTCATGAAGGCTGCGGATCAAGGTTAATGCTTCAAAGCGATTACCTTTAGTACGCATTACGCCGAGGTTTAAAGACGATTCGACAATACCTTCTATATCATCACTCATGCGAACAACCCCATTTGGACACGCATTAAGCGCGTGAAGAATATTTTTTTGGCAGGCCATCGACCAACATTCATCAAAGGTTTCTGGTGAGATCAGTAAAAAGGTTAAATCAGGCTCTACTGACGCTAAGTTTTGTTTTAATGCGCGTTCGTAGTCATTAAGCGCTTGCTTAAATGGTTCAACATCTTCTGGTGCGATAACAAAGCTGACGTCTGCTTCTCTTGGGATCGCGTTACGCAGACTGCCACCTGATAAATCGGTGATATGCAAATCAAACAAGTTAATAGCGCGTAATAAAAAACGGTTAAGCAATTGACATGCATTACCGCGACCTAAATGAATGTCGACCCCAGAGTGGCCACCTTTTAACCCAGATAAGTTTAAGTTAAACGACTGATAATTATCGGGCACAGCTTGCAGTTCCAATGAGAACTTTGCACTGCCATCAATACCACCGGCACAACCCATATAGACTTCACCTTCTTGCTCAGAGTCGGTGTTGATGAGTATTTCACCTTGAAACCAACCCGCTTTGAGGCCAAATGCACCGGTCATACCAGCTTCTTCATCAATGGTGACCAATACCTCTAATGGACCATGTTTTAGATCATTACTAGCAAGTACCGCTAACGCAGAAGCAAGGCCGATACCGTTGTCAGCGCCAAGGGTGGTGCCTTTAGCTTTAACCCATTCGCCATCGATATAAGGGGTAATTGGATCGGTTAAAAAGTCATGCACAGTATCATTGTTTTTTTGTGGCACCATATCCATATGCGCTTGCAATATGACACCTTTCCTGTTTTCCATGCCCTCAGTCGCTGGTTTAGCAATACGAAGATTTCCAACTTCATCTTCTGAGACATCTAACCCCAATTCTTTTGCCCACGTTTGGATCCAGGCAGAGATTTTTTGTTCATGCTTTGAAGGGTGAGGAATACTACAAATGTGCTCAAAAAGTTGCCACAATGTATTTGGTTGAAGGTTTGCTAAAGTGCTCACATGAAATCCTTAAATTGATTTGATTGTGTGATTAGTCAGATAAAAACTATGGATAAATGGTAACGAATATTGGCGTTGAGTGCATTATCAACGCCAAAATCACTTAAGGTAAGGTGTAAGTGAAGGCTGACAGGTATTTTACTTTCCTGCCATTAAAAATTGCCATTGCTCATTGAAGTTTTCGCTTGGTTTTTTGCTAAAACTTGAACGTGCATATTGGCAAATTTTACCCTCGGCAAATGCAACGAGGATATTGGCGATAGGAAGTTCGGCGACAGCGAAGTTTTTTCCTTCTCTTAATTTTCGCTCGCGTAATATTTGTTTGAATTGTGATTCAAGCTTATCAAAAAATTGGTTGACGCGAGCACGTAAACGTTCATTTTCACCCATTAATGCATCGCCAGATAAAATACGGCACATACCAGGGTTTCGCTCGGCAAATACTAACAACACATGCATAATATGATGGCAGCGTGTTATTGCTTCTTTGTGGTCAGCTAAAATTAAGTTAACACGAGAAAATATCGATTCTTCAATAAACTCAATTAAGCCTTCAAACATTCTCGCTTTTGATGGGAAATGACGATAGAGAGCGGCTTCTGAAACGCCAACTTCTGCGGCCAACTTGGCTGTGGTGATGCGCTCACCCGGACTTGTTTGTAACATAAGTGCTAAGCATTCTAAAATTTGTTGTTTTCGATTGGGCTTTTGATTAACCGACATAAGTAATTTCTCAAGTGCAGGTACAGCGATGTCGCCAGTACCAGTTATCAATTTATAATGTTAATTATTGTTTTTTACTAACTTCTATTGCAATAAGTTTCACGAGTTCTTGGGCGATTTGCGCTTTATTTGCAAGCGGTAACTCAAATTTCTCATTGGCACTAAAAACAGTTAGCGCATTGTTTTCGCTGTTAAAGCCTTGTCCAGGTGTGGCGACGTTGTTGGCGGCAATGAGATCGAGCTTTTTACGTTTCAATTTATCTTTAGCGTAGTGTTCAACGTCCTGAGTTTCGGCGGCAAAACCTACCGTAAATGGCTTTGGCGTTTTAGCGGCAACATCAGCAACAATATCGGGGTTTTTCACTAACTGAAGTGTCATCGTTTCAGCTGACTTCTTAATTTTCTGATCAGCAATGGTGGATATTTTATAGTCTGCTACTGCGGCGCAGCTGATAAAAACATGAGCTTTGTTGACATTTTCCATTACGGTCTGATGCATTTGTTCGGCACTTTCTACTGCAATAAGTTCAGACCCTGCTGGTGCGGCAATATTTACTGGCCCCGAAATCAGCGTAACCTTTGCCCCAGCATTAACCGCAGCCTGCGCGATAGCATAGCCCATTTTTCCTGAGCTGTGATTAGAAATATAACGCACTGGGTCGATTGCTTCACGGGTGGGGCCTGCAGTAATAAGCCAATGCTGATTATTGAGGTATTGTGGTTGAAAATGACTCAGGGTTAAAGAGACTAAATCAGGGACGTCAAGCATTCGGCCTAATCCGATATCACCACAGGCTTGCTCTCCCTGACCTGGCCCCCAGATATGAAAGCCTCTTTGCGCTAACTCAGAAATATTGTTTTGGGTCACAGGTGCATGCCACATTTGTTGATTCATTGCTGGTGCGATGGCAATCGGAGCGGCACTTGCTAAACAAATAGTCGATAAAAGATCGTTAGCCATACCCACGTTAAGTCTGGCGATTAAATCAGCGGTTGCTGGCGCAATGAGAATGAGATCTGCCCATTTCGCTAATTCGATATGCCCCATGGCTAATTCAGCGTCAGTATCTAATAAACTATCAGAGACTGGATTTGAAGAAACCGCTTGTAACGTCAATGGCGTAATAAAGGCTTTTGCACCCTCGGTCATCACGACTCGAACGTCTGCACCATGCTCTTTTAGGCGTCTTATGAGTTCTGGAGTCTTATAGGCTGCAATACCAGCACTGATGCCCAAGACGATATTTTTTCCCTCAAGAGTTTTCATTTACTGCTAATCTTATCGATGTTTGGCGATAAGATATCATCAAAGTTGCATAAATTAAAATATTCTACAAGGAGGTAGTGATGTTAAAAGATTGGCCCGCCACAGAAAAACCGCGAGAGAAATTACTTGAACTGGGGGCGCAAAGTTTAAGTGATGCTGAACTCTTGGCAATATTTTTACGCACTGGGGTTAAAGGGTGTCATGTGGTTGATTTAGCAAGAGGCTTGCTCAAGCATTTTGGTAGTTTAACGGCAATTTATCGAGCAACCGAAGACGAGTTTTGTCAGTATAAAGGTTTAGGTTTGGCGACTTATGTGCAATTGAAAGCGTGTTTAGAATTGTGCAAGCGATGTTTAGGCGAGGAATTAGCGCAACAAACTGTCCTTACATCTTCAACGACAACAACCCAGTTCCTTCAGTCGCAGCTACGTCATGAGAACCGAGAAGTGTTTGCGGTGCTGTTATTAACTAATCAACATCAAGTGCTTGCTTTTAAAAAACTTTTTTGGGGTACGATTAATGCGTCGGTAGTTTATCCACGGATTGTACTTGAAGCCATTTTTGCACATAATGCTAATGCCGTTATTTTTACACATAACCATCCTTCAGGTATTGCTGAGCCAAGTTTTGCAGACAAGCAGATTACCGAACGTTTGGTGACGATGTTAAAAATGATAGATGTCAATGTGTTAGACCATGTCATTATCGCTCAACACCGAAGTTTTTCTTTTGCAGAGCATGGTTTGCTTTAGTGACATTTTCAATTAAACGCTATGCTGTATTATGTAGGTAAGAGAAATATTAGAAGATTGCACAAAGACCCTGAACACTTTGGGTTAAAATAGTTGCAACTGATGGAAATGCCAGTTAATTTTAACCGAGCAGAACCATGATGTAAGGAATGACTGATGACAGATGCTGATCAAGATAAAACAGAAGATGAACGTAGACAATCGTTTCGGTTGGATATGGAAAAAGAGCTGGTTGATATAAGCTGGCAAGACGAACAAGGCAAACAGGTAAGTCGAAAAATCGTTTGCTTGGATTTTTCTAAAGGTGGCTTGAAGTTAGATTGTGGCTGTGCAATTCCATTAGATACGCCCGTTACCGTGGTGTTTAAAGCAGCTGATCCGAGAAGTCAAAAATTAACAGGGCGTGTCATACGCTGTATCCAACAGGACAATGGTTGGTTCGAGGTGGCATTGCAACTTGATGCCTAAGCATTTTGCGCGAAAAGTATAATTATGCTCTATACTAAAAGATCGCTGCATTGATAATAAAGTAGTTAGAGAAGGAATTGGCAATATGATGATATTAGTTGGCGGTGAGAAAGGTGGTAGCGGTAAAAGCTGTCTTGCTCAGAATCTTGCCGTGTACTTTGCGAGAGATAAGCAAGCAATTGTATTAATGGTAGATTGTGACCCGCAACGAACAACGTCTGATTGGATTCAAGCCCGTAACGCTGATCCATCGTTACCGGCGATAAACTGTATTCAGTTGTATGGTAAAATCCGTAATGATTTATTAAGTTTGAATCAACATTACGATTACGTCATAGTCGATTGTGGTGGTCAAGATAACTTAGCGCTTCGTGCAGCAATGTCTGTGGCTGATCATGTCATCATTCCGCTTAGACCAAAGCGTCGCGATTTGAAAACAGTGCCTCATATGGAAGATATGTTGAGCACCTGTAAAATGGTTAACCCTAAAATGTTAGCGTCATTTGTTATTACGCAGTGCCCTGCGTTACCAACGCAAGCAGGGCGTATTATCGAGGCTAAAGAAGTTTGTAGTTCATACGGAATTAATGTACTCAATGCTGTGACCTATAACCGTAATGTTTACGATGACAGTGAAGAAAGTGGCTCGTCTGTTTTGGAAAATGATCCGACCGGAAAAGCTGCTGAAGAAATGAAAGCGATAGCTGAAGAGCTATTGGCGATGAAGCCGGATGACTCACATGAGTTTAAGTGATTTAAAAAAGTCAAACCAGTCAAAAGGTAAAAAGAAGCAATTTACTGTTGATGAGTTTATTGCCGATGCTGAAAATTACGCCAAAGGTACGCCAGAAATAGTGAGTGGTGATAAATCCCAGAAACTTGATTTAAAAGAAGCAATTGCAGCGGCTAAACAATTTGAAGTAAAACAACGAGCGGAACGACGTCAGAAAAAAGATGAAAAACCGTTTCGTCATGCAACCTTTACCTTAAGTGAACAAGCAATACAGCAATTGCAGGAACTTGCGGTAGATAGCAATTTAGCAAAATCAAGGATCATTCGGATCTTGATTGACGAGTTATGCAATAAAGAGCAACAAGAAAAGATTAATAAATTACTTGGTTCAGATGTCGAATAATTGCTAGTTTTTTCGTCTGATCAGCTGAACATTTAACCTAATAGTGCGTGAAATCTAAGTGATTACCACGCATTTTTTATTTTAAATTATTGATTTTTAACGGCTTAGCGAGCAAAAAGCAGAGAATTGGTATAAAAACTAGATTTACCGTAACACTTTCACTATAATATGCCACCTTTTTCAGGATCCCGGGGCGACGGTCTTGGGGAAATAAAGCTCGAGCTGAAATTAATTTTGGAGTACTCAAATGTCTAAAGTTTGCCAAGTAACCGGCAAAAAGCCAGTCGTAGGGAACAACCGTTCTCACGCAAGAAACGCAACTCGTCGTCGTTTCTTACCAAACCTTCAATCTCACCGTTTTTGGGTAGAGAGTGAAAATCGTTTCGTTAAATTACGTTTAACTCCGAAAGGAATGCGTATTATCGATAAAAAAGGTATCGATGCAGTTTTAGCTGACATTCGTGCCCGTGGCGAAAAAATCTAAGGAACCATCATGCGTGATAAAATTCGTTTAGTATCAAGTGCTGGTACAGGTCATTTTTATACTACTGACAAGAATAAAAAGACCATGCCTGAAAAGATGGAGATCAAAAAGTTTGATCCTAAAGCACGTAAGCACGTTATCTACAAAGAAGCTAAAATTAAGTAATCTTGGTTAGAATGACGATAAAAACCCAGCCGATGCTGGGTTTTTTTTATGGTTAAAATTCAACCTATACTTGTTTTTTCCGAATTGCCCCCAACAATTACCGATAGTTAACTCGAACAAAAATTAAACATGAAAGATCAATACGCTCTAATCAAGGAATAGACATGCCACAACTTAAACTTACTTATTTTGATGTCGATGGTGGACGCGGTGAAGCGATTCGCCTAGCAATGCATATCGGTAACATAGCATTTGATGATCACCGATTTTCATTTGCTGATTTTGAAGCAGAACGAGCCAAAACCCCGTTATCGCAAGTGCCAGTATTGACCCTTGATGGTGAGCAGATAACACAATCAAACGCGATTTTACGCTATATCGGCAAGTTAGCTGATTTATATCCTGCAGATAATAAACAAGCACTGATTTGCGATGAAGTTCTGGATGCTGTAGAAGATTGTACCGATAAGATCGTCGCTACCTTCTTTTTAAAAGGGGTAGAGCTCGAAAAGGCTAGAGAGCAATTAGTTCAAGGAGATTTGACAAAGTATCTTCAATTTCTTGAGCGTAAATTGAGTGCTCAAGGGGGAGAATACTTTGCCGATCAGCGTTTAACCATTGCTGATCTTAAGGTGTTACCTATGTTATCTTGGTTAATGTCAGGGCAACTTGACCATGTACCACAAGATATCGTGGCAAACGTTGCACCAAGCTTAGTAACGCATCAACAAAAGATAGCGAATGAGCAGGTAATTAAAGCGTACTATCATTCTCGTAAATAGTAAAAAGCTCGGTGAACATTATTGGCTCACCGAGCTTTCATTGCATTCTAACGCTAAAGTTAGTTACTTTTGTGACGCTATCCAATCAAGGGTAAGTTCTTCAAGCAACGCCATCGGTAAACTACCGTTTTTCAACATTTGATCATGGAAACGGCGAATATCAAACTTATCACCAAGCTCTTGCTCTGCTTTTTGGCGTAGTTCGCGAATTTTTATTTCGCCAATTTTGTATGATAACGCTTGCGCAGGCCAGCTAATATAACGATCGATTTGGCCAATTACGTCACTCATACTGAGAGCGGTATTTTTCGCTAAATAATCAATTGCTTGCTCTCTTGTCCAACCTTTTGCATGAATACCAGTATCAACAACAAGGCGACAAGCACGCCATGCTTCATAGGTTAGACGGCCAAAATCACTGTAAGGATCTTGGTAGAAGCCCATTTCCTTACCTAAGCGCTCAGAATATAGACCCCAACCTTCACCATAAGCGGCATGATAAAGTGTTTTTCTAAATTCCGGCATTTCTACTTCTTGAGAAATAGCACTTTGCAAGTGGTGGCCTGGCTCACCTTCATGGAACGTTAGGGCTTCTAACGTGTAAAGTGGCTGCGCTTTTAGATCTGCGGTGTCTAAAAAGTAAGTACCAGAAGTAGTGCCAGTGCCATCTGACGCGACATAGTAGGCACCGCCATTAGGACTAGATTTTATGTCGAAGGTACCCCGAGGAAGTACAGAGAACCATTTTGGTAATTGAGCAGCGGCTTTACGGGTAATGTAACTGGCTTTTTCGATCAAATCTAATGCACTATCGGTGTAGAAACGCTCGTCGGTGCGCAAAAATTCAATAAACTCATCAAAGCTACCTTCAAAACCAACGCTTTTAATGATGTCACGCATTTCTGCTTGAATGCGACTCACTTCATCTAAACCAATTTGATGAATTTCATCTGCGCTTAAATCGGTTGTTGTGTAATACTCAATTAAATAATCGTAATACGCTTGACCATTTTCTACACTGCTAATACCGGCCACCTTGCGACAATTAGGCATATATTTTTGAGTGAAAAAGTCATAAAAACGCTGGTATTCAGGGATCACTTTTTCAGAGATTAATTGCTTAGCCTGTTGACGATATGCCGCTTTGTCAGCATCGCTAAAATTTGTTGGCATATTGGCGAGAGGTCCCCAAAAGTCGCTGTCTTTAACATCAGAAACAACATGCTTGCTGATCGACTTATGGTAGTTTTTAAAGCTTTCACAATAATGGGTATAACCTTTATCGACCGCGATGGATAAATCGTCAATATGTTCTTGATTATATCGAGGGAAGTCAGCAAGGCTGATCATGTAGTTGTCATAATCTTGCTTGGTTAAAAATGACATATTGGCGGGTGCGCCAGCAAAGTAACTGTGAAAGCCCGAATAATAGGTCAATGGAAAATAGTGATCGAGTTGCTGATAGCTTTTTGCTTCTGCTTGGCGTTCATATTTAAATAAACGATAGGTGACTTGTTCATTTTCAGGCAGTTTATTAACATCAATGCTTGCCAAACGTTTAAGTAAGTCTTGGTTGTACTTTGCGCGGCGCTCTCTTCCTTTTGCAGACATTTCTGGCAATTTACCATTCATTCTGAAGGCATCGGGATCTTTGCGGAAAAAAATCTGTTCTTTATTGGCGACTTGCCAATGTTCGTCTAGTAAGGCATTAAAGTCGCTTGATGCATCAAATGCTAAGGCTTGAAAACTGCCTAAGGTAAATGTTAAAGCAAAAACGCGTGATAATGTTGCACGTTTCATGGGACACTCCTGTTTTTATAAGGCCTATAGTGTAATGAATTTGCGCAAATGAAGTCTAGCGCTTGTTTGGTAACAATTTTTAACGTTTTCCTTGAAGGAATAATAATTTATCATAAGCTCAGTTTTAAAAGCACTGAAGAGTCTTTATGGCTAAACTATCGAGAGCGGGTTGGAATAACGTCATTATTTTTGGGGTAATGGGATTTATCCTCATTATTAACGCCACAAATAATAATGTATTTTCTACCAAATCAGAATCTCACGCACAGCAGTATCTGCTTGGTGAAAATGCGGTGATCTTAACGCTACAGGTCAGTGAAGAAGTATCAATACAACGCTTAGGTACAAAATGGCAGGCGACGCCAGAAAAAATAACCGGACAGGCGCTTGCTCAAATGATGCGCTCATGGCAGCAGCTTGAAGGTGAGTTAATAAGCGCGCCAGAGGATGTTGATTTAAGCTTAGCTTTACCGATAGTGGTTAGTGTTGCTAATCGGCAGCATCCTCTTTCACTAAAATTAGTAGCAACCGATGATCAACTCTTGATTTTTAATGACGCGAATCAACGTTGGTATGTGCTGCCGATGGCATTGTTTCCACAACTTTTACCAAGTGAAATCTTTGGATAATTTTTTAGGGTTAAGACAATGAAACATTGCGCAATTTTATCAATGGATTGTTTAGATGATTTTGAAGTGTATGACCAGCTTATTGAAGCGCCATTAGCAGGCCTTGGTTGGCAAGTATCTACGGTCTCTTGGCGCAATCGTAATGTCAGTTGGTCTGAATTTGAAGCGGTGATTATTCGAACACCTTGGGACTACCAAGAAGATCCTCAAGCGTTTTTAGCCGTTTTACAAGAGATTGAACAGTCAACGGCACATCTAGAAAACGCACTAGACATCGTGCGCTGGAATATTGATAAGCGTTATCTTAGAGAGTTAGCGCAGCTTGGTGTTAAAATCGTACCGACCAGTTGGCAATTAGCGCGCAAACATGTAGCGTTAACAACCGATGAACTGTCGCAATTTTTTGCTGACGTTAATCAGTCTCAGATCATCATTAAACCAACGGTCAGTGCTAATGCCGATAATACCTTTTGGCTTACTAAAGACAATGCTAATACTCAAATTGATAACTTAAACGAGGCTTTTTCACATCGAGATTTTATGGTGCAGCCTTTTGTTGATAGTGTTGTCAAAGAGGGAGAGTACTCTTTATTTTATTTTAATGGCCACTACAGTCATGCGATTTTGAAGACACCTAAACAAGGTGATTTTCGCGTGCAAGAAGAGCATGGCGGACAACTTAGCTTAGTGACTCCAGAGCAGAGTTTACTGACAGCTGCCAACAAAACGCTATCGGCTATAAAGCAACTGTTTCAAACACCTCTATATGCGCGAGTTGATTTTGTGCGCTTTGATAATGATTTTGCGTTAATGGAAGCTGAGCTTATTGAACCGTCGCTGTACTTTAACATGGATAAGCAATCAGCAAGTCGTTTTGCACATGCATTTGTTGAGCGCATGCAGCACCTCGCATTATAACAGGAATACTATGCCCGAATTACCTGAAGTCGAAGTTTGCCGCCGTGGAATTGAACCGTTACTGACCGGTAAAAAAGTGATTGATATTGTTGTGCGTCAACGACAATTGCGTTGGCCTATCCCCCAAGAAGTTGAACACGCTATTGGTCAAACGCTAAGTGCTGTTGAACGACGGTCAAAGTATTTACTGTTGCGTTTTAGTACCGGTACTTTGTTAATTCATTTGGGAATGTCAGGTACTATTCGGGTATTATCCGGTACACCCAAAGCGGCTAAGCATGACCACGTTGATATTTTATTTACTGCTAATCAGCTGCTACGATTTAATGACCCAAGAAAGTTTGGTGCTATTTTATGGTTCGAGCAACACATTGATAGCCAAGGTATTCTTGATAAATTAGGCCCTGAGCCGTTAACGGAAGAATTTGAGCCTGATTACCTATTTGCGAAGGCAAAAGGACGAAAAGTGCCGATAAAAACATTTTTGATGAATAATCAAGTCGTGGTTGGTGTTGGGAATATCTATGCTAATGAAGCATTATTCAAAGCAGGAATTTTACCAACGGCACCTGCCGGCAGTATCGCTTATGAGCGCTATCAAAAACTGACCCAGATTATTAAAGATGTGTTATCAGCAGCAATAACGCAAGGTGGAACAACGTTAAAAGATTTTACTCAGGCAGATGGGAAGCCCGGCTACTTTGCTCAAAAACTTAATGTTTATGGTCGAGCGGGGCTACCGTGTGTTATCTGTCAAACAAGGTTAGAAGAAGTTAGGCAAAGCAATCGCAGCTCGGTTTTTTGTCCGAGCTGCCAGAGTGAATAGATTTACGTGTTATCTTTGTTGGATTTAGGTAAGCCTATATTGCGAATATTTTCAGTTTGTTCAGGCGTCAAAGGATAGATTTTATCTATGGTACAAAAGTAAAGTTGATTGCCAGGAGTTGAAATAGAATCAAAGCGAGCTGACAACGTATTATCCTGCGATTGATTGATTAGAATGGTTTGCGCAAATACCAAATCATTGCAGCTACCTTTTAATTTAATCAAATAATTTCGCTTAAAGGTTGTTGAAATAATTAAAAAATTTCGAGTCAAAGAAACCCAGTTATGGTAGCGAAAAGTATTAATGCTGTTAACGCTGGCTAAATTTTCCTCATTAATCAGTTGCTGGTAAGCTAAATCTCGTTGTTCATAGCTAAGCTCATTTTTACTACATCCTACGAGGAAAAGTCCGATAATAAACGACAGTAATAAACCTTTCATAGATAATCACTCCTTATTTCTTGTGAAGGGTTTCCATTAGAGCTTCTTTAACACTCGGGTGCACAAACTCGCTAACATCACCATAATGTAATGCAACTTCTTTGACAAGTGTTGAAGAAATAAACGAATTTTCTTCCGCTGGCGTTAAAAATACGCTTTCCAACTCAGGTGATAAGCGTCGATTCATATTAGCCAATTGAAATTCATACTCAAAATCGGAAACCGCTCTCAATCCTCGAATGAGGACATTGGCTTCATGTTGTTTAGCAAAGTCGACTAACAAACCGGTAAACCCGACAACACTGACATTGTCTAAATGAGCCGTTACTTTGTTGATCAGTTCCACTCGCTTGGCTAAATCAAAGCAGGGTTTCTTGCTCGGGCTTGCTGCAACAGCAACAACCACTTCTCCAAAAAGATGGCTAGCACGTTCAATTAAGTCTGCGTGACCGTTGGTTACAGGATCAAATGTTCCTGGATATATCGCTTTTACTGTCATGATCAATAGTCGTTGGATTTTTTCGTTATTGTAGTATTGCTTACCTGATGATGACAACTGTTAACAATATTTTGTTATCATGTATCAGCTTTGCATTCCTCGATCAGCTGCCACACTCTAAAGTATTTACTCAAAGTCACTTACTTTACCGAATTTTTTTAGTATGATACGACAATGGTCATTCACTTTAGGTAGATAAAATTAGTATGAAAACCCGTGATAAAATAATTCAAGCAAGTATCGAGTTATTTAATGAGCAAGGCGAACGTAACGTAACTACCAATCATATAGCTGCTCACTTAGGTATTAGTCCGGGAAATTTGTACTATCACTTTCGCAATAAAGAAGACATTATCTTATCTATCTATGAAGAATATGCGCGAAATTTGTTACTCGATACTTTTCCACAAGTTTCACCTGATATTAAGCCCTTTGATGCCGTTATTCTTTACATGGATGCGGTTTTTCAAGCGTTAATGAAGTTTCGCTTTTTCTACGCTAATTTGCCGGTATTATTAGCAAAAAATCCACTTTTGCACCAAAAATATGTTGAAGTGCAGCATACTATTACTGGTCGTTTGAATGAAATGCTACGCTCTCTGCGAGATGCAAATATGATGACGTTTGATGATGATGAATTATCAGACATTGTTAGTATTTTACGATTGATCAATACCTTTTGGTTAAGCTTTTATCAAACACAAAATGAACATGCTGAAATTAATGATTCGGTATTTTATGATGGCGTTTTGAAAATATTGGTGATGATACGCCCCTACATTACTGACTCTGCGATGCCTGAATTTTTAGATGCCCGTCAGATGTATCGCGAACGACACAAAGATGCATTAGCGGTTGCTTAAGCTGTTAAACTTTTCAAGATAACCATTGAGTAAATGTTGCCATTGCTCTGGTTCAAAATAGAACTGGGGTAACTTGTGTTTTTCTTTTAAAAAAGAGCGATGTAATCTGTCTAGATTACGTTGACGCCACTTCCCGTTACCAGAGCGAATCGAACCTTGATCAAAATCGATAAGCCAAACCTTGCCTTGTTTATCAAGCAAAATATTGTGGCAGTTTAAATCGTGATGGTAAACGTGATGATGATGGAACATGGCAATACAAGCGCCAATGTTATGCCAGTTCTCATTTGCTAATGGTGTTAGCGTTAACATACTGACTAGGTCTGAGGCATTATCGATACGGGCTGTCAGGATATCAGCTTGGTAATAAAAGCCAGTTCGCTTTATTTGGCAAGCTACGGGCATAGGTGCAGGTAATTGCTGTTGCTGCAAGTAAGCCAATAGTTGATACTCTCTAACGGCTCTTGTATTTTGGTATCCGCTAAAAAAGTATTGGTCGTTGAGTAATCGGCCAATTAAGCCTCCGCGAAAATAATGCCTCAATACCCATTGTTGGGTGTGATATTTGACAAAATATGTGGTTCCTCGACCTTGAGCCGTGCCAATCACTGCTTGTTGCTCTTGCCAGTATTGTTGAGAAAAGAACTGGGGAGAAAATGAATCAATAACGTTAGCATTAAAAAGCGCGTAATAACCTTGCGCTCGAAAGTGACTATGGGGCTTTTGGTTAGTCGATGGCAATTGATTCAAGGGGGTATTCTTCGCTGTTAGTGTTGGTGTTATTGTCGCGTGGTAGTATTCATTGGTCAACGTTAATCGTTTAGCAGGGATATAAGTGTATCAATAGTTTTTTGAGTAGCGCCTTGATTTGCTAAAACAACTTGTTGCCCTAACTTGCCAAATTCTTTTGCTTTTTCGCTATCGCTGAGTAATTGTTGGCAATGCTCGACGATATCATTGGTTAAATTTGACTGGGCTGGCATTTGCCATAATCCGCCACCTTTTATTAGTTGCTCGGTGATATCGACGAAATTACTCATGTCGGGACCTACGATAATCGGACAACCAAATAGCGCCGGCTCCAAAGGATTATGACCGCCAATAGTGGAAAAGCTCCCTCCGATAATGGTGATATCGGCTAAGGCATAAACTGACAATAATTCGCCTAAGGTATCAATCACCCAAATAGCCGTTTCATTGGTAACCGCTTGGTTTAAACTGCGACGTGCAATTGTTCCATGTCGCTGTGCCAGTTGGGCGATTTGCTCAAAGCGTTCTGGATGCCTAGGTACGATGACAAGTAACAATTTCTCATTGCGCTTCTTAAGTTGATTAAACACATCTATCGCTAACTGTTCGTCACCTTCATGGGTACTGGCGGCAACTAATAAGGTTCGCTTACCTTGAATCAATGAAGCGAGTTGTTTTGTTTTTGTCAGCACATCATTGCTTGCTGATATATCGTATTTAAGGTTGCCAGAAACAACGGTTTTGCTTTGCGGGGCACCTAAACTAATGAAGCGTTCAGCGTTAGCCTGACTTTGGCAGAGTATCGCATCAAACTTCGTTAAGCATGGTGCAATTAACCAGCTTAACCCTTGATAGTGTCGCACGGATTTGTCTGACAATCTCGCATTGATTAACAAGAGTTTTATCTTCTTGCTATGACACTGTGCGACTAGATTTGGCCAAAGCTCCGTTTCCATAAAGATAAAAGCTTTAGGTTGTAGTTGTTTTAGGAAAAGCCAAGTAAAGGGCCAACAATCAAGTGGTAAATAACAGTGTTGTACTCGGTCATTAAATAATTTTTTTACTTGTGCTGATCCGGTTGGTGTAAAGGTGGTAAACGTAATAATTAAGGTCGGGTCATCAGTTAAAAGTTTTTCAACAAAAGGTCGTAATGCTAATACTTCGCCGACACTGGCAGCATGCAAAATGATTCCGCCTGATTGAAAATTTTTCGGAAGTAACCCTAATCGTTCTGATATTCGTTGTCGATAAGCTGTTTGAGAACGAGAGCGTGCTAACAAAGCAATGAAAATTACTGGCAGTAGCAGCAAAATGAGTATGCGATAAAAAAATAAAGCGATGAATTGATACAAAATAAACTAACTGTTAACGACCGGTAGTTTCATTATACGTTAACACAGGTTATTTCTAAATATTTACTGAGCTGAGGAAAAAATGGCGTCGCTCTTCGTTAAAAACTTATCGATGAGCTCACTAAACATCAAAGTTTTTGCTTTGATAAGCAATAGGCATAACACGTTATAAATTTTAAACAAAGGCCAACAGACCTTAGGGTTTGGTCTGGAAAATCTTCTAGCCGACGGTCAATTTTTACGCTACTCTGGCATAGATAAGAGAATGTTAATTCAATTGGTATTATAGTGAAATAAGCGCTTATCCAATACGACAAATTTCAGGAGCATAGTAACAGTCAATGAAGAGATTATTATGGCTACATTATTTGGTTTTATTCTTTGTGACGTTTGGAGTATGCGCACAGCAATATATTGATCCAAATGAGATAACGACGCCAAAAGAACCTGATAATCTTGTTCGCTTTAAAACACAAGATGAGTTAATGCTCGCTGGCTATTATTTTTCGGGTTTAGAGCAACGGCCAGGGGTGTTGATATTACATGATTGCAGTAACTCCGCAGAGAGTTATACCATGCTTGCAAAAGCGATTGCTGAAACTGGTTTAAATGCATTAGCCCTTGATTTAAGAGGCTATGGCTATAGTTCAAATGTGATTTATTCCCATAGTATCATTAAAAAAACATCGAAAGATTTAAATATGTATCAAAGTGAGGTGGTAAGAATCACCTCATTTTGGGAAAGTGATATTGCCGCAGCTTACCATTATTTACAGAATAAAATTGGTAAAGAACAACCTATTTCAGTGGTTTCATCAGGCTGTACCGCCCCGCAAGCTGTTTATTTGGCAGAAAAAATTCGTGTGCATAGTTTTGTGATGATCACACCCAAGTTTAGCTTTATGGACCGTGAGAAATACAAAAATCTTATTGATATACCGGTTTATTTTTTAAGTTCTGCACACCACGCAGAATCCAATCAAGTTGCTCAAGAACTCTTTGAGTGGAATGGTGATGGACTGTCTTCGCTCCAAATCGTTAAGGGGAACCGAGAAGGTCATATCGTATTGAATCGAAATCCCTATTTGTTGTCTAACATTGCAACGTGGTTAAACCGTGTGATGGAAAAATAAAATTAACCTTCTTGCAATTTAAACGCTTGTGCAACTTTGTCGCTGTACTCCGGCTATAATATGCGTACAATAGCGCCAAATTAAATCAAGATAAGATTCGCTAGGTTAACTTTCTTGTGACTTTATCACCCATAACCTGTCGAAATAACTATACTAAATTCGATATCACTAATAAATTGAGGCCCCTATGTCAGTTAATAGTAATGCTAACTTTTATTCCCATATTCAAACACAAATCGATCAGGTCAAAGCTGATGGGCTATATAAAAGTGAACGGGTTATTACAACTGCGCAGCAAGCAGAAATTGCTGTCGCCAGTGGTGAGCAAGTTGTCAACTTTTGTGCGAATAATTATTTAGGACTTGCTAATCACCCCGCGCTTATTGAAGCAGCTAAACAGGGATTGGACGACCATGGCTTTGGTATGGCTTCGGTACGTTTTATTTGTGGTACCCAAGATATTCATAAAACCTTAGAGCAAAAATTGAGTGATTTTCTCGGTATGGAAGACACGATTTTATACTCTTCATGTTTTGATGCTAACGCAGGTTTATTTGAAACCTTACTTGGGCCGGAAGATGCGATTATCAGTGATGCATTAAACCATGCGTCGATCATCGATGGTGTGCGTCTGTGTAAAGCAAAAAGGTTTCGATATGCCAATAACGATATGCAAGAGCTTGAAGCTCGCCTCCAAGAAGCTGATGAAGCTGGGGCACGATTTAAATTAATTGCCACCGATGGTGTATTTTCTATGGATGGTGTTATCGCGAATTTATCAGCCGTGTGCGATCTGGCAGAGAAGTACGGCGCATTAGTGATGGTTGATGATTCCCATGCGGTAGGCTTTGTCGGGGATAAAGGGCGAGGCAGTCATGAATACTGTCAGGTAATGGGACGAGTTGACTTAATCACTGGAACATTAGGCAAAGCGATGGGTGGTGCATCCGGTGGTTATACTTCAGGTAAAAAGGAAGTCATTGATTGGTTGCGTCAACGTTCACGCCCTTACCTATTTTCTAATTCATTAGCCCCAGCTATCGTTAGTGCTTCTATCAAGGTATTGGAATTGCTTGAACAAGGTGATGATTTACGTAAAACATTAAAGGAAAATGCACGTTATTTTAGAGAGCAAATGGAAGCTGCAGGCTTTACCTGTGCTGGCGCAGATCACGCGATTGTTCCCGTTATGCTTGGTGATGCCAAGGTTGCAAGTGAAATGGCTAACCGTTTACTTGCTGAAGGGATTTATGTTATTGGCTTCTCTTTTCCTGTTGTGCCAAAAGGACAAGCGAGGATTCGTACACAAATATCTGCAGCGCATACACAAGCTCAACTCGATAAAGCAATAGATGCATTCACGCGCATTGGTAAAGAAATGGCGATAATTTAAGGTAGCGACGATGAAATCTTTAGCAAAGTTAAAAGCCGAACCTGGCATATGGATGACAGAAACCGAAAAGCCAGAGCTTGGTCATAATGATTTATTAATTAAGATTAAAAAAACTGCAATCTGTGGCACTGACATTCATATCTATAATTGGGATGAATGGTCACAAAAAATCATTCCCGTACCAATGGTGGTTGGTCATGAATATGCAGGTGAAGTGGTAGGCATTGGTCAAGAAGTAAAAGGCTTTGCTATCGGTGATCGCGTTTCAGGGGAAGGCCATATTACTTGTGGACATTGCCGAAACTGTCGCGGTGGTCGCACCCACTTGTGCCGAAATACCGTCGGTGTTGGTGTTGATCGTGCTGGTGCATTTGCAGAATACTTAGTGATCCCTGCCTATAATGCATTTAAATTGCCTGATGAAGTTTCAGATGATTTGGCCGCTATATTTGATCCGTTTGGCAATGCCGTGCATACCGCGTTATCATTTGATTTGGTAGGTGAAGATGTTCTGATCACTGGTGCGGGCCCTATTGGTATTATGGCTGCAGCCGTTGCTAAACATGTTGGTGCACGTCACGTGGTGATAACTGATATTAATGAATATCGACTCGATCTTGCCAAAAAAATGGGGGCAACACGCGCGGTCAACGTAAGCAGAGAGAATATTACGGATGTAATGAAAGAGCTTGGCATGACAGAAGGTTTTGACGTTGGTTTGGAAATGTCTGGTGTGCCAGTAGCGTTTACGATGATGCTCGAGAACATGAACAATGGTGGCAAGATTGCCATGTTAGGTATTCCGGGAAGTGATATGGCCATTGATTGGAGCCAAGTAATTTTTAAAGGCTTAACCATAAAAGGGATCTATGGTCGTGAAATGTTTGAAACTTGGTATAAAATGGCGAGTTTAATTCAATCGGGCTTAGATTTATCACCGATTATCACCCACCATTTTTCTGTGGATGATTTTCAACAAGGATTTGATATCATGCGCTCTGGTCAATCAGGTAAAGTGATTTTAGATTGGGAATAATATGAGTAATTCAGAGTCGTCAGTTAAGCATATGCAGTGTCCTGAACTTCAACTATCATTGGACAGTGATAATTTCGTTGTTGTTGATATTCGCGATCAGGCTTCTTATCAGCAAGGCCACATTCCAGGGGCGATTCATTTAACCAATGAATCACTGCCTGAGTTTTTACGTGACGCTGACTATGATAAACCGACAGTGGTTTGTTGTTACCATGGTATTTCGAGTCAACAGGCAGCACAGTTTCTTATCAGTCATGATTTTACCGAAGTGTACTCATTAGATGGTGGCTTTAGTCAATGGGGCATGTTGTATCCGGAGCATATTGCTGTAAATGCGTCATCCTGATTTACAGCCACTTGTTGAAGTAGCGCAGCAAAATATAGCGCTACTCTTCAGTAATTATTTAAATAGCTTAGGTATCTTAAGCGACGTTCAATCTTTAGAGCATCGCTTTGTGATACGCGTTGATGATCATCAGTTAGATGAAGCACATCAACTATTTGAAGAGTTTATCCGTCAACCTCATCATCCGCGCTATCAGCAAGCAGCTTGGCAACAAGGCAAAACTGTGACCTTGTCGAAACCGCAAGGTAATGCAAGCTTTGTACAACAGTTTTTAGCGCATGGCGGTTGGTTGACCTTAGTGGTATTTATCGCCTGTTGGCTTGTTTATATTCTTGCACACTTAGGGCTTGGACGAGATTTATTTACCTTGCTAAGGTTTTACAATGTGTCTGATTTTAGTCTCATTGCTGAGCAGCCATGGCGCTTAATTGGGCCTATTTTTCTCCATTTTTCATTGCTTCATATTGCTTTTAATACCATGTGGTGGTGGCAATTAGGCGGTGCGATAGAAAAAGAACTCGGCAAGGGTGAACTTTTACAGCTACTGGTGATTTCTGCAATTTGCTCTAATGTTGGCCAATATTTAGTGACGGGGCCCAATTTTGGCGGGTTATCTGGGGTCGTTTACGCATTGGTAGGGTTTGTTTGGATAGCGGGGTGGTTAGCTCCTCAGCGTGGCTTAATCCTATCAAAACCAATTATTGGCTTTTTGCTGATCTGGCTAATGTTAGGTTTTACTGATTTTATGCCAATAAATATGGCTAATACCGCTCATTTAGTTGGCTTGATTAGTGGTTGTTTCTTAGCCCTTTGGCGTTTTAAGGTTAAAGCCGACTAATTTTTTTGGTTAGTTGTCCAGCCATTGGGTAAAAAGTAATTTTTTGATCAAAGGTTTACCCGTTTCTTGCTGTAATATACTTTTGACTTTTTCCTCACAGAGTTTTTGAATCTCATAGCGACCATTAATCGACTTAATTTTAGCTTCTGGCTGTTGGCCGATAATATTAATGATGGCATCGCGAAGTAAAGGAGCATGATGCTCGACCACTTCATAATTCTTGGCATCTTCAATCATTAACTCAACATTCAAACGTACGTAACCCATCTTTTTCTTCACCGCAACGTAGTTGGTGATAATTTCTGGCTCAAAGCCGAAATAAGCATAATCTGCGGCACTGAGTTTCGCGAAAGAGGTAACTAACCAAAAACAAAGAAAAAAGAATGAAAAACGTATCATTTGGCCTAAGTTCATAAATATTGAGAGTGATATATTTATCATAACCTGAAAATAAGTTTTTGCAGTGAAAAATTTTGATTAATTGGCAATTCATAGGTGGTTTTTTTCACCAATTTTTAATGATCACATCAACAGTGATTAAAGATTTTCTAAGGTTTTGCGTTAAAAAAACTGCTATCATGCCGGTCAAATTGTCACGAGTATTTCAATCACCCTTTTATCATGAGTACAGCACAACATTTCTTTCCAGTGCGCTTACCTGCCGTTTGGCGCAATAGGCCTGCAACAGAGCTATCACCTAATTTATTAGATTGGTTATTAGATGAAAGCTCTTTGACGGCAAGATTAAAAGCGCTCAGTGATACGTTTCATGTTGAAGTACTTGGAGAGCGCACAGAGCCATGCCCAGCAGATGAGGCGACAGCTGAGGTCATTGAAGGAGAGATGGTGTTAGTTAGAGAAGTGTTGCTTTTTTGTGATGATAGGCCACATGTATTTGCTCGAAGCTTGTTGCCGCTTACATCGTTAACCGGCGAAGAGCAAAGGTTGGCAACTTTAGGTAATATGCCACTTGGTCAAGTATTATTCAGTGATCCTAGGTTGGTGAGAAAAGATATCGAAGTGGCATGTTTTAATGAGCATAGTGAGGTTGCAAAGGTAGCGAGTCACTATCAATTGCCGGTAAGTCAATCGATGTGGGGAAGGCGCTCAACTTTTTTATTGAATCATAAACCGTTAACCGTAGCTGAAGTATTTTTACCAGGCTCATTCGCTTATCACAAATAAAGTATGTTGAAATGATGGCTTCTATAAAAAGTAATTTTCCAAATAATTGGGCGGCAATAGTTCAAATTACCCGTATGGATAAACCTATCGGTACCTACTTATTATTATGGCCAACTTACTGGGCGTTATGGATTGCTGCGGAAGGTTTTCCGCCATTAGAACTTTTACTCATTTTCACCCTTGGCGTGTTTGTTATGCGCAGTGCTGGGTGTGTGATTAATGACTATGCTGATCGACATGTTGATGGCCAGGTAAAGCGGACGCAGAATCGTCCTTTAGTTTCAGGAAAAATAACCAGTGAGCAAGCATTGACGTTGTTTGGTTTGCTTATTGGAGCTGCATTAGGCTTAGTGGCGATGCTTTCTTGGTACACGATTAGTTTATCTGTTATCGCATTAGTATTGGCAGCAAGTTACCCATTTATGAAGCGTTATACGCACTTACCACAAGTCGTGCTTGGTGCGGCATTTAGTTGGGGCATGATCATGTCTTTTGCCGAGCTTCTTGGTGAAATTCCACTTGTTGCTTGGCTGTTATTTTCGGCCAATTTATTGTGGACCGTGGCTTATGATACTATCTATGCGATGGTTGACCGCGATGACGACCTGAAAATTGGGGTAAAATCAACAGCAATACTTTTTGGAGTCCATGATAAGCGCATAACCGCATTCTTACAGATAGTCACTATTGGCCTACTGATGATTGTTGGTGATATGCTTGCTTTTGGCTGGCCTTATCAACTTAGTTTAGTGATTGCTGGTGGACTGTTTTGCTATCAACAAATGATGATAGCACGCCGAGAGCGCGAACGTTGTTTTAACGCTTTTCTCAACAACCATTGGGTCGGATTAACAATCTTTATTGGTATTGCTATTGAGTACCTATAGAGCGCTCTAGTTAAGTCAATTTCTGATCTTGATTGATTAGCGGGCAATACTTTGTAATACATTAATATCGACAAGGTTGGCGGTAACCTGTTTAAGTGTATCTAAAGTACTGTTTGAAATTAACTTACTGTGCTCATCTATGCCAATCAGTTGTTGGTTTTTCATCGTCTGAATTAAAGCCGATTGTGATTTTTTGTCGACAAATTCAGGTGCATTGATATTGTTTATCACTGAAAGACGTTTAGCAATACTGACGACTTTATCTTCCAGATCTGATTTACTAATTGGTTCCAATCGCTTAACTAAACTACAGATAATCATTAAGCGTTGTAATGACTCGTCAGCGCATTCAGCTAAAATATTGATTTGTGTTTTAGCTTCTTGCTCAGCTCTTAACGACCAAAAGCCTGCTTTGGTTTGTTTTACTGCGCCGAGTTGTTCTAAAGCTTCAAGAACTTGGACTATTTGCAAGTTAAACTGTTCTTGATCTTGCCAGAAAAAGAGATCATTTTTTAGGACGTTGAACACTTGCCAACAATCTCGTTTTAAAGTGTCGATATTTATTTTTGCATGACGCTCAAACATACGACAGATCAATGCCGGTAAAATATAGGTATGCAAAATATTATTGCGATAATAGCGCATTTCTAATGCAGCTGACGCGCTCAAAGAAATAATCTCGCCAAAACTGTCTTCGTTAATATCGACTTTATTTAATGCAATAACATCATCGAGTAAAGTTTTTCCATCACAACTTGGGATGGTCAACTGCTGGCTATAGGGAGCTTGGCGCTGAATGGTAAGAAATAAATCGAGTTGTTTTTCTAGTGCTTGACGAGAAAGGGCTTTGTTGTCGGTAGCGTGTAAGATCAATGCAACCAAAGAAACACCGTTTAGCGCAGCACACTTGTTGATCGCCACCATGACATTGTCGGCTAATAAATTGACTTTCGGCGTCAACCAACTGGGTTTTTGGGGCTCAACGGGATCGATATTTTCTTTCCAATTAGGAACTTGTTGATCAAGAAAGCGATTGATATTGATAGGCTCGCCAAAATTGACATAACCTTTACCATAGTTACGTAAGTTTTTAATTGCCTTAAAGACCCCAAAAATTGATTCATTTTGTTTTTTGCTGCCACTTAGCTCTTTGTGATATGTGCCTACTTCCATGACATGCTCATACCCCAAATAAACAGGTACCAATGTTAAAGGTCGGTCTATTCCTCTCAATAACCCTTGCATGGTCATCGCAAGCATTCCGGTTTTAGGGGGAAGCAGCTTACCGGTGCGACTTCTGCCGCCTTCAGAATAAAACTTTACCGAGTAGCCTTTTTCAAAGAGTAAGCTTAAATACTCCCTAAATATTGTTGAGTAGAGCCTGTTACCTCTAAAACTGCGTCGAATAAAAAAAGCACCAGCTTTTCTAAAAATTGGACCGGCTGGCCAAAAGTTCAAATTGATCCCAGCAGCAATTCTTGGTGTTACTAGCCCTTGTTGATAGATAATATAGGTTAATAATAAGTAATCCATATGACTGCGATGACAAGGTACGTAAATAATTTCATGGCCTTCGTCTGCCAGTTGTCTAAGTGTGTCAGCATTGCTCACTTCAATTCCGTTATAAATGCGGTGCCACAGCCAATGTAATACTCGTTCGCCAACTCTTATCATCGATTCGCGGTAATCCCCAGCGATTTCATCCATCATTGAAGCGGCTTCTTTTTTAAGTTTGAGGTATTTCTGTTTATCTCCTTGAGATTCATCGGCTAATAGCTTTTTAATGGCAGGATTTGAAAACAATTGTTTGAACATTTGTTGACGATGCATTAAACGCGGGCCTGTCGCAGCAATGGTTTGTCTGAAAAAATGAAAGCGAGCAACACGCAACAATTTTCTAGAAGTATGCTCGTCAGCACCATGCTTGTCGGCCATGTAACGAAACGAAACGCCTTCACTAAAACGAACCATGACATTTCGGCCAAGAAACAAAACAATGAAAAGTTTTCTCAACCAAGAGGGGGATTCCTGATCTGCTAAAATTGTTCCGACATTTGCATTGCGTTTTTCAATGGCAGGCTTTCTACCCCAGGTTATATTTACCGGAATAAGCTGACCATTAAGTGTTTGATGATGAAGGTGTTGTTGTAGGATATTTGTACCTTCATTGAGTGCTGTTGTCGAATGGCACCGACGCCATTTAAATAACGGCGTAGGATTTTCTAAACATAATGTGCGCTCAAACTCATTGTCGTCAATTTTTACTTTATCAAATGGACTGGGTAACCCTAACGCTCGACAAGCTTTGGCCAAAGTCAGCAAGTCACTCGTTGATTGATGTCGCAAAATATAAAAAATAGGTTTATGAGTAGTGCATTCTTCCGTGTTTAACTTTTCGTCCCTGACAATACGACATTTCACTAATAACCTAATCGGCAGTGTTAATAGTAATGTGAGTATATTGTGCAGTGGTGACATAGTAATTCGCTCAACGATTTAATACCTTGCAGTTTATCATGCAATGGTAGGACTTTCTGTTAATGATTTAATTTCAATAAGGTTAAGGTTGTTTCGATCAGTAGACAATTATAGCAATGATGATTAGGGTAACAGTTCTAGGTAAAAGGATACATTATGAAAAAAATAATACTGACATTGTTCATTTTAACCAGCACATTATTGCTATTTTGTAGCAAAAGTATAGCAATTCCACTCAATAAACATGAAAAAAACATCATTAAGCAGGTTAAAGCGCACTTACCTGCAACGTTAAAATCATTAGAGAGCGCTGTTAATATTAATAGTGGCACCATGAATTTTGAAGGTGTCGAGCAAGTGGCAAAACTATACATTCCACAATTTCAGCGTATTGGCTTTAACGCTGAGTTTATATCAGGTAAAGCATTTAACCGAGCGGGGCACTTGATAGCATCTCGACTTAGTGATGATCCAACTGCGATAAAGGTGCTATTGATTGGTCATTTAGATACGGTTTTTGCCAAGCATGATGATTTTCAAAGCTTTTCTCTTAAAGGGAAAGAGCAAGCAACAGGGCCAGGCATTGTTGATATGAAAGGAGGTAATGCCATCATTATTGCCGCATTGGAATCACTTGAGCGATCAAACTTATTGGATACTATCAGTATCAAGGTGGTGATGACCGGCGATGAAGAAAATAGTGGTCGGCCTTTGCAGTTATCTAAAGCTGCAATTATTGATGCTGCTAAATGGGCAGATATCGCCCTTGGTTTTGAGAATGGCGATAGTAATATTAAAACGGCGATGGTAGCGCGTCGAGGTTATGTGGGCTGGCAACTTCAAGTTTCTGGTAAACCTGCTCATTCGTCGCAAATATTTCGAGAGGATATTGGCTATGGCGCCATTTACGAAGCCGCTCGAATTATCACGGATTTTCGTGAAAAATTATCGACGCAGGAAAACCTAACGTTTAACCCTGGGCTTATCGTTGGCGGCACACAAACTGAATATTTTCCTGATAAATCTTCGGCAACAGCTTATGGAAAAACCAATGTCATTGCCAAAGAAGCGACGGTCATTGGCGATATTCGAGCATTATCAATGACACAGTTTGAGCAAGCCAAGCAAATTATGCAACATATTGTCAGTGAAAATTTGCCGCATACCGAGGCTAAGTTAACGTTTGATAACGGTTATCCTCCTATGTCACCAACGCCAGGAAATCATCAATTGCTGACGATGTATTCGCGTATCAGCACTGATTTAGGCTATGAGACCGTTGTCGCGGCGAATCCAAGAAAAGCAGGTGCTGCTGATATCTCGTTTGCAGCGGAACATGTTGAAATGGCAATTGATGGTATTGGATTAATGGGGTGTTGTGGACATACAGATCAAGAAGTTGCTGATTTAACTAGCTTACAAAAAAATATTGAGAAAGCAGCCATTTTGCTTTATCGCTTGAGTAATACTGATTTGTCAAAGTAATCTTTTTGCTAACGGGGGATTGATAAAATATCCTCCTCTTACGCTTCATATTCCTTCTCTCACTTAAACGTCGAATTCATAACATTGTAACATAAAATAATTGCATATTATTTTGCTTTTGTTAGTCGTTGTTTTTATTGTTAAAAAATAAAGTGTAACAGAATGTTAACGAAATGGTATTTTTCATCAAATTAAATTTTTGTTTATTTTTTGTTAAATTGGTTGGTTATGTACTAAGTTTAGGATTCCTGGCCAGGAACAATACTTTATAACTACAACAATAAGGAAAGATATGAAAAATCTATATTCCAAATATATTGTTTCTGTCTCGCTAAGTGCGTTAAGTGTTGGTGCATTAGCCAATAACGAAACGAGCTTACAAGCGAAAACAGAAAATGGTACGCCAACTTTCATTGCTGGAAAACTTGGTAAATTTGTCCCTCATACGGCTACCTCAGCGATTTCTAATCTTATTAGCGAACATGCTCAATACCAATTAAATGGTAATGAGGCTTTTGCCATCAAAGATCATTGGATTGATAAGCTAGGCAAGCAACATTATCGTTTAACACAAACGATTAATGGCTTGCCTGTCTACGGTACCAGTTTGACGGTTCACACCGAGTCATTAACCAGCGGATTGCGCAGAACGGATACCGCAAATGATGTTTATGCGGTTACTGGCGTTGTTGCCAAAGCGTTTCATACCAAGGTGAAAAAGTATGCGGCAAGCAGCGCTAAAGGTGATGCTAAGAAAGTTAAAAATCTAGCGAAAAAGCATGGCAAGGTTGTCACCGAACCAACAGAAGTTTATGTGTATTTACCACTTGAAGAGCAAACGGTAAGGGCTTGGAAAGTTGATGTTGAATGGAATAACGGTGGTGAGGATTTTGGTTATGATCACCTATTCTATGACGCTGAAACGTTAACGCTATCGACAAGGCATGCGCAGGTGCATAGTGCCAAAAGTTGGAAGACCTATGATCTGCAAAATCAAAATCAAAATTATGCACCAGGCGTACTTCGTTGTACCAACACGCAAAGTTGTGGAGATTCCTCAGCACAACGAGCACATGATGGTGCGTCAATTGTTTATGATTATTACTTAGAGCGTTTTAACCGTGATAGTATTAATAATGGCGGCATGACCATGGTGTCGAGTGTTCATTTAGGGTACAACGTCGCTAATGCCTACTGGACTGGTAGTCAAATGATGTATGGCGATGGTGATGGGCAAATTTTAGATGACCTGACATTAAGCTTTGACGTTATTGGTCATGAATTAACCCATGGGGTAACTCAGTATACAGCCGGACTAATCTACAATAATGCTTCTGGTGCACTTAATGAAGCATGGTCTGATATTCTAGGTGTCGCAGCTAAAGCATATCGAGATGGCACCACACAAGCTGATTGGATGCTAGCTGAAGAAAGTTATACACCAGGCACAAGTGGTGATGCGATGCGTTATATGAATAACCCTACGCTAGATAACTACTCTAAAGATTGGTGGCCTGAGCGTATTCCTTATACCAGCAATCCCAACAACTCTAACGACCAAGGTGGTGTACATGGAAATTCAGGTATTGCCAACTTAGCATTCGCTCTGTTAACCGATGGCGGTAGCCATCCTCGAAATAAGTCTACTGCACAAGTACCTGGAATAGGTTTATTAAAAGCAGAGCAGATATTTTATCGAGCATTAACGACGTATATGTCTCAAAGTACTAACTTTGCTGGGGCAAGAAGTGCTACGGCACAATCGGCACTCGATTTATACGGAGAAGCGGAAAAAGTAGCTGTTGAAACAGCATGGTGTGCCGTTGGTGTTGGCACCTGTCCGTCGACAGACCCTGATACCGGGACGATAGAAACATTGCAAAATGGTGTCGCAAAAACCGGTATCTCAGGCAGTGCCAAATCAGAAAAACTGTTTAAGTTAGATGTACCTACAGGAGCAACTAATTTGACTTTCAGTACCGTCGGTGGCAGTGGTGATGCAGATCTTTATGTCAAGTTCGGTAGTGAACCAACGTTAAATAGTTATGATTGTTCAAGTACTTCTCCAACCAGTGATGAAACGTGCGCAATTTCGTCAATCCAAGCGGGCACCTATTACGTTATGGTGCAAGCGTGGAATGATATCAGTGGCGTAACATTAACCGGCAGTTTTGATACGTCGACGGGCGGTTTAGAGCCGATAGACGTTTCAGCTAGCAATGTTTCTGTCAGCAGAGGAAGTTGGACACGCTATACGTATGAGCTACCAGCTGGTTATAGTAGTATGACGGTATCAATGAGTGGTGGTAGTGGTGATGCAGACTTATATGTTAACCATGGAAGTCAATCGACGTTAACAAATTATGATTGTCGCCCATATCGCAATGGTAATAATGAAAGTTGTGATTTCCAGAATCCACAAGCAGGAACCTGGTATTTAGATGTTTATGGCTATAGCAATGCCTCAGGAATTACGTTGAGGTTAATCGCTAATCCTTAGTAGTATTATTTATCAATCAAAGGTGATGTTTACATCACCTTTTTTTTGTCTACGCAAAAATTTAACCCCTTTTTTATTGATCGTTCGTTGTAGTAGTTACAAGGTTATTTCGACCTTGATTTACTCGTAAATAAGAGAGGCTTGTATGAAAAAAATTATCATTCCAACGGTTTTAGGCAGTGCAATAACTCTGGCATTATTTGGTTTTATGGCATCGTTAGTAAAAAGTAATCAGCTAGCGATTATCGAAATCGAACCACCAACGGTAGTGCAAATATATGGGAAGCCTGAAGATTCAAAGCCGATAGACAAAAAGCCGCCTCTAATAGAGCCACCAGTAAAACCTAAACCAATGCCACTAGATCTTCATGAACCTCTAGAGCCAGCCGAACCGACTATTGCTGTAACCAATATCCCCTTAGATACTACGACTACGAGGACACTAACTGCTTTTGATGGTGCACCTGATAGAGAAGCGCAAGCAATTGTTCGTATACCGCCAAACTATCCAATGGACGCAGCTCAAAAAGGAATTCAAGGGTGGGTTAAATTGCAGTTTGATATTAATAAAGTAGGGCAAGTTATCAATGTTGAGGTTATTGATTCTCAGCCAAGTCGTATTTTTGATAGAGAAGCTAAGAAAGCACTAAAAAAATGGAAATATAAAGCTAAAGTAGAAAATGGTCAGGCCATCGAGCAAAAGAATGTTAGTATTCAACTAGACTTCACATTGGAACAATCAGGGAACATGAGCATTTGAAGTTAAAAGCTAGAATCCAAGGTTGGGTAACAAATCGAGTGAGTGCAGAGTATCTGCTCACTCGGTATCAAAAGACAAAAAAAAATCGCTATTTGACTTTGTTGGTTGAGCAGTACAATCGCTCACTTTATCATTATTTATTGACGATGAGTGATCAAGTGTTAGCGGAAGATGTTCTACAATCAACGTGGTTGACCGTAGTGGAAAAGGCGCGATCAGTCCAAGCCCATACTAATGTTAAAAGTTGGCTTTTCACCATTGCCCGTCATCGACTCATCGACGAGTTGCGACGAAAAAAGCGATGGAGTAGTGATAGTTTCGATGAAGCATACCATTCCAATAGTTCTGAACCATCGTTAGACTCTTTTTTAATGAATGAGCAGCAACTTGATAGGTTTAATCGAGCATTAGATGGTATGGCACTAGCACAGCGTGAATCCTTTATACTTCAACAGGAGGGTTTTAGTATTAATGAGATATCTCAACTAACTGATGTTGAACAAGAAACAGTGAAAAGTCGCCTGCGTTATGCTCGCCAACACCTGAGAAAGCATTTAGGATATCTAACATGAAGCCAGAATCTAGTGATCAAGAAATTGAACACTTATATCGACAACGTCAAAGTCGCATTAAAGTACCTGAAATTGATGTTGAACGACTAACGTCAAAAAAAACCCAAGTTAGTCTGCCCAAATCATTGCTGATGATCTCCCTCGGAGGAGGTTTTGCATCTTTTGCGATTATGGCTTTGGTACAACATCTTGCTAAACCAACACATGATTTAACAACGTATACTGAGCCAGAGCGCTATGTTGAGGTAAGTGTCCATAGCCCTGAAGCCGATGCACCTACATTAATAGCAACAACATTACCGCCAGAGCCAAAAATGCCAGAGTTACCACCTCAGCAAGGCTCGCAAAAAGTGTTGCAAAGCCGTGTGGATGTAAGTGAATTTCGGGTGATTATACCTAAGGACCTTAAACAGGAGATTTCTCAACAAGTACTTAGCTCGCCTAAGCTATCTTTCCAACCGATATATAGAGTGTTACCTAAATTTGATCGTCAAGAAATAACAAAGCGCGACTTTGGATTTGTTAAACTGGCTTACCATGTTAACCAACAAGGTGAGGTTTATGACATTAACGTTATTGAAGCGAGTGCATCGAAGTCACTGATAAGGGCATCCAAAAAAGCATTAGCACAATGGCAGTATAGTAAAGGGGTAGTAAACCATAACGAGATGGAAATTGTATTTTCGTTTGAAGAATAGAGATTAATTCAATTGGTATTAAGCCTACGTTGCAGTGATGTAGGTTAAATGTTTTACAAAAAGCACGAGGTTATCCGGTAAAATTCTAATGGAAATTGTTAACTAAACGGCAATTAGCGATAGCTAACCACCATCTTTTGCCATTGGCTATCGTCATACATGGCATTTATCTTTGGTAAAAGCTCTTGATAAAGTGACTGTAAATTTTTCGGGAAGAGGACCCTTCTGGAAAATTGATCATGTGGTTTCTCAGAAAGATGGAATTTACCGCGTAACGCTTTATCCTGAGTAATGTATTTAAATGCACTTTGACTGATGATTGCTGTGTCGATACGTTTATTCAATAACATATGGAGTAAAGCGTCTTCTCCAACTGTATCGACACGAACTAATTCATTTTTTTCCACTAGCTCATTGATTCCTCGATAATAAAAGCCTCTAACGCCACCCAATATTTTGTCTCTTAAAGATTGTGGGTTGTTGTATTCAAAAGGTGATTCTTTTAAAGAAACAAAGTCGTCTCTATCAACCAATATTTTGTCTGACCATAAGTATTTACTTTCTTCTTTATCTTTAAACCATACTGGGTTTACTCCAAGCAACATACCGTCGAGCTTTCCTTGCTCAAGCATCAATGTAATGCGTTTTCTTGGTACAAAAATGGTGTGAAAGTCATAATTTGGCGCAACTTCATTTAAGTATCTTGAAAAGTCAAAATACAGTCCTTGTTGTTTAACCAAATCTACAACAAACGGAGGTTTTAAATGATATACATAGACATTAACTAACTCTTTTGCTTGAGAAAGCCAAGTAATCGAAATAAGAATAAAAAATAGTGTCGCTTTAATCATTAAGTTTTGTGAATAGTTGTTTATCCTCAGTATGGTACAGAAGTCTTAAACTGTCAGGTTATTCTCTGATAATTGCTCAGTTTGTCGACTCTGATTCACATGCCATTGAAATAATTGGCTTGCGATAAGAGAAACGATGCAATAGGCAGTGAAATAATAAAAACCGTGACCAACCGACGATAACGTTTCTGAACTGATTATTAAATCAATTTTAAAACCAAAAATGTTGAGTTGCTGACTTTGGGCTGTTTCCGCATGATTAGTGGATAAAACGGCTAAAAACACAGCAACAACAAAGACGTCAGCCATCGACCACTTGCCGATATTAGCGACAAAATTGATCAACTTTTTCTCCCAGATTGTTTGATGCTTTAAGTAGGCAATTGCTAACAAAACACTTTTCAATAATGGAATGCAAACAGAAAATAGAAAAATAAGTATCGCCACGAGTATGCGTTGATCTTGCCAAAGTTCCTCTACCGTAGTGAGTAAGGTAAGCTCTTTATTAACAATATCGGTAGTTAATTGTGAGCCGCCAATACCAGCGAGAACCGTCATGTCTAACGAAAATAACGGTAGTAATATTCCGGGGAAAAACAAAAACAACGCGAATATATTTAAATAAAAAGCAAAATGTCTAAGCATTACGATAACCTAAATTTAACAGTAGCAGCCTAGTATAACCACTCGAATGTGCGCGACAAGAGCAGGTAAAAATAAAAGGGGGATGTAAAACTTTATTTAGGCGTATTTTTTGATTTTAAGATGGCAGTATTTTAGCTAATACGTGTATGTGCAACTTCTAGATGTCTCTATCAAGTTGAACGTTGTACTGGAGATAAAAACTTACTGTATGAAAGTAGTAGGTGGTAACACTGTACCACCTACTGAAAAGTCATTTTAGAAGACAAAGTCAACACCTAAACTGATGGTATCTGAGTCACCATGGTATGCCCAACCCGTTGGTGCATGGCCTTGGTCGACAAATTTATCATATTGTATTTTGAATGAAGCATTGGGTAAAAAGTTATAGCGCAATCCATAGCTCATCATGTAATGTTCTTCCAAATCATTTGTCGGAATAGCAGTGCGTTTGTGGTCAGCTTTTGAGTATGAAATATATGGCTGGTAGTCATCCATATTGTAAACAAGTGAAACTAAATAGGTTGGGAACTCAGTACCACGCCCGTCATTTTGCTCAACAAAATTCCACTCGAATAAAATGGTAAATTGGTTGAGGTTTACCGTACCACCAAACCCTACAAAGGTTTGATCAAATGGTTTATATGGAGCGATACTGCCGTCTTGTTCTATTGTTTCCCTATCGCGGTCATTTTGAAAATAAACAAACCGAACATCAAAGAAATCACCAGAGATATTCCAGTTAAAACCTAAGATATTCTCCCAAAACTCATTGACGGTTCTCGCATTACCCCCATAAAGCTTATTGTAGTAAGTCATTTCGACATTATCGTAGGAGTATTCGTTACCATAAAAACCGGTTAACACGGTTGAATAGTTGCCTAAATCAAAGCTGTAGGAAACATTGATACCATTAAATTGTGTCACCTGCCACCAATACAGGTTTGAAGGTGGTCTCATCCATGGGTAGGCATAACCAACTTCAGAAAATTCAGAAAAGTAGTACATTGGAACGTTTCGACGACCAATCATTACTGAAAGTTGATCTGACGCTTGATAAGTCAAATAATACCAATCAAATTCTGGTTTAAAATCATCGACGCCTTTAGCTACTAATTGTGCAGTAATTTTAAACTTATCACTTAACATTGTGCTTGCTTGCACGGCTAAAATGGATTCAGGTGTAAATGAAATATCATTGTCATACTGACCCACATCATAAAAATCGGCGGTGAGTATTTCGTCTCGTTTTTGACCGGGATTTAAAGGGTCATCCACTGTGCCGAGTGTTCGGCCAGCGATGATAGAGCCATAACCACTGATTTCAATATCAGCGAAAGCGCTAAAACTTGTGGTTACAGTAAGTAAGAGTGCAATTGCGTTAGTAACTGTTTTCATGGTTCTGCCTCGCTAAAATGTTGCTATAACTTTGACGTCACTGGTGACCGCGGATTTATCGATATAGGCGATAGCATTCGGGTTTGAAGCAACTTCTTTCAATACTTTTTCATTGCTCTGCAATGCTTTTGGCGGTGTACCTTTACCAGTGAATATTTTCTTTGACCAGTAGGCATTAAGTTGACTTATCGACTTTCCGATCACTTTGGTCGTAAATTGCTCTGCCGCTGGTAAGGAATTCTCCAAAGTAAAAGGTGTGGCTTCAGCACCATTGGCAAATTTTTTCGCTTTTCCTAAAAATATTTTTTTAATGTCGGCGGTATCAAAAGTTGATTGATTTTGCGGATGTACAATCACTGCTATTTCTGCATTGGCAGTGGCTATAATTGTAAAGTAGGTCATCGAGCTGAATAGTATGATATTCATCACGGTATAAAGTGTTTTAGATACCATGTTATTTCCTCAGTGTTAGTTAAAAAGAGGCTAATACGCTAAAGCTATGATCAAGCGCATAATGTTAAGCATAGTATTGAACAATAATTCTACAAGTTTTAATTGATCAAAGTAGGTTATTGAATCTATGAAGAATTATTCACAAGGTTTTTTAGCATCGTTAACTGAGCTGCCGTTGGTGGAAGACTTAGGCCATTAGCTCTCAATAGACGCAATTACTTATTGTCCTAGTTTTACCGTACTTCAGCGAAGCTAACTATTACGTTGTTATCGCGAAAATAACACTTTGACTCGTTTTTGCCATGCAAAGATAAGCGTTTTAATAGCGTTATTTCTTGAATTTTAGACAATGTCTAATAATTAGTGGTACAGGTTAGGCTATTGGATTGCGTGCAGTAGTGATAATCTAAATAATAATGAGATTTTGCGGGTTGTTTATTATTTTTTATATATTGATAAAGTAGCTCCGCTCCCTTGCGCCCCATCTCAAAAGGCATTTGTCCGATATTGGCGGTAGATAATCCTTGGGCCAAACTTCTAAGCTGTATTTCTTCGGTATCTGCAGAAACAATGACGATTTGATTATTGGCAATTTGCTTTTTAAAGGGGCTTAATTGTTTATTGTAATCACTATTAAATTGAGCGAAGCCCGCCACAGCAAGAAATATCGGTGGATTCACTGTTTTGATTATTGATTCAAGTTGCAGCAACGCTGTAGAGCGCTTTCCCAGACTGTACAATGGACAACGTTCTGATTCTATCCAACCCCTCTGTCCTGATAATTTTTGCTCTTTTTGCCCTGACAATGAAAAGCGCACACCCGCGATACGTTCATTTAAGTTCGGTGTTGTGGGGTGTCCAGATTGAAGGCAAATGGCGGTTAAATCTTTCTTGGCAAATTTTTTAACATAATTGCCTAGTGCAACCCCAAAATCAAAGTTGTTGGTGCCGACATAGCTCAAGCGATACTGTTGATGCTCCGGCAGTAGATCTGAATCAAAGGTAATCACGGGTATCGCTTTTTCTTTAGCTTCGCGCAAAGCGCCCTTGACCAAGTATTCTGAATCGGTAGTTGATATTAAAAGTGCATCGACTTTGTTGGCGATCATTTGATTAATTTTTATCATTTGGCCACGAATGTCCTGGTAGTCGTCGGCGCCATCATAAAGACAGGTTATTTCTGAATGCTTTTTTGCATAGCTTTGACAGCCTTTGAAAGATTGTTGATAAAAACTATCATTTTTCGTTTTTCCAATGACCCCTATGGTGATTTGTGCAACGCTATCAGTTGCTACTAAATAACCCAATATGGTTAACAGCCACATCACGCGGTACAAGAGATAGGCTGTTACTTGGTTGAACAAAGTCGCTCCAAATAAGAAAAGTTTAATAGACTGAATAAAAGAGATTAATGCAAAACCTTTTATAAAGGAATAAGGATTTAATTTTTTATTAAACTTTTATTAATACCGCTTTGATCATACGGTGTTTGCAAAAACCGAAGGAAAGCTTGCGTTTATTTACAGGCTGTATACAATGACAGTGCCACTGTGTAAAAATACAGGAAATATTATATGACAGAAATGCGCCCCTTAACGTCTCGCCAACAGCAGATTTTTGATCTGATCAGAGAAAAAATATCTGAAACCGGCATGCCACCAACGCGAGCAGAGATCGCTGAATTTTTTGGTTTTAAGTCAGCCAATGCTGCCGAAGAGCATCTAAAAGCTCTTGCGAAGAAAGGCTATATAGAAATGTTACCAGGAACGAGTCGCGGCATTCGTTTGGCTGAAGAAATGATGGAAGAACAAGGGCTGCCGTTAATTGGTCGTGTTGCAGCTGGCGAACCGATATTGGCGCAAGAGCACGTAGAAGACCGTTATCAAATTGATGGAAATTTATTTCATCCAGCAGCGGATTATCTTCTACGAGTTAACGGAGAAAGCATGAAAGACATCGGAATTTACGATGGTGATTTGCTTGCTGTTCATCAAACCACCGATGTTAAAAATGGACAAGTCGTTGTTGCACGCGTAGAAGACGATGTCACGGTTAAAAGGCTTAAGCGTGAGGGAAATGTCGTATATTTGCACGCGGAGAATGAAGACTTTGCTCCGATAAAAGTTGATCTTACCTCTCAAAATTTCAATATCGAAGGACTTGCGGTCGGTGTTATTCGTGCTGCAGATTGGATGTAGAAATTATCAATGCAATGAGGCAAATTTTTTATCGTAAGTCGTGAAAAGTTGTCTCATGCAAGGTTTTTATAACCAAATGTCTATATTCAGCTATTATTGTTGAGTAAATGCTGATTATCTCTCCAGTTGGCTAAATTTTATACAAAAATATTTCGAAAGTTTTCAGCCCGTAAAATTAAATAATAGAGTATTTGCTCATTTCTTAATCACCCCTCTCAGGCCTTTGTTTTAGCGCCTTAGTACCTTTTAGAGTTTACACTCTATTGTTATTATTAGCTTTTTTTAAAATATTTTAAAAAATTATGAATTGACCTAGATCAATAATTAAGTAATTCTAGAGCAGAAAGTAATCAAAAAATAATGAAAAGGCTAACGTTAATCTGATTAATAAATAGCCATAGGAAAAAATAAAAACAAACTGTGAAACGGATGAGCAGCTTAATACTGATCATGCGTTTTGCCATTTAGGGTAAGGAGAGGTCGAGTGAAAAGACGTTATCTCAGTTGGCTGTTAGGGATGTTAGTTCCCAGCATCGCTTTAGCCGACTCGCAGTTGAATTTAACAAAAGGTGTAACCGAAGTTAGTAATGAAGTATATGGTTTACATATGCTCGCTTTATATATATGTACTGCAATTGGTGTAGTCGTCTTCGGTGCGATGATTTGGTCAATGATCTTTCACCGCAAATCAAAAGGTGTAGAAGCGGCCACGTTTCATGAAAGCACCAAAGTTGAGGTCCTCTGGACTGTTATTCCCATCATTATCCTTATAGCCATGGCGGTACCCGCGACAAAAACTCTTATTGCTATGGAAAATAACGATAATTCCGATTTGACTATTCAGGTAACGGGTTCGCAGTGGAAGTGGCATTATAAATATTTTGATGAAGATATCGAGTTCTATTCAGTGCTTTCGACTCCGCGAGATCAATACGAAAATCATAATGGTATTGGTGCTCAAAAAAGTGAAAACTACTTATTAGAAGTGGATAAACATCTTGTTATTCCTGCAAATAAGAAGGTTAGATTTTTAATCACTTCAGATGATGTAATTCACTCGTGGTGGGTTCCCGCATTTGCCGTTAAACAGGATGCGAATCCTGGTTTTATTAACGAAGCTTGGACAAATGTGCCTAAACCAGGGATATACCGTGGCCAATGTGCCGAGCTCTGTGGTAAGGATCATGGTTTTATGCCAATTGTGGTTGAAGTAAAAACAGAGGCAGATTATACCGCGTGGCTAAAACAGCAACGTGATATGAAGGAGCAAGCCTTAGCTGCCGAAGCTGCTTCACTGAACGCTGAAGCCTCTATGGATGAGTTAATGCAGTTAGGTGAAACAACATATACTGCATACTGTGCAGCGTGTCATCAGCCAAATGGTCAAGGTTTACCGCCAGCGTTTCCAGCGCTTAAAGGCAGTAAAATTGCCTTGGGAGATGTCAATGAACATATCAACATTGTCTTTAACGGCAAAGCAGGCACTGGCATGCAAGGCTATGGTAAGCAACTTAGTTTGAAAGAAATTGCTGCTGTAGTTACCTATGAGCGTAATGCATGGGGCAATGATACTGGTGATAAAGTACAAGCAGCTGATGTGAATGCATTTGTTGGAGGTTCTTCAGCCATAGAAAGTGCTGGTGAACAAATCAAAGACGCAGCCGAAGAAGTTATTGAAGAAGTCAAAGATGCTGCCAAAGCAATGGTCAGTGAAGACTTATCGAAAACTTATACGATGGAAGAGCTTATGGCCAAAGGTGAACAAGTATACCAAACAGCTTGTTTAGCCTGTCATCAAGCCGGTGGGCAAGGTTTGCCACCAGCATTTCCAGCGTTAAAAGGTGGGCCGATTGTTACCGGTGATATCGCTGCTCATATCGATATTGTTGTCAATGGCAGTAAGAAGAACCCAGCAATGGCAGCTTTTGGCAGTACCTTGTCGAAAACAGATATTGCTGCAGTGATTACTTACGAGCGTAATGCTTGGGGTAACAACACAGGTGATCTTATTCAACCCGCTGATATTGATGCAGCAAGTGCTAAGTAGGGAGGCAGAATAATGACTACAGAAGCTATTCACGACTCGCATGAGCACGATCATCATGATCATAAAATGACGGGTATTAAGCGTTGGTTATACACAACGAATCACAAAGATATTGGTACGCTTTATTTATGGTTTGCCTTTATCATGTTATTGGTGGGTGGCGCATTAGCGATGCTAATTCGTCTTGAATTATTTCAGCCAGGGTTGCAGTTTGTTCAACCTGACTTTTTTAACCAATTAACCACAGTACATGGGTTAATTATGGTGTTTGGCGCGATAATGCCTGCATTTACCGGTTTTGCCAACTGGATGATTCCGATGATGATTGGTGCGCCAGATATGGCATTACCGCGTATGAATAACTGGAGCTTTTGGATCCTTCCATTTGCCTTCACGATATTGATTGCTTCCTTTTTTATGGAGTCTGGAGCTCCTAATTTTGGATGGACATTCTACGCACCACTTTCAACGACGTATTCAAATGGTAGTACAGCATTCTTTGTATTTGCTGTTCATATTATGGGGATTTCGTCGATTATGGGGGCGATTAACGTTATCGTCACTATTATGAATATGCGAGCTCCGGGCATGACTTACATGAAAATGCCATTGTTTGTGTGGACGTTTTTCATTACCGCTTATTTACTCATTGCTGTAATGCCTGTGCTTGCTGGTGTTGTTACCATGGTTCTGACCGACACGTATTTTGGTACAAGCTTTTTCGACGCCGCTGGCGGTGGAGATCCAGTCATGTTCCAGCATATATTCTGGTTCTTTGGTCACCCTGAAGTTTACATCATGATTTTGCCTGCTTTTGGCATCGTTTCGACCATTATCCCAACATTTGCACGCAAGAAATTGTTTGGCTATAGCTCGATGGTCTACGCGACAGCGTCGATTGCGTTCTTATCGTTTATCGTTTGGGCGCATCATATGTTTACCACGGGAATGCCGCTGTTTGGTGAGTTGTTCTTTATGTATTGCACGATGTTAATTGCTGTGCCAACTGGCGTGAAAGTATTTAACTGGGTTGCAACCATGTGGCGAGGAGCAATGACGTTCGAAATACCAATGTTGTTCTCTATCGCATTTGTTATTTTGTTCACCATCGGTGGATTTTCAGGATTGATGCTGGCATTAACTCCGGTTGATTTTCAGTACCACGATACCTATTTTGTCGTCGCGCATTTCCACTATGTTTTAGTGACTGGTTCATTGTTCTCGATTTATGCGGGTACATACTACTGGTTACCAAAATGGACTGGTCATATGTATAGCGACAAACTGAGTAAAGCCCATTTTTGGTGTTCACTTATTTCCGTCAACATACTGTTCTTCCCGATGCACTTCCTTGGATTAGCTGGCATGCCACGCCGAATTCCAGACTATGCATTACAGTTTGCTGATTTTAACAAATGGGTAAGTATTGGTGGTTTTGCATTTGGGTTGTCGCAACTGATTTTCTTAGCTGTCGTGATTAAATGTATTCGCGGTGGAGAGAAAGCGACCGCAAAACCATGGGATGGCGCTGAGGGGCTAGAATGGACCGTAGCAAGTCCTGCGCCTTATCACACATTTGATAAACCACCTAAAATCGATTAACGAGGAGTCGATGATGAGTACAGAGCAAAATCATAATCAAACGCAACAAGCGACTAAAAAAACGGTTAAGAAATTAGTTTTAGTAGTTTTTGCTATGTTCGGTTTTGGTTTTGCACTGGTGCCACTCTACGACGTGTTTTGTGATATTACCGGGCTAAATGGCAAAACTTCTAATACCGCTGCAAGTGTCAATGAACATGGTGTTGACGAAACTCGTGTGATTACCGTGCAGTTTATTAGTCGCAACGCTAAGGGTATTCCATGGCAGTTCGAGCCAATGGTTAATGAAGTTAAAGTTCATCCTGGTGAAATGAAATTAGTAAAATTTTATGCAAAAAATGAATCATCTGCACCGATTGTTGGACAAGCCGTTCCTTCAGTTTCACCAGGACGAGCAGCGATTTATTTTCAAAAAATTGAGTGTTTTTGTTTCAATTCTCAACCGTTAAATGCAAATGAAGATGTTGAAATGGGATTGCAGTTTTATGTAGACACTGAACTTCCAGAAGATGTTTCAACCATCACGTTATCATACACCTTGTATGATATAACCGCTTCGGTTGAGTCATAAGCGAATTCGCGAAAGCACAGGGGAAAGTTATGACAACAAAAGAATATGAGAGTTACTATGTGCCCGCACAAAGCCATTGGCCAATCGTTGGTGCGGTAGCTTTATTTCTGATCGCCATCGGTGCGGCTAACTATGTTAGCGCCTTAAAAGCGGGTGAATCAGGCATTGGTGGTTATATTTTACTCGCCGGTATTGCCATGGTTATCTATATGATGTTTGGCTGGTTTAACAATGTCATTAGCGAGTCAATGTCAGGAAAATACAGTGCTCAGATGGACAACTCCTTTAGGCAAGGAATGAGTTGGTTTATCTTTTCTGAAGTTATGTTTTTTGCTGCTTTTTTTGGCGCATTATTTTATGCGCGCATGTATGCCGTACCATGGCTTGGCGGTGAAGGTAACAATGAAATGACCGGGCAAGTATTGTGGCCAGAATTTACTGCCGAATGGCCGTTATTAAAAACTCCTGATGGCACGGAAACAACGGCGATGGGGTGGTATGGCTTACCATTAATCAATACTATCTTGTTATTGACCTCTTCAGTAACCGCTCATTTTGCCCATGTGGCATTGGAGAAAGAAAAACGTGGGCAGCTCAAGTTTTGGTTAGGATTAACCATAGTGTTAGGTTTAGCGTTCTTATTCCTTCAAGGGTTGGAGTATGCGCATGGTTATGCGGATGAAATGAAGCTTTACCTGACCAGTGGTATTTATGGTAATACCTTTTACATGCTGACGGGGTTTCATGGTATGCACGTTACTCTGGGGACGATAATGCTTATTGTCATGTTCATCAGAGTATTTAAAGGGCACTTTACTCCGAAAAACCATTTTGCTTTCCAAGCAGCGAGCTGGTATTGGCATTTTGTTGATGTGGTTTGGGTACTGCTTTTTGTCTTCGTATATATTATTTAGGCCTAATGCGTAAAGCTAACGCTCTATCAAAACGGTAGAGCGTTAGCTTTTTTAATAGGGGCGAGAATTAGGAGTAATAACGCCGGTTAAAATGCCGATAAGCAGCAAAATTACAATAATGACAGAAGTCATAACGCGACGACCAATAAACTTAGACATGCTCGGTTGATTCGGATCATTTTTATTCATCAAGACAAGCGCTTTAAATAAGTTGTATATCATAAAGATTAGTAACCCTATGATAATTATTTTAATAAACAATTGCTCCTCACTTAGCTTAACCACATGCATAGTTGGTGATCGTTGATGCATATTCGCAGTTATATAGCGCATCTAAATTGGTATCTAGTCCTTGTTACTTTGCTTGTCTTTGCCGGATTATGCAAGTTAGGATTTTGGCAGTTAGCGAGGGCGGTGGAAAAAGAGCAACGATTATCCCGAATTGAGAGTTATCACGACAAGCAACATTTTAGCTTGAAGCAAGTATTAACCATGACTGCTGTAAACGAGGATATTAATGACTTACCGATCAAAGTTAATGGAGAGTTTGAGCAGAACATTCTTTTTTTATTAGATAATCAGGTTCATCAAGGACAAGTGGGTTACCGAGTACTTCAGGTATTAAACATCGACACAAGCGCAGTACTGGTTAACCTAGGCTGGATAGCTGCTGAGTCGTATCGGGAAAATTTGCCTCAAGTTTCACCTTTAACGGGTATTCATACGATTACTGGCCATATTAGAATCGTAGAAAAAGGTATCGTACTCGCAGACGAAAACTTGCAGCAACAATCCTGGCCTAAACGAATACAGGCAATAGATTTGAACAAAATATCACAAAATATTGGTCAAAAGTTGTTGCCCTTTGTAGTTTACTTAGATAAAAAAGAAGATATAGGTTTTGCGAAAAACTGGCAGCCAATTGTCATGCCCCCTGAAAAACACAGAGGTTATGCTTTTCAGTGGTTTAGCTTAGCAGTAGCGTGGTTGGTGTTAATGTTCAGCGCAAGTATCTATTGGGCTCGTCAAAATAATAATAAGGACAAGGGGGAGTATGTCTGATTCCAATGTAGCCAAGTCTCGTCGCAGTTTATTGCTGATTTTCGCCGTTTTTATTCTACCTGTCGTTATTGCAAAGTTTGCGTTGGATGGTCACTGGTTTAACTATGGTGTAACTAATCAAGGTACCTTGCAAGAGCAGCAAACAACCCTTGCCGATATGGGCATTAAATTAAACCTTGATAAACAGTGGATAATGCTCGTTGCCCCATCTGCAGAGTGCAATGAACACTGTCAACAAGCATTATTGACAGTAAACAATACCTTTGTTTTGCTAGGCAAGGAAATGCCGAGAGTCACACCAGTTGCCTTATCTCAATCCTCACTCGATTCCCTAAAATCAACAAGCCTTCGACATGAAAAATGGCAAGTGATATCAAAGCCTGCAGAAGCTGAACGTTTTATAGATGCTCATAAGTTGCTTGTGATTGACCCATTGGGTTATGTGGTTTTGTCTTACCAACTGCCTAGTGAAGGTGAAGAGCTTACCACCCTGGGAGGTGCTATTTTGGCAGATATGAAAAAGTTACTTAAATATTCAAGGGTTGGCTAACATGAGAGATGAACGAAAACATCGGCTACGTATATTAGTATTGGTGAGCATTTTACTGGCAATCGTTGTTGTTAGCCTCGGTGCATATACACGCTTAACTCATGCAGGCTTGGGTTGTCCTGATTGGCCGGGTTGCTATGGACATCTCGATGTACCCAAGGGCGATGAAATTCCTCATGCAGAACAGGCATATCCAGATAGACCCGTTGAACCACACAAAGCATGGAATGAGATGATCCATCGCTATTTCGCTGGCACCTTAGGGTTATTTATTCTTGCAATAGCGCTTCTATCGATTAAGTATCGAAAAGAAGGAGTACCAGTGTTTTTACCATTGCTCATTTTAGCTGTGGTCACATTTCAAGCGGCGCTAGGTATGTGGACGGTTACTATGATGTTGATGCCTATCGTTGTCATGGCGCATCTACTTGGTGGTTTTACTACGTTATGTTTGCTGTTTTTACTTTATTTACGCTTAAACCCTTACCGAGTGCCTGGTGGTGACCCAAATATTCGAGGTTTTGCTCGTTTTGGTATTATCGGTATTGTTATTTTAACGATTCAGATAGCCTTGGGAGGATGGACATCTTCTAATTATGCTGCTTTAGTTTGTGTCGAGTTACCGATTTGTCAGGGTAACTGGCTTGAAGAACTAACGTTTGAAAATTCATTTGATCCAATACCACCCAAGTTAGAAACGTATGAATTTGGTCATTTAGATCACCATGAGCGTGTCACCATCCATGTGATGCATCGAATTGGTGCTATTATCACTACCATTTATTTACTATGGTTGGCAGTGAGTATATTTATTCGCTCACAAACAACCTTCTTTAAAAATTTAGCGCTCGGCGTTATTGGCTTTTTGACGCTTCAGGTTGGCTTAGGGGTGAGTAATATCATCTTCTCGCTACCACTCTCCGTTGCGGTTAGTCATAACGTAGTAGCCGCAGGATTAATGTTAATGCTGATTGCATTAACTTACAGTTTATATCGTAAAACTTAGGAGTTGCTATGAGTAATGTCTCTACCCAGGAAATCACTCGCGTCAGCTCAAACGGTGCTAATTGGCGTGATTATTATGAAATAACCAAACCACGAGTAGTGGCGTTATTGGTGTTAACCGCCTTGGTTGGCATGTGCTTGTCGGTACCAGGTGTTGTGCCATGGCAGTTATTGATTCCGGCAATGCTTGGTATCGCTATGTTGTCTTCTGCAGCAGCAGCGATTAATCACATTGTAGATGAACGTATCGATCGAGAAATGGGACGAACACACAATCGTCCAATGCCCAATGGGCGATTAACGGTTAAAAACGCGGTGATGTTTGCTAGCATGTTAGCACTGATTGGTTTTATTGTATTATATGCGCTGGTTAACCCGCTAACCGCGTGGTTAACCTTGGCTGGCCTCGTTGGTTATGGCTTTGTCTATACCATGTATTTAAAGCGCGCAACGCCACAAAACATTACCATTGGTGGCTTAGCCGGAGCCATTCCTCCGTTATTAGGTTGGACTGCAATGACCAATGAAGTCCATCCCAATGCCTTGTTATTGGTGTTACTGATTTTTACATGGACGCCACCACATTTTTGGGCGTTAGCGATTCACCGGAAAGACGATTACGCCAAAGTTAATATTCCGATGTTGCCAGTGACACATGGGGTTAGTTTTACCAAAACACAAATTTTGCTTTATACCATTTTATTATTTGTTGTTGGTCTTCTCCCTTACTTAGTTGGTATGAGTAATTGGCTTTATTTGATCGGTGCGGTAGTGCTTAATTTGGGATTTTTTGTCTATGCGTGGAAATTAAAGTTCAATGCCAATGAAAATACGGCGATGGATACGTTTAAATTCTCGATTATTCATTTAATGGCACTCTTTATAATCTTGCTTGTTGATCATTATTTATTACCTTTAGGATAGTTTTTTCATATGAATAAAGTGCTTCTCGTCATTGTTGCTGTTGTCGCCTTAGCTGTTGGTTTTTTTGCCTATCAATCGTCTTATCGTTTGGCTCAGCCTGAGCATGCGCTCTTTTATCAGCAAGCGCGTGAAATAAAACCCTTTGAACTAACCGATCAACATGGACAAGCCTTTACCAATGACGCATTAAAGGGAAAGTGGTCTTGGGTCTTCTTTGGCTATACATCATGTCCTGATGTCTGCCCTACAACCTTGCAAGAGCTAAACTTTAATTATCAGGAGCTCAAGTCGATCAGTAATGATACGCAAGTGTTATTGGTTTCTGTTGATCCTAACCGAGATACACATGAAAAATTAGCTCAATATATCGCTTATTTTAATGAGGAATTTAAAGCGCTCAGAGCGGATCACTCAGTGTTGTTTCCTTTTGCACGAAATTTAGGGTTAATGTATGCCATTAGTGATGACTCTCATGGCGAAAATTATCTCGTCGATCATAGTGCATCATTGGTATTGATAAACCCAGATGGAAACATTGCCGCTATTTTTAAGCCTAAGCAAGTCTTAGGTGAATTGCCAATCATCGACACTGGCGAATTAATTAGCGATTTTTCAAAAATCGTGCGCCTTTACCAAGGGTAGTTTAAAGATTGTTAACGAGGTTGTAGATAAGAAGCAAAGCTAAATCAAGCTTCTTATCTTATGATTTCAGCACTAGGCTCAACAGACCCTAATGCGGGTACCACTCTCCGGAGCTATTTAGGATAAACCAAGGTTTAGAATACCAGTAGTATCGACCTGGTTGGCTAATACTTGGGGCAGTGCAATTACTGCGCACCCTGCCAACAGGTAGGGGCTTATTAAACGTAATGGTTAAACTTTCTTTATTGAGCCAATTTATCGTTTGTTTGCCAATTCCAGTCACGTAGCAATTTAATTGCGATTGATGAAAGTCATCAACGGTAATGTTTAAAGTGACTTCTTTAAGCTCATCGTAACGGTAAATGGTTTTATCGGTATGATCTTCAGCGCTGACTAGAAAGGGTAATGAATAAAGCTTGTCCTTTAAACTAGTGATCTTGTCATACGGCTTAGAGACTGGAAATCGAGGGACATTGGTTAAATCGGTCGCTAATCCAACCGCACCACTTTGTTGACCGAAGGCTATAAAACCAGTTTCTTTGATCCAATGTTGTATTTCTGGAGTAAACTCCCCATAAGGATAAGCGAAATATTGCCAGTTTTGTCCGGTGTTGTCGGCGATCATTTTTTCAGCTTTAAGCAAGTCTTCGGTGAGCTTTTCCTGCCAGTCTTCTTTACCATAGGTTAACCGGGCAAGTGAGTCGTGCTCTAAGCCATGATTAGCAATAATTACCCCATCATCACTCATTGCTTTTAATTGAGCCCAGCTTAGGTAATTGCTAGAACCTCTTTCAACAATGCCTGGGTTAATAAATATCGTAAATGGGTAATTAAACTTATCTAATATTGGTTTAGCATTGATCAAAATATCAAGGTAAGCGTCATCAAAGGTGATGACAATGGTTTTATCTTTTAACGGCGCTTGTTTAAGCACAGTGTTCATCAATTCAGACAAAGAAATAACGGTAAAACCATTGTCAGCGAGATATTGCATATGTGCTTCAAACTGAACCGGGGAAATACTGGTACTGGCAGGTGTCTCTTCGCTAACATGATGATATTGCAAAATGACCGACCCGTGTCCAGAGACACTGAAGAACAACAACACAGCAATGAATAATAATTTGCAGTACAATGACATCAGAAAAATCCTTGCCTAGATAACAAAGTGTCATTATAGCGACTTATTCGTTTTATTTACACGACTGTGATGGGTAAAACCTGAGATAGTTAACCGGATATTTATCGTACTTATGTTTTCTTCTTTACCTCACAAACAATTATTCGCGATCGCAATTCCGATGATTTTATCTCACATCACTGTGCCGTTATTGGGGATGGTTGATACTGCCGTGATTGGTCATTTAGAGCACGCCTATTATCTTGGTGGTAGTACTGTTGGCGCAACCGTGATCACTGCAATCATATGGTTATCAGGGTTTTTGCGGATGTCGACAACAGGACTTGCAGCGCAAGCACAAGGTCAAGGAAATACCCAGAATGCGCAATTGGTGCTGGTGAGAGGTTTATTGGTTGCTTTAGGAATTGCGGCTATCGCCATCGTTTTTCAAACACCGTATATTGAAGCCGCGCTTTATCTGTCAGGTGGTTCTGAGCAAGTTCAATATTATGCGCGAGAATACTGTCAAATACGCATTTATGGGGTGCCGGCCGCATTAGCTAATATCGTTATATTAGGTTGGTTACTAGGTCATCAAAAAACCAAGGCAGTAATGTGGATTTTAATCCTGACTAACCTGACTAACTTACTCCTTGATCTTTTGTTTGTATGGCAATTTAAATGGCAAGTTGCTGGCGTCGCATGGGCTACGTTAGCAGCGGAATATGTAGGTTTGTTCTTGGGACTTATTAGTATTTTACGAGGCCGTAATCTGGCTTTGGCTCAATGGTATCAACGTTTGTTATCTTCCATTGAACTCATACTCGATAGCGCAGCACTGAAAAGATATTTTAAGCTCAATCGCGACATCTTGATTCGGACCTTATGCCTACAAAGTTGCTTTGTTTTTATAACGTTTCAAGGGGCAAAACTGGGTGACGAAGTTGTTGCCGCGAATGCCATTTTAATGAATTTTATGTTGTTAATTTCATTTGGTCTTGACGGCATTGCCAATGCTGCAGAAGTCATGGTTGGTCATGCTGTCGGCTCCGCTAACAAGTATCGATTAAAAATTGCTACTGTAACTGCGCTGTTTTGGACATTTATTTTTGCGCTTGGATATAGCGCTATTTTTACGATATTCGGTGACGAGTTGATCCGATTGATTTCTGATATCCCCAATGTGGTTGACTTTGCTAATCAATATCTTTTTTGGGTGATGCTTTTACCCTTGTTGGCATGTTGGTGCTTTCTATTTGATGGTATTTATATAGGCTTGATGCAAGCAAAAATTATGAGAAACAGTATGTTGATCTCAGTGTTTATTGGGTTTTATCCACTTTGGTATCTGTTTCGTGATTATCAAAACCATGGCTTATGGGCCGCGTTTTGTGCTTTTATGTTGTTAAGGGGTATTACGTTGGCCTGGCACTACGTTATGTATGTTTGGCCAAGGGAAGAAAATCAAGCCACATGATTACACTATCATGCGACTTGAACCGATGAATTTAACCGTGAAAGGTCTAGATGCTCTAGTAGTATGAGTGCTCACCACGTTGATGTTCTGTCATATCTCGAACGCCTTTAATTTCTCCACCCATCATCTCTAATAATTGTTTTTCAATGCCATCTTTAACCGTGACATCAATTTGACTACAACCGTTACAACCACCGCCAAATTGCAGAACCGCGTAACCGTCTTCTGTCACTTCCATTAATGTACACTCACCGCCGTGGCCAGCAAGCTGCGGATTTACTTCTGTTTTCAAGAAATAATCGACGCGATCGAATAATGGAGCATCATCAGCAACTTTCTTGAGTTTGGCATTTGGTGCTTTTAGGGTTAGTTGAGAGCCCATTTGGTCAGTGACAAAATCTATCTCAGCTTCTTCTAAAAATGGCTTACTGTCGGTATCTACATACGCTGAAAAATGCTCAAAAGGAATTTCTAAATCATCTTCCTCTACAGCGTCAGCAGGGCAATAAGAAACACCGCACTCGGCACTAGCAGTACCAGGGTTAACTACAAAGACTCTAATATTTGTGCCTTCTGCTTGTTGCGCTAATAGTTTAACGAAATGGGCTTGAGCTGATTCGGAAATTGTGATCATAGTGGCAATACACTCTCTTGAAGAAAAATTGATACCTGAGTAAATTAGTCAAGTATCGTTATTTTACTCTTCCAAAGTTAAAGACTCAAGTATTTAACTGGTAGCTTATGAAAGACTTTGTTATTTTTAGCGCAACGCTTTGAGGACATATTTATGCTTATGCGCATTTTTCTATCGACAATTTTGATGGCTATAGCGTTGGTGGGTAAAGCATTTGCGGCTAACGTGAATCAATATTTACCAACGGAACATGTATACAACGATGATATCGTAAAACCTGAAGATATCTTAGGTTTTGGTATTGGAGAACGTCATATTCGACACGACCAGTTACTGCAATATTTAACAACATTAGCGCAGCAATCTGATCGTATGATGATAACTGAGATTGGCAGAACGGTTGAATATCGCAAGCAAGTATTATTGACCATTTCTAGTGCTGAGAATTTAGCCAAATTACCGCAACTTTTGAGTCGCTCTTATGTTGATTCGTCTAGTGCGCTGGTCGTATGGTTGGGCTATAGTGTTCATGGCGATGAAATCAGTGGCAGTAATGCAGCGTTAGCGGTGGCATATCATTTAGCTGCTAGCCAGGATATCAATGTACAGAATATGCTAAAAGACGTAGTGATCGTTATTGAGCCAAGTATCAACCCAGATGGTATGGACAGATTTGTGAATTGGGTGAGTACTCACAGAGGTGTGACACCAAATGATGATCCCAACCACATAGAGCACCATCAAGGGTGGCGTACAGGGCGTACCAATCATTTTGGTTTTGATTTAAATCGTGACTGGTTATTGCTGACTCAAAAAGAAAGTCAAAATCGATTAAGATACTTTCATCAGTACCAGCCGCATGTCCTTGGTGATTTTCACGAAATGGGAGCTAATAGCAGCTATTTTTTTCAGCCAGGGATCCCGACGAGAACCCATCCATATACACCGAACGAAAATATTAAGTTAACTCAACTGTTAGCAACATATCATGCCAAAGCACTCGATCAAGATAATCGCTTGTATTACAGTGAAGAGAGTTTTGATGATTTTTACTATGGTAAAGGCTCAACTTATCCAGACATTAATGCCAGTGTTGGTATCTTATTTGAGCAGGCAAGCAGTCGCGGATTTCAGCAACAAACCATCAATGGGTTGCTAACCTTTGAATATGGGATAAAAAATCATGTACTCACCTCATTATCAACATTGACGGGTGCCTGGGAAAACCAGCAACAACTAAAAAAGTATCGCCAAAGCTTTTATCAACAAACCCAAAAACTTGCCAAAGATGCCGGTTTTGATGGTTACTTGATTACCGAATCCTATGATCAGTCTCGATTGAATGCTTTTATCGATAAATTGCAGCAACACCAAATAAAAGTTTACCCATTAGCAGAAGATTTTCGCCATAATGGCAAAATTTATTCTAAAAGTAACAGTGTTTACATTCCGTTGGAGCAGCGTCAGTTCAGGGTGATTCAAGCACTGTTTAATCAAGAAAAGGAGTTTCGAGACAATACCTTTTATGATGTTTCAGGCTGGACGCTACCGTTAGCGATGAATATTGAATTTCATCAAGTAAAACGTACCTGGGGGCTTGAATTAAGCTCCGAGCCTTGGCAAAAAACTAGCACGACTCAAGCTGTCGAACTTGAGCAAGCATATGCTTACGTATTTGAATGGCACGATTTCTATGCGCCAAAAATGCTTCACTATTTATTAGATAACGGCATTAAGGCGAAAGTAGCGACTAAAGCATTTACGGCTAAGATTGGCAATAACAATAAACAGTTTTCGACGGGGACTATTTTAATACCTGCTGCTATACAAACAGAGCAAAAGTGGTTAGCAACATTGCAGCAAGCGCTGAGGCAAAATTCGATTGAAGTTTACCCTGTTAGTAGTGGTTTAACGAGCAAAGGTATTGATTTTGGCAGTAATTCATTTAAGCCGCTGGAGCCGATTAAGGTGTTGTTACTTGGAGGCGCTCATGCGTCACAATATGAAGCGGCAGAGATACTGTATTATCTTGACCAGTTGTTAGCAATTCCCGTTACCGTTGTCGAACAAGATAGGTTATCAAGCATCACCTTAAGTGATTATTCTCATATCGTTATGGTCGATGGAAAGTATGAAGACCTCAACAATGATTTGGTTAAGCAACTGGAAACATGGGTCAAGCAAGGCGGTGTCATGTTTTCACAAAAAAGAGCCAGTGAATGGCTTGCTGCAAAGTCATTATTAAAAGCCTCTTTCATCAATAAAGATGATATTAATGAGCTCTTTAGTACTGATGGCTTAAGTTATGGTGACAAAGAAAAACTTGCTGCGAGAAAACGCATTGCTGGCGCGATTTATCAAAGTAAATTAGATCTGAGTCACCCATTAACTTATGGTATGACAACCGCAGAGCTTCCTGTGTTTAGAAATAGCACCCTGATCATGGAAAAAAATAAACAACCGTTTGTTAGCGTAGCAACATATAGTCCAGAGCCTTTGCTGAGTGGTTACAGTGATCAAACCTTAGTTAATCGTATCGCGCGTAATGATGCCATTGTTGCTCATAATCTTGGTAAAGGTCGAGTTATCGCCACCTCCGATGTATTAATGTTTCGCGGATATTGGTATGGAAGTGCCAAAATTATTGCTAATAGTTTATTTTTTGCCAAAGCCTTTAGTGCGTCTACTAAATAAGGCTTTTACTACATTTTAAGCATTAGAGCGTGTTGAACTTTGATGTACATTTTTGCAGCAGTTCATTTGAAATTTATACAAGACAGAGCCTATGTAATGTGGTTATTCCCCATAAATAGGCAATAACGAAGTAGAAATTTCAAGTGGGCACTGTCCTTCGGATTCGTTTAAACGTGATTTACGCTTTGTTGTAGCTCATTTGTATAGAATAACTATACTGTATTCGCTACGCCTCGAGTAAATCACGTTTAATTCGAACAAAATTTGTACCGCAAAGATCAACACGCTCTAGTATATTCGCTTAGTTCTTAGGAAGCGCTATCGCCACGGTAAGTACTGTTATAGATTCCACTCCGAGGCGTTTAAGCTGTTTAGAGATTTCATTAACAGTCGCGCCAGTGGTGATCACATCATCAATAAGTATGATATGTTTGCCTTCCAATACATTGCTGTCATTTACTTTGAATGCGTGTAACAGGTTTCGACGCCTCGCTGCGCCAGTTTGGCCAACTTGTGCGTCGCGATGGTGAATACGCTCGAGCATGTGAGGATAGTAATCAAGGTGACTGTATCTAGCAAATCTTTTGGCAATGAGATGCGCTTGATTAAATCCACGTTGTTGCCATCGCCTAATGTGAATAGGCACGCAGGTAACCACATGATTATGTTTGCTACTGTCTATGTTCTGCTTGGCTAGATATTGCTGCCACTGCCCACTGAGCTGCTGGGCAAATAACACTGAAAACTCGAACCTTCCCTGATATTTAAATTGTTTTAACCACATAGAAGTCGGCCAGACGTAAGGAGATTGGCAGAGTAACTGATCGAAATGTCGCGTTTGAAAAAGTGAATTAAACATTGGCCAATGCAGTAAATTATCGAGATGTTTTGGCAACGTGAATTTTGCTATATCTGACGCACAGGTATCACACAGCGGTGAGCCATTTTTGCTTTTATTTAGACAAAGCGTGCAGCAGCCTATTATCGTCGATAAGTGATAATTAGCGTTGAGATGTGAAAATAGTTGTTGAGCACGATAAACAAGTGTGAATTGGCAGCGCGGTCGATTTAATTGCAATAGTGAGGTGAAAAATTCCATTTTCTGCCACCTTTGGTTAGACTGTGCGTTTTTTAAGATTGATGAATTTAAGCATGGCAAACCTTTTAAATATTACCAGCTCAGGTCAAGGAAAAACGCTAGTTTTACTTCATGGTTGGGGACTAAATTCAGCTATTTGGCAACCCGTCGCTAAACTACTGAGTAAAGAGATGAAAGTCATAACGGTTAGTTTGCCTGGTTATGGTGATAACGCTAATTTTCAGCTAGATTCATATTCAATTGATAATGTTGCAAAAGCGATTGTTGATGTTGTAGAAGAACCTGCCATTTATCTAGGGTGGTCTTTAGGCGGTTTAGTGGCAAGTCATATTGCATTATCATTTCCAGCGCAGGTTCAAGGGTTAATAACGGTTGCCAGTACGCCTTTTTTTGTTCAGGAATCTCATTGGCCCGGAATTGACCCTAAAGTATTGACGCTATTTCACCGACAACTCTCACAAGATACCGCCAAAGTGATTGATAATTTTCTAAAGATTCAAGCGATGGGCAGTCCTCACGTTCGTGAGGATATTAAAAGTATTCGTGATTTGGTGATGCAATATCCTATGCCAAGCTCGGCAACTTTAGATCAGTCATTATCACTTTTAGAAACAGTCGATCTGCGGTCAAACTTGCCCCAAATTCATCAATCTTTTTTACGACTCTATGGTCGATTAGATGGTTTAGTACCAAAAAGTGTAATCGATAAAATCAATTTATTAACGCCGAATAGTGAGTGTTATGTGTTTGAGAAAGCATCGCATGCACCGTTTATCTCCTGCCAAGAAGAATTTATTCATGTTATCAGTCAATGGGTTAATAAACAGAGTGTACCAAAAGGCAAAAATAATTAGGTGTTGATTCTTTGAACGGCCATAGTGAATCAGTGTTTTCTTTACTTTTGAGCTGATTTGGTTAATAATTAACCATTGTGGTAATCGAAAAAATATCCGATGTTTTGTGAGAGGTCTTTGCTACCTCACCTTAGATATTTGGGAGAATCCTATGGAAATTCAATCAGCATTCAACAGTGGTGTACAAGGCTTTCAGAAAGCCCAAGAAGACGCTTATCAAGCAGCGGCTAGTCTTGCTCAATCAGCAGGCTACAATGCTGACGAGTACGCTATAGGTCAACAAGCAAATGCTAGTAACATAGAACAAAACACGCAGTCGGGTGATTTGTCTGATATCAACCAAGAAATCGTTGCGTTGAAAGTAGCAGAATATCAGGCGAAGGCTTCCGCGAATGTTATCGAAACTGCAGACGAGGCACTAGGCACTTTACTTGATGTAACGGTTTAGTTGTTGTCCTATGAATATCACGCCGCAAAATCCAGCCATCCCAATTGCTACGGTTGTTAATCAGCAAACCGATGCGTTGCGTCGTGAAAATATTCAACGTGAAGTTATTACCCAACCTGCTCCAACTGGGCAGTCTCCTAAAGAAAAAGGTGTCGCTTCTGATCGAGGGGCGAGAACGCCCGCACAACAAAATGAAGCGATAGATTTTGCCAAGCTGCAAGAACAAGCCGAAAAAGCGGCGGAGACGATTTCTGGTGATCCTAAAGAGGGCGAGCAAAAAGAGCAAAATCAGAACAGTGAACAGTCTGCGCAACAGACTCAAGGTCGCCGAGATAGTCAAGATAACAGTAGCAGTGATGCCTCCAAAGAAGAAACCACGGTTAGTGGAGAACCTTTAGATTTTGCTGAGCAACAGGAAGTTGCCGAACTTAAACAGCGCGATCGTGAAGTGCGAGCGCATGAACAGGCCCACTCTGCTGCAGGTGGCCCGACAACCGGAGCGCCCTCTTATACGATGAAAGTTGGGCCTGACGGTAAGCGCTACGCTGTTGAGGGTGAAGTGTCTGTCGATTTATCACCAGTGGCCGGTAACCCCGCTGCTACTATCGCTAAAATGCAAAAGGTATATTCAGCAGCACTTGCACCGGCAAACCCATCAGTTCAAGATACTCGAGTCGCAAGGTCAGCTGCACAGCTGATCGCACAAGCTCAATCTGAATTGCTTGCTGAAAAATTAGAAGATCCCAGCAAAGAGCGTGAATTAAACCGAGTGATCAGTCGCAGCGATGCATTCGCAGAGCAAGAACGTTCGCAGTCTATTAACGAGTCAGAATCTTTTGATCGACTCGTTAACGATACCCTACAAGCGCAAGACGATATCGGCAAACGCCGCACGGATATTGAGCAGCGTGCGCAACGCATAGAACAGTTTTATTCCAACATCAATTTAGCCTACGAAAAACCTGCTAGCTCACGCTTTGAACTAATAGCCTAGTCGGCCTCAACTTTTGCAAGAGTCTTAGGGAGTTTAATAGTGAACTTGGCGCCTTGGTCACAAGGTTGACAATATATTGACCCCTGCAATAAATTATTGATTGACTGATGAACGATGCTCATACCTAATCCTAAACTTTTCTGCATGGTATTCGTGGTAAAAAAAGGATTAAACACCTTATCTATTTTTTCGTTAGCAATCCCTATTCCGTCGTCTTGATAGGTCAGTTCAACCATATCGTTACTCACTTTGGTAGTGATGCTTATGTTTATCGGCGAATCGGCTTTGTTCCCATGCATGGAGCTATTCTCTACAAGCTGCTCAATTACTTTAAAAAGTACGTCTGGATAACTGGTTATCTCTACTGCTTCACCGATGACGGTGAATATGAATTTATCTTTTTGCGTGCTTTGTAATAACTTCATTTTAGAATGTAGAAATTGTTGTAACTCAACTTGTATTTGTTCCGTTTCTTCTAGATGAGAAGAGATCATTTTGAATTGCTTAATTAATAGAGATGCTTTTTCGCTGTTTTTTTCCGTTAAGGCGATGGTTTCCTGGGCGTCTTCAATAAAACTAATAAAATCTTTTAACTGTAAAGTCCTAGTGTTTAATTTGCTTTCAATTTCAACTAACTTTTCTTTCAGTATCGAATTTGCTGTGATAATTACTCCTAAAGGGGTGTTGAGCTGATGAGACATTCCGGAAACTAGTGTTGTCATTGCTGACATATTATCTGCGCTGATCAGTGCTTTTTGAGTTTTATTTAACTCAGTTAATGTACTGACCAGCTTTTGATTTTTCCGTTTGTTAACTGAAATAAACATGATGGAGAGTAAGACAATAATGGTACTAGCACCTATGACAAGTTGAGCCTGTCGAGTAGTGGCTTTATTTTTTTGCTCGGCAAGTGCCTTTTCTTTGGTTAGATTGGCAATATCAACCTCTTTGCTGGCAAGTTCTGCCTGAGCAATGTAATGACTTAAGCCAGCTTTTGCCCTTCTTGCTTCTATCTTTAGTTTCGTTGAGGTGTATTCTTCTAATGCAAGTAATGCTTTTTCATGTTGATTAAGCTGGGTAAATAGGTCTTTTTTTAGTAGTAAGGCATCGGTTAATAAGTTAATGAAATTTTCTTGTTTGGCTAGCCCGATGATTTCCTCCAAGCTACTTTCTGCTTGGTTGAAACGTTCCTTAGCCATGTTTATTTTAGCGAGAGCCAGCTGATCTTTTAGTACGCCACTTTTCACTTGAAATTTGTTATGGAGCGCGAGGGCATTTTTAAGGTGATTCTCTGCTTGTTCAAAATTTTCATTAGCAAGGTAGGCTAAGCCTAAAATATAAAAACTGGTTGCCGATTCTATGCCTTTGTCATTGATTAATGAAAGCGCTTGTTGCGCCTGTTTGATAGCTTGATTATTTTGGTTTTGTGCCAAACTAAGTCGTGCTAATTGATTAGCAACTTGGTGTTTTAATGACGATGAATCTTTAGCTTTAGCACGTTCTAAGAGAATATCTAAGTAATAACCCGCTTCTTGAAAGCGTTTTAGCGCAGTGAAGGTGCTTGCCATTGCTAATAGCACGGCATTAATTTGTGCATCAAGATCACTATTTAATGCAATTTCATAGGCGGAAAGATAACTCCCCATTGCTTGGTTTAACAATGAAAGTTCACTAAATGCTTGGCCTGATAAATAATAATAATGAAACGTTTGAGCGAGTTGATTGTGTTTATCGAGTAGTTCCTTAGCTTCAATCAGCGCTTGAAAGGCCTGTTCAATATCTCCTTGATTTATTGCCTGCTCTGCCTGTTCAAAGTACAACATTGCGATTTCTTTTGATGGCGTTGCACTATTTGAAAAAGAATGCGTGCTTTGCGCATTGATGGATAAGCTCAGACAAGCTAAGTATATGTAACTAAAGGCAGTTAACAATGAATAACAACAGTATCGCACGATAAGCAAAGGTAATTTCTATTATAATACCTAAGCTTATGCAACAAACTTAAATAGTGCAAAAAATCAATATTAACTAAAGATTAAATGCAATTGAAAAAGGAGCCAAAGGCTCCTTTTTCACGGGCTTAGTTTTTGCGATTAAATACCGAAATCTTCACGGTATTGTTTAATGCTTGCTAAACTATCCGCCATATCGGGTTGGCCTTCTAAGTAGCTAATTAAGTCAGCTAAGGTGACAATTGAAATCACTTTTGTGCCAAAATCACGTTCAACTTCTTGAATCGCCGATAACTCACCTTTGCCTTTTTCTTGGCGATCGAGAGCGATTAAAACCCCACTCAAATCAGCATTATTTGCTTGAATGATTTCCATAGATTCACGAATGGCAGTTCCTGCTGTGATCACATCATCAACCAGCATTACTTTGCCCTGTAGTGGCGAACCGACTAAGTTGCCACCTTCACCATGGGTTTTCGCCTCTTTGCGATTAAAACAGTAAGGGATGTCAAGGTTATGATGATCTGCAAGCGCTACCGCTGTTGTTGTAGCGATTGGAATACCTTTGTAGGCGGGGCCGAACAATAAGTCAAAATCAATACCTGCATCAACTAATGCATAGGCGTAAAAACGACCTAAACGCGCTAAGTCTCGTCCAGTGTTAAATAAGCCAGCATTGAAAAAATATGGGCTTTTACGGCCAGATTTAAGGGTAAACTCACCAAAACGTAAAACGTTTTTTTCTAGCGCAAATTCGATAAATTCTTTTTGATAAGCTTTCATTTCACTTCCTAACTTAAAGCCGAGTTTTGAGCATCAAATAATTCATTGATACCGTTTTTCGCTAAGGTCATCATCGCTTGCATTTCTTCAAAGCTAAAAGGCTCTTCTTCTGCCGTTCCTTGTACTTCTATCAATTTACCGGTTTCGGTCATCACAACATTCATATCGGTTTCTGCCGCTGCATCTTCAACATACTCTAAATCAGCGATGGCTTCACCTTGATAGATACCGACTGAAACAGCTGCAATCATATGCTTTAATGGATTAGTTTTAATGATTTCTTTGGCACGCATCATGTTGAGTGCGTCAACTAAAGCAACGCAAGCGCCAGTAATTGAAGCTGTGCGCGTGCCACCATCAGCTTGGATGACATCACAATCAACGGTGATGGTATTTTCACCTAATGCAACGAGATCAACAGCCGCACGTAACGAGCGAGCAATCAAACGAGAGATTTCTAATGTGCGACCACTTTGCTTGCCACTAGCAGCTTCACGGCGCATACGGGTATGAGTAGAGCGTGGCAACATACCATATTCAGCAGTAACCCAACCTTTGCCTTGACCTTTAAGGAATCGAGGTACCCCTTCTTCAACTGTCGCTGTACAAATAACTTTGGTTTCACCAAACTCAATTAATACTGAACCCTCAGCGTGTGCAGTAAATTGACGAGTGATGGTAACTGGACGTATTTGACCTGATGTTCTGCCACTTGGACGCATTAGATTTGACCCTTTTAAACGATAATTTGCTGCGTATTATAATCGCTTGGCAGTAAATTTGACACAATGACAGCAAAACTAATTTGAAATATAGTGGTGATATCTAAGGTCAATTAATGCATCGGTAAAAATGAGAACAACAATGAAGTTTTTAAAACGTATTTTTCAAATCAGTTTACTGGTTGCTTTTACTTCCTCGGTGAGCGCCGATCAAAGCTTAGACTTTCAATTACCCATGTACAGTAAAGTGTATGATGACCAAAGAGACCCTTTTAAGGATGCTGTTGCTGCGATTAAACTCGCACAGCAAACTAAGCGCAATATTCTAATCGAAGTCGGTGGCAATTGGTGTGTTTGGTGTCATAAGATGGATGACTTCTTAGAAAAAAATCCAGATATATATAATACGCTGCATAATCGCTTCGTGTTGCTAAAAATCAATGTAAGTGATAGCAATGAAAATGAAGCATTTATGAAATCCCTGCCACCCGTGCTGGGGTATCCGCACATGTATGTTTCAACTGAAACGGGAAAAATGATTTTATCAAAAGATACAGCAGAGTTGCTTGATGGAGATAATTATTCTCGTGAACATTGGCAGGAATTTATCGAGCAATGGCGACAAGCAAATAATGATATGAATCTTCAAAAAGTGAGTGAGTAATGGCTAATTTCGGTTTCTTCGACAGTAACTATCAAACACCAGCTTGGCTACGTGAAAAGCTTTCTCGTCGCAGAATGTTAAAATCTGCTGCTGGTGCCAGCGCATTGGCGATGATGCCTCACTACGCGTTAAGTGAATCCGCAAATTCAAAGAGAGTTAGCGCACTTAAAAAAGAGCCATGGCTCACGCTAGATGCAGTATTAGCGCACTTGTTGCCAGCATCAGATAAAGGTGTCAGTGCTCAACAAATTCATGCCACCGATTATTTGTATAACTTGGTTCACCAGCAACCTACTTCTCAAGGTGAAATAGATTTTATTTATAAAGGGGTTGGTTGGTTAAATGACTATACCCAAAGCCAACTGAAGCAAAACTTTATCGCGTTAAATAAAACGCAAAAGGAACAAATGCTAAGGGCAATAAGTGCTTCAACAGCAGGGAGTAACTGGCTAAGTATGATGATCAGTAATATATATGAAGCGATGTTGGCGCCGCCTGCTTATGGTGGCAACCCTGATGGTATTGGGTGGAAATGGTTAGAGCATCAAGCCGGCTTTCCTCTGCCTAAAGCTGGTCAGCGCTATTATGAATTACCAAAGCGCGCCGTTGTCAATTCGACCAATAGTGAGCAAAGTGCAAAAGCCAGTCGGGTTATCATTCAAAAGGTATTGAAGTCATGAAGTATGATATATGTATTGTTGGCAGTGGTGCTGGCGCCTCACCCGTCGCTTACACTCTCGCGAAAGCTGGCGCGAAAGTGCTGGTACTAGAAAAGGGACCATGGCTGACAGAAAAAGAGTTTTATAAAGATGAGTTAGCAATTAGTTTACGTGATTCCTATAACCCCAAACTTGCTGATGAGCAGCATGTCATTGAAGAAGAATATATCAGAGATGATGGTTCAAGTTATTGGCATGGTGAAGCGACCAGTGATTCTGGTTGGAGCTTTTGGAATGGCAATGTTGTTGGTGGTTCATCAAATTTTATGAGTGGCTACTTTCACCGTCTTAAGCCAATTGATTTTCGTTTAAAAAGTGAATTTGGTGAGATAAAAGGTGCGAATATCAGCGATTGGCCAATAAGTTATCAGGACATGGAACCCTACTATGCCATGGTTGAACAAGAGGTAGGGGTGTCAGGTAAAGTTGTTGATCACCCTAATCAAGAACCACGTTCAAGTGATTTTCCTTATCCGCCATTGGCAGAACATGCAGTAGCTACGTGGATAGATAAAGCGGCAAAAATGTTAGGATTTCATACTTTACCAGTACCTCGAGCAGTATTGTCACAACCTGCAATGGGGCGCAGCAGTTGTGAGTATTCCGGTTATTGTTCGAGCTATGGTTGTTCATCTGGTGCCAAAGGTAGTGGCAGAGCTGCGTTATTAGACCATGCGGTAGCAACGGGTAATTTAACCATAAAAGCGAATGCGAAAGTGTACCACTTAGCCAGTGATGAGAGTGGCAAAGTGACGGCGGTGCATTATTATGACGGTCAAGGCCGTAAACAGCAGGTGTCGGCTGAAATTTATGTGGTTGCATGCCAAGCGGTAGAAACTTCTCGGTTATTATTATCGTCTAAAAGTAAAAGCTTTCCTCAAGGCCTTGCTAATAATCATGGCCAAGTGGGTAAAAATTTAATCTTTAGCGCCGGCGGAACTGGGCAAGGAGATTTTTTCTTTGATGAGCTAACTGAGCGTCAACAAGCTGAACTTAAGCAAGTCGGTCCGTTTATTAATCGCGCATTGCAAGACTGGTATCAAATTAACGATAAAGCGTTTTCTGGCGCTAACAGCAATGGTAAAGCCAAAGGTGGCACCATTGATTTTCTATTTCATCAAAACCCTATCGCTAGAGCTTTTGGTAGCGAATACGATGAAAATGACCAGTTGGTGTGGGGAGAAGCACTGCAAGATGCACTGCATAAAGAGTTCACCAGTTATAAAACCTTACGCTTTGAAGTATTTAACGACTGGCTGCCAACAGATGATTGCTATGTCACCTTAGATGATGAAGTCACGGATAAATGGGGCGATCCAGTAGCGAAAGTGCGTATTGGTGCTCATGAGCATGATTTAGCGGTAGGCGAATATCTCGCGGAAAAAGGAGAGCAGCTGTTAAAGCAAATGGGCGCAAAAAATGTGAGCAGTTCAGTAAGTAGTTACCCGCCAACTAACCTTATGGCTGGTGGCTGTCGTTTTGGTGATAACCCAGAAACCTCGGTATTAAACAAATATTGTCAGGCGCATGAAGTAGACAACCTCTATGTGACTGATGGCTCGTTTATGCCAACCGGTGGCAGCGTGCCTTATACCTTTACGATTTATGCCAATGCTTTTCGAGTTGCAGAGCATATTAAGCAGCGCTGGCAATTTGTCGCTAAGACCATAGCTTGACACAATAATAGCAAACAGTGTCACAATAATACTGACAGTGACACAAAAATAGCATACCATGTCACTAAATTGAAGATGTAATATGCTATTGAATAATGTTATGTACATAAGAAATATAAGAAAACCTTCGGTGAATAAAAATGTTTATAAGTTTGCTAGCTCGAAGGTTGGCTCAGTAATTATGTGTGAAAGCTCAATAGAGTTTGACGCATGCTTTCATCATGAATATAACGATAATGTTGAGTATTTCGAGTCTCAACCAATGGGCTTCCATTATCAAGTCAACAATAAATGGAATCCATATACACCGGATGCTTTAGTTCGATACAAGTCGGGAAAGTGTAAATTAATTGAATACAAACCTTACTCAAAAACCCAGGATTTAGAATTTCAGCATGAATTTAACGCAAAAAAGGCAAATGCGGCGACGCTTGGCTACGAACTAATTTTAGTAACTGAACAGCAAATTAGAGTAAACCCTATTCTACATAACCTTAAGCTTTTGCACCGTTACTCAGGTAGTACTCGCATCACTGATATCCAATCAAGCATATTAGAGTTTATTCAAAAATCAGGAAAAATAGCTATAAGTGACATCGATACAAACTTTTCACTAACAACAGGTGAAATAAAGGCTTCAATTTACCTACTACTTGCAAAGGGCATTGTAAAAGCTGACATCAAAAATGAATGCTTAGAGTCTAACCCTATGGTTTGGTGTTAGTGTATGTCTATGGATTTTAATGATGAATTTGATATAGCTAATTCTGTTGCAAAGGTTGAGGTATCTTTAGAGTACCAAAAACTAAAAGACTCTAAGGTTATTAAAAGAGACCTATCGACCTTTCCTGAAGAACACCAAAAATCTGCACTTAAAAAAATGAATATTTTAGCGTATGTGGCTAAAAAATTGACCGGTGGTTGGAGTAAAAGCCAGTTAGATCCGCTACTTGATGAATTGTTTAAAGATAATAAGAGTGACAGACCAAGTGCTCGGTCGGTTATTCGATGGCGAAAAAAATACAATGAATCTGGTGGGGATATAACGTCATTAGTAACTCAAAATCATAAAATGGGTAACAGAGAGTTAAAGGTTAAAGGTGATGATACATTCTTTGACAAAGCTTTAGCCAGATTTTTAGATGCCAAAAGGCCTTCTGTTGCAAGAGCTTATGAATATTATCGAGACAGTATAATAATAGAAAATGAGAAAATTGTTTCGGGCAATATACCCATTCTAAGCTACGACGGCTTTCTAAAACGAATACGCAAGCTACCACCGTATCCAGTAGCTCTTGCTAGACACGGCAAATTTATTGCCGATAGATGGTTTAGTTATAAATCTTCTCATATACCTCCAACACGAGTTTTAGAACGTGTGGAAATTGATCATACGCCATTAGATCTAATTTTACTTGATGACGAATTAAATGTCCCACTTGGTAGGCCATATTTAACTTTGTTGGTTGATGTTTTTAGCGGCTGCGTAATAGGCTTTCATTTGAGCTACAATGAGCCATCATATGTGTCTGTAAGTAAAGCTATTGCTCACGCAATTAAACCTAAGAAGTACCTTAGTCAATTAGGGATCGAACTAAATAACGACTGGCCATGCCAAGGAAAAATAGAAAACTTAATTGCCGATAACGGTCGTGAGTTTTGGTCAAAATCGTTAGAACATACTTGCCAAGAGCTTGGTATAAACCTTCAGTTTAATCCCGTACGTAGGCCATGGTTAAAACCATTTGTTGAAAGGTTTTTTGGTTTAATTAATCAGTATTTACTATCTGAAATACCGGGTAAGACTTTTTCAAATATTATAGAAAAAGAAGACTACAATCCGCAAAAAGATGCAATCATGCGCTTTTCAACGTTTGTTGATCAATTCCATAGATGGGTAATAGATATCTATCATCAGAATAGTGATTCTAGACATATGAGAATACCTGCGCAGAGGTGGCGACAAAGCGTAAACTCTCTTCCACCAATGACGCTCGATAATGAAGAAATTCGACGACTAGATGTTTTAATGGGAATAAAAGACGAAAGAACACTTACTACGCATGGAATTAAATATCTAGGTCTAATGTACGATTCGACAGCTCTTTCTGACTATCGTAAAGCTTACCCGCAACCACCCAATGCGCCAAAGAAATTAATTAAGATAGACCCTGATGATTTATCTAAAATTTTTGTTTTTTTAGAGGAAATTGATGGGTATATAGAGGTCCCCTCAACTGACCGAAGTGGTTACGTTGATAACTTAAGCCTTCATGAGCATAGAGTGATACAAAAATACAACCGAGAAGTTGTTAGAGGAAGCGTTGACTCAGTAGGGTTAGCCAAAGCAAGGATGGCTATGCATCAAGCTATTCAAAGTGAACAACAAGCGTTTTTAGATAGTACAACTAAGCGAAAAATTAAAGCTACGTCAAAACAAGCAAAGCTTGCCAATGTCAGTAATACTGGTACTGGAACAATTAAAGTTCAGGGTGAAAAGATAAAAGGGAAAAATATAAGCGAAGCCCCTGAGTCACTAGCTAACTCTTTAGATACATGGGCAGATGATTTGGAAGCTTTTTGATGAGAAGTTTATCGACAGAAGAAATTGAAAAGCTTAAAACGTTTAACAATTGTTTTATAGAGCACCCGCAAATTAAACAAATTTACAATGACTTTGATAGTCTCAGAGAAGCGAGATTGTTTCAATCAGATCCTAAATGTATGTTACTAACTGGTGATACCGGTGTCGGAAAAAGTCATTTAATTAATCATTATAAAAACAAAACGTTTTCTTCAGAGGGGAAGTCTCCTGAGCGTGTACCTGTATTGATATCGCGCATTTCTAGCACACGAGGCTTGGCGAATACATTAATGCAAATATTGTCAGATCTTGACCAGTTTGGTAGTAATTATCGTCAATATAATACTGGTGACTCAGATCTTGCCAAGCAAGTTGTAAAAGTCTTGAAAAGGGCAAATGTCGAGTTACTCATTATTAATGAGTTTCAGGAGTTAATTGAGTTTAAAACAGTGCAGGAAAGGCAGACAATCGCTAACTCATTAAAGTATATTAGCGAAGAAGCTAGAATTTCAATTGTGCTTGTTGGCATGCCTTGGGCTGAGCAAATAGCAGATGAGCCACAATGGTCATCTCGGTTAATCATACGACGAGACTTAGAGTATTTTAGTTTAGCTAAAGAAAGGGATTATTATTTAAGGTATTTAATGAGTCTCGCACAACATATGCCATTTGATTCACCTCCAAGCCTACATGATGCTCACACAGCTGTCGCATTATTCTCTGCGTCAAGAGGAGAAAATAGAGCGTTAAAAACACTGCTCTCAGAGGCTATAAAAGTTTCATTTTTTAATAATAAAAAAACATTAGGAGGAGGATGCTTTACTCAAGCACATAATAACATTTTTGGAAAAACCCAAAAGAACCCATTTGTGCAAGATATCTTTGACATTGAAATATCAGAAATGATTGAAAGCTCCAAGTATAATCCGCGTGCGATGTGTGCGAATGATATGCTGGTGCCACGAAAATTTTCAGAACCCATACGTTTTAAAGATATGTAGAAGAGTATCGTATGGCTTTCTTATTTTCACCTCGCTCAAGAGCATTTGCGGATGAATCGTTAGAAAGCTATATGTTGAGGGTGGTTTCGGAAAACTATTTCTCATCTTATAGAACGCTAAGCTTAGCTATAAAAGACGAGTTACAAAGGGTTGATGCTGAGGCTAGGGGGGCTTTCCCTATTGATTTGAAATTATTGAATATTTATCACGCAAAACAAGATAGCTTGTTCCGTGTTAGAGCCTTATCTTTGGTTGAAGAGCTTCTGAGGCTCCCTAAGTATGAATTACTCAAACTCGCTTTATTCCGTTCAGATAAGCGCTTTATGTCGTCTAAGGCTTTTATTTACCGTGCCAACACTGATATTCCTTTAAACTTTGTTCGATATGCCGGCCAAACAAAATTTTCCATTCCTGTTTGCCCAAGCTGCATAAAAGAAGAAGCGTACATTAGGCAAATATGGCACTTAAAGCCTTACAAGGTTTGTGCTATTCACCAGCAAGATTTACTTAAACATTGCCCTGAATGCAAAGAATATGTGAATTATATTGACCAGGAGTCAATTACTCATTGCTCTTGTGGTTTTGATTTGAGGACTGCTAATACAGAGCTTACTTGCCATAAAGATCATCTAGTTTCAGCAGCATTTTTTAATAAAGAGATTGTCAATGATAATCCCCTACTTGCTGATATTGATCTATCGGGTAAGTTTTCCGCAATCGCATGGTATCAAGCCAGAAAAAAAACTCATGATTTTGATAGTGAAGAAATAATTACCTATTTTCGCAATTGGCCCGAATGCCTCGCAAATGAACTAAGTGAATTAAAAAAACAAGCTAAGATGAAGTTGTTAAATGAGTTTAACAAAACACCGTTTAGTTTTATTTTTGGTCAATTGATTACAGACTCGTTTAGCTTATCTCAAAACAAATCTGAGCCTCACTTTATAACTAATTTTATCAGTAAGTTTCTTTTTGAGCTCGTGGATGAGAATCCTAGAAGAAATGAGCCTAATATCGCAGATATGCTGTTAACGATAAGTGAGACCGCAGCTATTTTATCGACTTCATATGAACAAGTTTATCGACTCTATGAGACGGGTATTTTAAAGGTAGCTATTAAACAAAAACTGCATCAAAAACTGCGTTCGAGTGATGCTGTTTTTTATTTAAGGCAAATAATAGAACTTAAAAAGAGTTACGGCTTATTTCCACAGGGAATGTTTGTTTCAAAATGGTAGAAGTAACAAAACTCAGCGAACTGCTAGAGATTACTAACGTCAAAGAAAGGGATAATATAATCAGAAAGCAATTTGCAGCCTATACTCCGCCAATTGATGTGACTGATAATGAGACAGAAGCGTTGAGCATTTTGCTTAATCTAACGTTCAAAAGAGGAACTATTGAAGACCTGTCTGATTTTGACGTTGCAAAAGAGACTTTAAAAAATGAAGAACATATTCAAAAGTGCCTTAGAGAGGTTGAGTGGCTTCACAGTCACAATTTAAAATATCCTGATATCCGAGTCAGTAAACAACGTCTGATTTCAGAGCCTTTAACCGCGATAGACAATGTTATAAGCAGCGCCAATTGTAATTACGTACTCGGTTGGTCCCACGATAGTAAAACTATTAACTTGTCTAAACTCTTCGTTTCTCCATTTCGCTGGAGAGGTAATACTGTTTGCTTAGCTAGACTTTTGGCTGATGAAAACGACTTATGGGCCCAAATATTTAAAGCTCATGGAATTACACTAAAGTACTACCGTAAACTTTGTCTGGCAGTTAAAACAAGCTTACCTAACAGTGAATTACCGAATTCTGTTGATAGATACTCCATTCAAATGCAATTTCCGTATGGCAATAGTTACGTTGCGATCACTCCGGTTACGAGCCATGCTATTCAAAGTGAGATTCAGCAAATTTCAAGTCAAAAGGAAGGACGATTTGCTTACGTCGCGCACAGTAGGCCTAGCTCAGTAAGCGAATTTGTTAGTTCAGTCGGGGGCAATATCGCTGTGTTTAATTATCCACCGAGATTAAACAGAAACTTAAAGAGCTTTAGTGAGCTTAGTCGGGAAAAAGTCGCTGCTGGTGAAGCCGTCTTCAATAATAAGGCGCTTTCTTCAACTTACTTTACGAAAGCACTAGACACCTTACTATACAGTTTTCGAGAAATAACTCACAAAAATCGGCGTCGTAAAAAACTCAATAGTTATAAGCGAATCCGATCAGGGTTAGTGCAATGGCTTCGACCCATAATAGAATGGCGCTCAGAAATAAATGCAAATGATGAAGAAATAGGCTCTCTTAACGCAACATCACCACTGATTCATAGTCTGTTAACTGTAGAAAAGAAAATTAGTGAGCCGACCCTGTCTTCTCTTTTCGTGATTTTGAATAATCATTTAGTAAACAAATACGCATTTCACCCTGATTTAATAATACCATTAAGAGGATTACTTGCAGGCATAGTGAATAAATTGCCTAACTTATCGCAGCACGCAGGTTTTGAAAAAGAACAACAATATTGCCAACGATATTTATATATAAAGAATATCCAGGTTTTTGATGCACAGGCGCTTTCCAACCCATATTGTTTAGGTATTCCTTCGTTAACAGCCGTTTATGGTATGACACATAATTACCAGCGACGAATTAACGAGTATCTGAATACAGATATCCGATTAGGGTCTTTTGCTTGGTACTTAAGAAGTTACAGTGCCGTTTCTGGAACAAATTTGCCTGAGTTTACGCTGCAAAAATCAGGTTCAAGATCCGCTAGTTTCCGAAGGACTGGAATTATAGACACTAAACTTTGTGATTTGACATTTGATCTGGTCATCAAAGTTTATGGTGATGAAGAAGATCTTTCTTTACTTACTAATGAACAAGACGCTCTAATGTCGGCATTCCCCTCTAAGTTTGCTGGTGGAACAATGCTTCCAAATGTCAGTGCATCTGCAGATTGCTGGTGTAACTTGTTGGAAAGCGAAAATGAACTTTTTGCAAAACTCAATAAACTTCCAAACTTTGGTCAATGGGTATTGCCAGAATCTAGAAATATCGCGACTTTGCCTGAGTTAATTGAAACTATTAAAGAAGACAGGCATATTGCTCCAGTAAATTTAGGGTTTAGTTTTCTTGAAGAACCCAAAGCACGAAACAATTCGTTAGAGAAATTCCATTGCTACGCAGAACCGTTAATTGGCCTTGTAAGGTATACAGACGCGTTGGATTTAAAGCTCAGTGGCATACGACACTTCATGAAGAAGGCATTCTGGCAGCTAGACACTCATACGTACTATCTAATAATTAATAAGGCAAACTGAGATTATGGAACTATGTAATACAAAGTATGATCGCTCGCTTTATCCCAGCAAGGCAATCTTTTATTACCAAACGGATGAAAGCGACTTTGTACCTCTTGAAGCTGAAGTTAGTTATATTCGAGGAAAAAAAGCCAGCTTTGCTGAGGGCTATAATTCAGATTCAACTCCTAAAAATAATGCCCCGCAGGATCTTGCTCATGCTAACCTGCTAGCTATGGAAGAGTGTTACGTGCCACCAACCATCGAAGAAATTTATTGTAGGTTTTCTTTAAGGGTTGAAGCGAACTCCTTAAGGCCATCGGCTTGTGCAAACATAGATACAGCTGAGTATCTATCTGAGCTTGCCTCTAATTTCAAAAAAAATGGAGGTTATCAAGAATTAGCCTTGCGTTACGCTAAAAATATCCTGCTCGGCACTTGGTTATGGAAAAACCAAAATTCAGGTGATACAAATATTACCGTTAAAACTAGCACTGGTACTGTGTATCAGATAGATAATACTAGATTACTCTCTTGGGATGCTGAATGGTCAGAGGATGCAAAAAAAGAACTACTGGAATTTGCCAATGAGTTAACCAAAGCATTAACTGAACCTCGACGTTATTGGTCTGCGGATATTACAGCAAAGATAAAGACTGCATTTTGTCAGGAAATTTTTCCAAGCCAACCTCTATTAACTGGTGACAGAAAAACAGCTTTGCAAAAAAATCTTAGTAAGACAAAGTGCCGAGATGGGAAAGAAGCTGTCATATTGCATCGCGTTAAAATAGGTGCAGCAATTCAGCTAATTGATGATTGGTGGTCAGATGAAAATAGCAAAAGGCTGAGAGTACATGAATACGGTGCAGATCAAGATTATGGCATTGCACATCGAGCACCTGGTTCGAAGGTAGATTTTTTCAGTATATTTAGTCAGATGAAAAATTTTAATAAAAATTTAAAGAAAACAACTCACGTGATTGAACCTGAACTATATTATTTTTTTGCAGTGCTCATAAAAGGCGGCGTATTTACTAAGAAGCAAGGTAATTAGCGGTGAAACGTTATTATTTCTACGTCAAATTCCTGCCAGAAACAGCCAATGTAAAACTGCTTGTTGGCAGATGCCTATTCATTCTCCATGGATTTATAAAGAAACGAGGTCTGAACGACCTAGGTGTTAGTTTTCCTTTATGGTCCGAATCTTCAATTGGCTCTGTAATAGCCTTTGTTCACCACGATATAAGCCTTTTAAAAAAGCTTAAGGAACAAGGGTATTTTAAGGATATGGTAGCTTGCGGTTTTTTCGAAATAGGCGAAGTCACTGAAGTTCCTGAATATTGCTTAGAAGTCAGATTTAAGCGAAATCAGCTAATAAATAAAATAACTCATGGTGAAATTAAACGTCGCATGAGACGACTCAAAAAAAGGGCAGAAGCTCAAGGGAGAGAATTTAGTCCTAAAAAATTATCGACTCCTAGGGAAATTGGTCATTTTCACTTAATTCATGTCAGAAGTTTAAGTACTAATACAGACGCTGAGCACTACATCCAAAAGGAAAACGTTGAAAGCACTCAAAAGCTTAATCAGAACTTTAACAATTACGGATTCGCAACAAATGAAAAAAACACAGGCACTGTTCCAGATCTTGGCAAGATAATTAATTAGATTTTACCCAAAAATCTAGGCAGACAAATAACTCATTGATAAATTTAAACAATTTTCTTCCCCTTGATAACATGGTTTTATAATGTTCTGCGACTAATCTATTGACTAATAATTGTGTTTTTTGCATTGTTAATACCTAACCGCCGTGTAGGCAGCTGAAAATTTGATGCAGAAAAAGATGACTTAAACGACAAACCTAACCGCCGTATAGGCAGATAAAAACAATATTTTTAAAACAAAGGCGTATATATGCCTTTGTTTAAATTCTCTTAATGATAATTTAAACAAACTTTTATTAAGCCTAAAGTAAGTTAAATTTTTTATGGGTGACTATTCACCTCTATTGAAACACTTCCCTGTTTATTGGTTTGGCATTGTTAGATTGAAAATTTTACTCGTCAACAAAACGTACTAAAAATAGAGAGTAGAATCTTTCTTATTATCCAAATTCAAAGAAAGAGCACAAATTTTAAAGTAGTACCTGATGCTCAAAAGGGGATGTTCGAAGACAGAAATCGAGTTAATTAGGTTTTTAATAGGTTTTGATTTGTTGCAATTGAGTAGAGTTAAAGACGGTGCTTGAGTTTTCTATCCTTATAAGGAAATTACTTCAAAACGCATGTTAATTGGACAGTATTTTTTGCCAGTATAAAATTTTTATGGTAATGGTACTTAGTTTGCTGGCTTTCAATTAAAGTATGGTTGGCGCTTCCTTAAGTTGAGCCTTGACAACCGAGTAGGTAGCTGAAAAAGGCGGCAGAGTACCTTAAACGTTAATTATTTAATAATCTGCCGAGTAGGCAGCTAAAAACTCTGTATATTGGTTGCTTATTATCGTGAAAAATAGCTTCTAGCCTTTCTAATCATATTCAGGTAAGTCAGAAAAAACTTTCGCTAATGATCTCTGATCAATATTTTCATCAATTAACGGGTATAAAACATGCTCTTCTTTCATGTTGTGATTTGATAGCAGACGTTCTAACTCGACGACTTCAGGAAGTTGACCTGTATCCCCATGTTTGAGTTTACGATCTATGCTACTTAGTAGATTAATAATTAATTCATGTTCTGAGCACATAACATTAATTGGGCCAGCTGCCATTGGCAAAATACTTTCAATATAAGGAAATAAGACTTTTTCTTCCCATGCAATATGCTTTTTTAAGTCTTTTTTAAATAAGTTAAAAAAGTTAATGTTTGGTTCAGTAATTTTTGGAAGATCTGATTTGAACGCTAAAAATAAACAATCTAAACGCCTGTGGTCGGTAGAGAAAAATTGATTGATTAATGACATAAACTGACCCTATAAACTTAACATTAAAGTACGTTACCCTATCATTCGTCGTTGACTTTGCAATTGATTGTTTTAGGTAATCACAATGGCAAGTGAGGTACCTCTTTGTGGGCATATAAGTCAGTTTAAAAATGAGTAAAATATCGATACGAGCTTACGAATTGAGAAATCGTTTATGAGTAAAATGTATCAAGAACTACTTGAAATGGCGAAGAACCAAGATCAGCCTCAGCGGTTGTTATTTCTTTTTACTGAGCCTGAAGGACATAACCCCAAAAAAAGCAAAAAACATCAAAAAGGGCATTTGAACCCTGTTATGTGTGTAGATAAGTTACCAGAAGAAGTAGAGTCTTTTGACGATTTAGTGAAGGAAGCTGATACAATTGCAAAGAATTGGCAGTTTGTTTTTGTTTCCGGTTTAAGTGGTCAGAATCAACAAGCACCGACGACAGAGGATGCTGAACCGTATTTGAATAGAATGACGAATGATTTAATTACAGGACAAAATATAGCCCGTTACCTGGTGTTGGACAGAAAAGGCCAACCTATTGAAATGATGGTTAATTAATTGCGTAAATTGTTTGCGTCACTCATTTTGTTGGTGACCTTTTTTGTTAGTCATTCGGTAAACAGCCAATCTTTAACAATAGCGGTTGCCAGTAACTTCTATGCGAGTGCAATAGAGCTTGCACGAGCTTTTGAACAACAACATGATATAAAAATACAGGTAGCAACGGGAGCGAGTGGCGCTTTATATGCGCAGATAATAAAAGGAGCGCCTTTTGATTTGTTTTTATCAGCGGATAAAAAGCGACCTGAACTGTTATATCAGCAAGATCTAGCCTATCAGAATCAACGTTATACCCTAGGTATACTGGGGTTATGGATGCCTAAACAACAGCTTTCATTCAATGGTGAACAACTCGAAAAATATCAAGGTAAGTTAGCGATTGCTAACCCCAAATTGGCTCCCTATGGTGTCGCTGCTGAGCAAGTGTTAAAAAAGCTAAATTTAGATGTGTTGTTTCAATCAAAAATCATTATTGGTAACAACGTTAATCAAGCATTTCATTATGTTGATTCGGGAAATCTCGACGCAGGGTTTGTGCCGTTGTCATTACTAAAACGTGCTCAACAACGATCTCCACAGGCTAATAATCGTAAGTATCATCATTTTTGGTTAGTTCCAACGGACTTTTATCAACCGATAGAGCAACATGCAGTGATACTCAAGCGCACTAAGCAACAGCAATGGGCAAAAAAGTTTCTTGAATATATTCGCTCCGACTCGGTTCAACAAAAACTGCAAGAACAAGGATATCAGCACATAGAATTAGCTTTTGAATAACGCTATGACAATGATCAGCATGACTATCCAAGATAGTGAGAGTAGCAACCAGAAGGAGACCTTACTTTGTTTTTCTTTTGCCTCGGGAACATCCACTAAAAATGCAGGGTTCGGGTGAGTAAGATCCTGTAAAAATTGTTCTATTGTAACGTATCGTCTTTCTGGGTTTATTTGAACACCTTTTTCTAATGCACGATCAAACCAAATTGGGATAATCGGGTTATGGTAACTGGCACTAATATAACGAAGTCGATCATAATCAAAAGCATTTCGACATTCATCTATACCATCGCCATAAGGCAGTTTGCCAGTGAAAATTTCATATGTGATAGTCGCTAAAGCATATAAATCCCCTTGTATTCCGGTATTCTTACCCAATAAGTATTGAGGATCTGAATAGGTTGCTGTACCTAGCGCACCTTCATGCACAATTGGACTGTACATCTCTGCGGTACCTGCAACAAATGTCGAACCAAAATCAACGATTTTAATCTCATTTTTCTCGTTGATTAGGATGTTTCCAGGTTTTAGATCCTGATGTATCGTCTCTTTCTCATGGAACCCTTTTAATCCTTGCGCAATTTGTTTGACGATATTTATCGCGGCTTTGGGAGTAGGAAGTGGGTTCTCCATCATCCAGTGTTCTAAACTGATGCCTTCTACATATTCCATTAAATAGTATAAACAAGACCGAGGTCGTGCTTGTGGAAGAACTTTGACGATTTTGTTGCTACTTAAACGTTTCCCAATCCACTCTTCTTGAATAAAGCGATCAATATAATGAGTGTCGTCACTATAATTTAAAGAAGGCGTCTTCATAACTAAGCGCTCACCAGAGCTTATATCGTTTACTAAATAAAGTTGAGATCGACTGCTGGCAAATAGTTCTTTTTCAATGGCAAAACCATCTAGCTTCATGCCGGGCTTTAGCGCTGGAGGGAAAGGCAAGCGAGTAAGTTTCGTGTTAAAATCGTCTAAACTTTCTCTAGCGATATGATTAATTTTTGCAACAACACAAGATAAGTTGTCATCACTGCCATTGTCTAATGCTAGTTGCACCAGTTTCTCTGCCTGCTCCTGTTCACTTATCTGCTCAGACAAAACGTCTAGTATTGTTTGTTCATCAATAAACTCATGTACCCCGTCCGTTGAAAGCAAAAACTGATCTTCTGGCTCAATGGAGACCTTGCCGTAGTCAATATGTAAATTATTATCCATACCCATTGCACGGGTTAAATAGCTTTTACCTTCACCGATGTATGCACAATGGTCACGTGTTAACTGTTTAAGTTCACCATTTTTAATGAGGTAAATTCGGCTGTCTCCAATATGGAAAAAATGGGCAGTTTGTGATTTGAATACTAAACCGACAAAGGTACATAGGTAACCTTTTTGTTCAGTAATGAATTCGTGACTTTTTTTGAACAGTGATAAGTTGGTGGCTGAAAGTATCTTTTCTCCGCAATGTCCAACAGACCAAGTATCTGGCGATAAGTAATAATCTTCGACAAATCGACTCACAGCAGTAGAACTCGCTTGTCGACCGGCTTCCGCGGTGCTTACGCCATCTGCTAGTGCACAACAAATACCTTTATTAACAATATCTGAGTCACTCTCCGGAACTTTATATGCTACCGCGTCTTCATTAACATTCTTTATGCCAGCTAAAGACTGACTTCCAATTGATGCCTGAAGGCGACTTGATTTATCGGTCACTGTACTCCACCTTTTTTAAACGGGATCAAATGGCAAAATAATCCTTTATCGTCATTTATTACAAAAGATAAAGTGAGCCAAGGTCGACTCACTTTATCCTTACTATGATACGTTTAACTAAGAAACGTCAATCATATGCACTGTACCATCTTCTAAAACTTCTGCTATTTGGCCTCTAGGCTCATCCATAAACATTAATGTAAATAGACCGACTAGCGCTGTGCCAGCAATGACAAAGAAGAATGTGCTGTAATCTACAAATGACAATACGGTTAGGAAGGTCACCGCTCCAACGTTGCCATATGCCCCAGTCATGCCGGCAATTTGGCCTGTCATTCTGCGTTTAATTAGTGGTACGACAGCAAATACCGCTCCTTCACCTGATTGGACGAAGAACGAGCAGCTCATCACAATAACCACTGCAAGCCATAAAGACCATTGAGAATCAACCATTCCCATCAATGCGTAACCTGCGGCTAACCCCGCGGTTAAGATCATTAATGTTGACTTACGACCGAATTTGTCCGAAATCCAACCTCCTGCGGGGCGTGACATCAAGTTCATGAATGCGTACGCACCTGCAACTAAACCAGCAATAACCGGATCTAAACTAAAAGTTTCAGCAAAGAATAACGGTAGCATTGAGACAACGGCGAGTTCAGAACCGAAGTTGGTAAAGTACAAGATGTCCAATACAGCAACTTGCTTAAACTTATAGCGATGCAGTTCAGGAACGGGTTTTGCGAAGACATCTTTATTTACTTGCCATACTTTATGAATTTCAAATAGATATAAGGCTCCTAAGCCAAAATAGATGCCAATAACGACTTCTTGGCTTAACATGTTGACACCCGTTGGAGAGAGTTTCCAAGCTAATAACGCTAGCGCTGCATACATTGGGATCTTCATGATGAGCAATAGGAAGAAATCGTATACTGACGTAACTTCCATAGCACCAAGATTCTTGGGTTTAAAATAGGTAGAACCTTTAGGAGTATTGGTAACGTTTGCGTAGTAGACAAACGCAAATAATAAGCTTATTAACCCAGTTAAGCCGATAGCATAACGCCATCCATCTTCGCCACCAAACAATACTGCGATTGTTGGTAATGTAAATGCCGCAGCAGCAGAGCCAAAGTTACCCCATCCACCATAAATACCTTCGGCGGTTCCTAATTCATTATGAGGGAACCACTCAGATACCATGCGAATACCAATAACAAAGCCAGCGCCGATAAAACCGAGCATAAAGCGTGCAATGGCGGCTTGAGTAAAGTCGTTGGCAAAAGCAAACATAAAGCAAGGAATTGAACATATCGCCAATAAGGCCGAATAAACTATCCTCGGACCGTATTTATCGGTGAGCATACCAATAATGACACGCGCCGGAATAGTTAAGGCAACGTTTAAAATCAATAGCGTTTTGATTTGATCTTTGGTTAGACCTAAAGATTCTTTAACAGCGGCCAGTAGTGGAGCAAAGTTGAACCAAACAAGGAAGGTGATGAAAAATGCCATCCAGGAAAGGTGCAGTATTTTCATCTTACCGCTGAACTTGAGTATGTTAAATTTGTCTGTGGACATAGGGGTAACTCCGTTTTAACGTAATTTGTTAACGTGTTTCGTTGTCCTCATTATCTTATTGACCCTTCTAATAATATTGACCTAAATCAAGTTTTCTAGCAGTGCTAAAGTTAGTGCCAAAGCCTGATACCTATTAGGGGTAACTGCGTTGAATGCCCTGCAACTATTGTGTACTGGGAGGAGGCTACCTATTAAGTGATAGGGGAGGTAGGCAAGATTTTCTACTTGGATACTAAGAGGTATTGCAACTCCAGTATTTGTCATTGAAAATACTAGTGCTTTTATAATCGAATATTTGTAAATCATGCAAACTCATCATAGCAAAGCCAATATCGCACTCATACTTGCAACGTTAACCTTTGCAGCAAATTTTTCTGTATGGGTCTTGTATGCCGTGTTAGGTATTCAGTTAAAAGAGGATTTGCTACTTTCTGCTACGGAGTTTGGTTTTCTCTTGGCAGCGCCAATGTTGACTGGCGCCATTCTTAGGTTACCCGTTGGCTTTTTGGTGGAAAAATATTCTGCGAAAAAAGTTTTCTTAGTGCAAATGGCAATCTTAGTGCCACCACTGCTATTACTTCGAACAGCAGATACCTTGCTTGACTACATGATGATTGGCGCTTGGATAGGTATTTCGGGCGTGTCTTTTACCATCGGTATTCGTTATGTTGTTGATTGGTTTGAATCCAAATATCAAGGTACCGCCATGGGAGTGTTTGGTGCAGGCAATGCCGGGGCCGCGATTACTTTGATTATCGCCCCTTATATTATTGAGCATTATGGCATGTCGATGATCGGACCTTTATATGCCGGTGGAATGCTTTTCGTTATTTTACTCTTTGCGTTTATTGCACCTGAAACACCGAGTTATTTAAAAGCACCTGAGCATATTAAGTGGCGTCAACATTTAGCCCCTTTAAAGCAGCTAAAAGTTTGGCGCTTTGGCCTATATTATTACTTTGTTTTTGGCAGTTTTTTAGCGTTAACTTTATGGTTACCTCATTATTATGTGGCAGCATATGGCTTGACCATGCAGCAATCGATGGCGCTCACTTTATTATTTGTGGCAAGTTCAAGTTTAGTGAGAGCTGTGGGCGGATGGTTTGCAGACAAATATGGTGCGAGAAAAGTTAATTGGGGTGTTTTTTGGGTGTGCCTTGTCTGCTTGTTCTTTCTGAGTTATCCACCGACAACCATGGTGATTCAAGGTGTCGAGAAGCAAGTGAATGTTCATATAGAGATCAATGTTTGGTTATTCACGTTTTTAATTTTTACTATCGGTATCGCTCAGGGGTTTGGGCGGGCGAGTGTTTATAAAATCATTTATCAATATTACCCAAAACAAATGGGCAGTGTTGGTGGCATTGTCTCGATGGTTGGCGCCCTAGGTGGCTGTACTTTGCCAATTATGTTTGGTTTGGCTGTTGATTTTATTGGGGTTTATACCGCTTGTTTTATGCTGCTATATGGTGTGTTAGCGACATGTATGGTGTTGATGTATTACGCCAATCAGCAAGAGCAGTATCAGCAGCGAATAGCCCATGCGATCGAACAAAACTTTTTAGAGCGAGAATAAGTAAACACTATGCTAAATATAACTGATGTAGCACAAGAGCAAAAAATTACGCCGTTTTTTCGCTTGGGCTTCCGACCTTTCTTTTTATCGGCTTGCCTCTTCTCTTTAATTGCTTTACCGATTTGGTTAGCTTATTTGATCTTTCACATTGATGTTGCGCCTTATGGTGGCAGTTTTTGGTGGCATGGTCATGAAATGATTTTTGGTTTTGCTGTCCCAGTAATCGTTGGTTTTTTATTAACAGCAGTACAAAACTGGACCGGTATTCAGGGAGTTCGAGGTGGAAAACTGGTGCTACTCTTCGGGGTTTGGTTGTTAGGTCGGGCACTACTGTTGTTTAATCCGGCTAGTGTGCCCCCTTTATTAATAGCGCTAATTGATCTGATATTTTTACCAGTAGCGGCTATTATGATCAGTTGGCCTATTGTTAGAATCAAGCAATGGCGAAACTTGTTTTTCTTACCGCTTTTATTACTGCTTACGCTAATGAATGCATTAAGCCATTTGTCGGTTATTTCAGGAGAAGCTTATCCTGCTGCGATGTCCCATGGACATTATGGGGCGATCATGATCATCACCGCGGTTATGGTAGTCATGGGGGGAAGAGTTATTCCTTTTTTCACCGCCAATGCGACCAAAAAACCGCGTAAACCGGCGCACTTATGGTTAGAAGTAATCAGCTTAATAAGTGTTTGGATGGTGACGTTTTGGTTTGTCTTTGGAATGAACTTTTCCATTACTACCCAATACCCCATTGGCTTTTTAGTTTTGATTGCAGGCCTGAGTAACCTCATGCGATGGAGTCGATGGCGATTTTTTTCGACATTATCTAATCCGTTACTTTGGTCTTTGCATATCGCCTATTTATTTATTCCCGTCGCCTTTTTGTTTCTAGCTGGGCATTTGTTGTTAGGATACTTTTCGTTGAGTACCGTGTTGCATCTTATGACCGTAGGGGCAATGGCTAATTTAATCTTGGCCATGATCGCCCGGGTATCACTTGGTCACACAGGAAGAAAACTTGAACTGCATGCTGTCATGCCATTTGCTTTCATTTTAATGATATTAGCGGCGCTGGTACGTTTTGTGGGTACAAGCTATGTGCCACAATACTCGACTATTGTTTGGTTGATAACCGGGGTGCTGTGGTTTGTCGCTTTTGGAATATTTAGTTGGGTATATTGGCCAATATTAACTAAACCTCGTGCAGATGGTCGACCTGGCTAGTCGTTCCACAGATGGAGCAGTTAGTTGCTTTGACGATATTAAATGTTTGAGTATCCATCGCCAATGCGTCGACTAACAGTAATTTCCCAAACAAAGGTTTACCAAGTGAAGCAAGCACTTTTATAGCCTCTATCGCTTGAATAGAGCCGACCATTCCAACCAACGGTGATAATACTCCTGCTTCAACACAAGTTAACTGTTGTTCACCAAAATGTTGGCTTAAACAATGGTAACAAGCACTTTCTGGTTTCATGTCGAATACCGCGACTTGACCTTCCATGCGGATGGCTGCACCGCTAACCAAAGGCGTTTGATGCGCAAAGCAATATTGGTTAATTTCATTTCGCGTCGATAAGTTATCACAGCAGTCTATCACCAAATCATGCTGGCTAATCGCTTCGCTTAACCGAGAGTCAGCTAATCGGGTCTCAATCGTGTTGATGGTAACTTCACTATTAAGCGCGGTTAACGATTGCTTTGCTGATAAACATTTAGCTTGACCAATATTGGCTTCACCGTGAAGAACTTGCCGCTGTAAATTGGAACTATCAACATGATCATCGTCGACTAAGGTTATTTCACCAACCCCCGAACAAGTTAGATACTGAGCTACAGCACACCCTAAACCGCCTACCCCAATGATGATGACTTTGCTATTCCAAAGCTTTTCTTGGCCGTCAATATCCATGGCTTTTAGCATAATGTGTCGACTGTAACGCATTAGTTGTAAGTGACTCAGTTCTTCTTTTGGGGTATTCGACATATGAAATCTCAATCATTTCTTTCAGTGGTAGGTACTATAAATCATTTGGTAAAAGCTTCAATCTCACGCTGTGAGTAAGGTGTTACCTATACGGTGGTATAGTGCCAAGTTAGTGGGAGTAGTGGCTGCTTTTATTTGATTTAAATCAATTAATTTCAAGTAGAGCCGAGTATGGTGGAAGCATAAAAATCTGTGCTGGCTCGTTGGCACCTTAGGTGATTTAGCTAGGTGACTTAGATGAGCTGGCCATCCAATTTGCTCTACTGGAGAGATAACATGAAAGCACAAAAACGACTACCTCTAAAATTAACCCTACTTGCATCTACAATAGCTTTGGGTCTGCCGGCACAAGCAGAGGTGCTTGACAGTATTTCCAAGGCAGTTAAAGACTCGACGACCAATGTTAATCTACGCTATCGCATCGAAAGTGTTGACCAAGATGGCATAGAAAAGGATGCATTGGCGTCGACCTTAAAAAGTCGATTAACATGGAAAACGGCACCGATTGACGGTATCAGTGTTAATGTTGAGGTGGATAATGTGACTGCCATTGGTACGGATAATTATAATTCGACCGCCAACGGAAAAGGGCAGTATCCGGTCGTTGCAGATCCTGAAGGGACCGACTTAAACCAAGCAAACCTAAAATATAGTGGTGAGCAATTAACCTTTATTGCAGGTCGTCAACGTATCGTACATGACTCACAGCGCTTTATTGGTGGTGTTGCATGGCGACAAAATGAGCAAACTTTTGATGCGACTCGTTTTATCTATAAAGCATCCGATGCGCTTACACTTGATTACAGTTATGTGTTTAACATTAATCGCATATTTGGCCCCAATGACGGTGCACAACCTGCTGATTGGCATGGCAACTTTCATTTAGTCAATGCCAAATGGATAGCCAGTAAAGATCATAAGTTTACGGCATTTGGCTATTTACTTGACAATGAAGTGGCTGCAGGAGCCTCAAGTAATACCGTTGGCATCGATTATAGTGGCAATTTTGGCGCAGTGACGGCCAATCTCAGTTATGCCAAACAAACCGATGCCGGCGACAATAGCAATGATTTTAGTGCCAATTACTATAAAGCGGAACTTAGCGGCAAGCTCGGAGAAGTAAAGCTTAGTGCAGGTATTGAAGTGCTAGGCAGCGACAATGGCGTCGGTTTTAGCACGCCTTTGGCTACGTTGCATAAATTTCAAGGTTTTGCTGACAAGTTCTTAGGCACACCAGGTAATGGTATTGAAGATGTATATCTATCGGCAGTCACCAAGGTGTCAGGAGTTAAGTTAGTTGCAACCTATCATGATTTTAGCGCGAGTGAAGGCAACATGAGTTACGGCACTGAAATAGATTTGGTGGCAGCATACAAGTTCAACGAGTCAACCAGTGGTTTATTAAAATTTGCTTCTTATGATGCTGATGAGCTAGGTACGGACACTACCAAGCTTTGGGCTATGATGACGTTTAGTTTTTAACTGAAAACTCAATATGATCTACCTCTTTTGAGGTAGGTCACTATCTCTTTTGCTAAATTGTTTAGTTGAATCTGATTCGCTAAGCTGCGGTTAAATTAAAAACCTAGCATTTTTGCCTAAGCGAAAGTATGGCAAAAATGCCGTAACCATTTAAGTTACCGGGCAATTCGAGAAATTTAATTGCTTCCCGTATTTGGAAAGGTGTTTTAAGTGTAAATGTTATCAGTGGATTCTTTATTCACTGCTCACTTGTCATCTTGCCAATAAAACAAAGTAGGCAGGATTATGCTCTCAGATAACTTTGGTCGTCATTTTCAATATCTAAGATTGTCGATAACCGATGTCTGCAATTTTCGTTGCAATTATTGCTTACCCGATGGTTACGATTGTAACCAAGATCGTAACTTTCTGACGTTCAACGAGTTAGAGACGTTAGTAGCGGCATTTGCGCAGTTAGGTATGAAAAAAATACGTTTGACTGGTGGTGAGCCTGGATTGAGAAAAGATCTTACCGACATCATAGCGTTGTGCCATCAAACCGATGGAATTGAAAAAGTTGCTTTAACGACAAATGGTTTTAATTTGGCGCAAAAAGCCAATGAATGGGCGAAAGCAGGACTAACTGCAATAAATGTCAGCGCTGATAGCATTGATGCAAGGCTGTTCTCGGCGATAACAGGAAGCGACAAACTCGCTAATGTATTAAATGGGGTCGAGCAAGCGGCACAAGCAGGTATCGAAAACGTTAAGCTTAATGCCGTTCTGCTGAAACAGTTTAATTTTTTTCAACTTCAAGATTACCTCGCATGGATCAAACAACGAAAGGTGACTATTCGATTTATCGAACTAATGAAAACTGGCGATAATCAAGCGTTTTTTGACCGTAATCATGTATCTGGTGAAGAGATAAAAACAAGGTTGCTGGCTGACGGCTGGCACCAGAAAATTAGACACAATTTGGATGGGCCTGCACAAGAGTTTACTCACCCAAACTCGATGGGGGGTGTAGGTTTAGTTATGCCGTATAGCAAAGACTTTTGTAAAAGCTGTAATCGTTTACGAATGTCTGCGCAAGGTAAATTGCATTTATGCCTGTTTGCGGATGCTGGTTTTGACATCAGACCTTGGCTTTCCTCTGGAGATGTGCGTGGCACCAAAGAAGCGATTATCGCCGCGTTACAAAATAAAGTTGCTGCCCATCAATTACATCAAGGCTTTGTCGGTGGCACACGCCACTTGGCAATGCTTGGGGGCTAGCCATGAAATTACCACTACATATAGATTTAGTTGGATTGATACTCGCTGGAGGAAATTCAACGAGAATGGGAACAGATAAGGCACAATTATCGATTGAAGGCCATTCGATGCTTGATCGAACAAAAGCCTTATTAAAAGCTGTCGGTGCTGAAACGATCTTGATCAGTCGCAATAGAGCGGGCTATTTAGCCGACAAATATAAAAATGCAGGGCCAGTAAGTGGTATTTATACAGCGCTTGAGCACTTGCTTGCCAGTAGAAAGAGAAAACAACCTCAAAATACGCTACAAGCGTTGCTCATCATGCCAATAGATATGCCTTTACTTGATCAATCTCTCTTATCAGAGCTCGTGCTATGTGGTGCGGAAATGCATACAGCATTATGTTTTAAAGAGCACCCTTTACCATTGTTTTTACCTGTGTGTGAAGAAGCATTAGAGTGCGCAAAAATCGTTGTAGAAAGTGAACATCGTTCAGTAAAACGCTTTGTCAGTATACTGAGGTGTTCAAGTATCACCACGAAAGAGCAATTAAAATTTATCAATACCAATGATCCGGTTCAATGGGAATTTGCCGTTGAACGCCTTACCAATACAGGACTATCGTAAATGTCACATTACCAATTACCCTTTACGTCGCTCAATATAGCCGTGTTGACTGTTTCTGATACGCGTGATGAACAAACCGATACATCGGGCGCTTATTTTGTTGAAGCTTTGCTCGAATCAGGGCACGAGTTGATCGATAAAACCATCGTTAAAGATGACATTTATCAAATTCGCGCGGTGGTTTCACAGTGGATAGCTAGCAATGATATTCAAGCGGTTTTAGTGACGGGCGGGACAGGATTTACCGCGCGTGACTCAACTCCTGAAGCAATGATGCCGCTTTTTGACAAGCAAGTTGAAGGATTTGGCGAATTGTTTAGACAAGTTTCATATCAAGAAATTGGTACCTCAACATTGCAATCAAGAGCGATCGCTGGCGTGGCAAATGGCACAGTCATTTTTTGTGTACCTGGCTCTACTGGCGCTTGTAAAACTGCTTGGCAAGCCATCATTAAGCAACAGCTCGATGCAAGCCAAAAACCTTGTAATTTCGTACCGCACCTGAAAAATGCGCGTCAACAATGTGAATCGAGAGGCTAATCATGCTTACTCACATTAACCATCAGGGACAGGCAAATATGGTCGACGTTTCTGATAAACAAATTACTCAGAGAACGGCACGTGCAGAAGGCTATATATCGATGTTCTCAGACACTTTTCAAGCGGTGGTCAACAATCAACATAAAAAAGGCGATGTTATAGCAACTGCAAGAATTGCGGGTATACAAGCTGCAAAGAAATGTTCGGATTTGATCCCTTTATGCCACCCGCTAGCGCTGACCAAAATCGATGTGAATTTTGACTTGGATGAAACGTACAACCGCATAAAAGTGACAAGTTTCTGTAAGTTGTCAGGGCAAACCGGTGTTGAAATGGAAGCGTTAACAGCGGTTACTGTTGCGCTATTAACGTTATTTGATATGTGTAAAGCCATGGATCCTATGATGGAAATCTCAGAAATCAAGGTCGTGGATAAAGCTGGTGGTAAATCAGGGCACTGGGATAGAAATCAAGAATTAAGTGAGTGAATCAATGATAAAAGTTAAATTTTTTGGGCAACTAAGAGAGCAGCTCGATTGCCAAGAAATCATGGTTGACCTTCCTGAGCACCGTTGTGTTGACGGCTTACTTGAAAACTTATGTCAACAGTCGGAAAAGTGGGCGCGTTATTTAACTGCTAATCAGGTACTGGTTGCGGTTAATCATACGATGTCTTCTAAAGAGCAACAAATTAATCAGGGTGATGAAGTAGCGTTTTTTCCTCCTGTCACTGGGGGCTAGCGAATGATTAGCGTACAGCAGGAAGATTTTGATATATCGAGTCAATACCAATTACTTACTCAAGACGCTGAAAGTGAAGGTGCAATTGTGATGTTTACTGGCTTGGTGCGTGACTTTAATCAAGGCAGCCGTGTTGCCAATTTAACATTAGAACATTATCCCGGTATGACAGAGAAATCTCTTGTAGATATTGTTATGCAAGCTAAGCAGCGCTGGTCATTGGGCAAGGTTAGACTAATCCATAGGGTTGGGAAACTATCACTTGCAGATCAGATTGTCTTTGTAGGGGTTTCAAGTAAACACCGAGAAGCGGCATTTGAAGCCTGTCAATTCATTATGGATTACTTAAAAAATCGCGCACCGTTTTGGAAGAAAGAAACCACTCAACAAGGCCAAAGATGGGTGAATTTTAATCAAAAAGATAAAGAAGCTGCGGATAGGTGGGAGTAGCTTCTCTTCTTTTGAAGCATTTATTTTTCATTGGCTTATAAGGCCCTAAAGTGATGAATTTTCAAATGCCGTATAGAACGTATAAAAGACGGTCAATAACTTTCAAATTCATGCTATTAACTTTATAACCCGGTCGCTCAATTAACTTAATTTCTGCGTCATTATTTGTTAGAGCAAAAGCAGTTATCCCTCCATTTCAACAGAAACCGTTCAATAAGAGTTTAATGGCATGAACTTTATAATTTTAAATCATACACCTATACTAGTTCTGTGCGCTCTAATGAACATGATAGGAATGTAAATGATTGGAAAAAATCGTGATTTAGAAGCTGAGAACATGGTGCTAAAACAAATGCTTCAGCAACTTACAGAAGAGCGCGATAAATACAAAAAGTTATTTGAAGTGTCTGGTGATGCTCTCTCTATTATAAACTTGGATACAGGCAAGTTTATAGAGTGTAATCAGTCCGCTGTTGAAATGCATGGTGTGGGAAGTAGTGATAATTTTATCAATTTAACTCCTTCAGAACTATCACCTGAATATCAACCATGTGGCAAGCGTTCGGATCATATGGCGGGTGAATATATAACAAAAGCAATGACGGAAGGCCCGCAACTTTTTCAGTGGACTCATTCTCGGCTCGATGGTTCTACTTTTCCTTGTTTAGTGTCATTAACAGCACTACCACTTGGTCAAAGTAACTTAATTCTGGCGATTGGTCGAGACATCTCTGAACTAGTTAAAGCTCAAGAAGACCTGAATGAAGCATCAATGAAGAAAAAGGAACTTGAGCGAGCTTATTTAGGGGAAAAAGAAAAGTTTGAAAAGTTCGTCGACCTTGCACCTGTGGGTATTGCGATAAACTCAATTGCTGACGGAAGCTTTGATTTTGTTAATGACACCTTTAGCGATATTACTGGTTACAGTGTTAATGAGTTGAACCAAATGGATTATTGGCAACTCACCCCTAAGAAGTACGAAAAACAAGAGTTGGAACAGTTAGAGTCACTAAATAACGTGGGGCATTATGGCCCATACCTCAAAGAGTACATCCATAAGTCAGGCGATACTTATCCCGTCTTGTTGTCTGGCATAAAAATTACAGATAGCAAAGGTGCAACATCGATATGGTCAGTCGTTCAAGATATGTCACAGCAAAAGGAAATTGAAAAGCAAATACAAGATTCAAAAGATATAGCGGACAACTTGGCATTAAGACTTCAGTTGGCAAATGATTCCGCTGGAATTGGAGTATGGGAGTGGGATTTGATATCTGGTGAGTTGGTTTGGGATAAATGGATGTATAGACTTTATGGTATTGCTGAATCACAATTCTCAGGAGCATATGAAGCTTGGGCTAATAGTGTTCACCCTGATGATATTGAGTACGCCAAATCAAAATTAGAAGCAGCAATTGATGGCTCGGACGTTTATGCCCCTGAATTTCGAGTGGTTCATCCTGACGGAAAGATTAGATACATTAAAGCGAGTGCAGAAGTGCTAAGGGATAGCAACGGTAAAGCCCTAAAAGTAGTCGGTGTTAATTATGATGTCACTGAAAAAACAAATGCTTTCCAAATATTATCAAGCGCCAAAGAGGCCGCTGAAAGTGCCGCCAAGGCAAAAAGTGACTTTTTAGCAAACATGAGTCATGAAATACGTACTCCAATGAATGCTATTCTAGGTGGTTTACAACTTCTTAAAGACGTTAAATTAACACCTGATTTAAAACAAGTGCTCAACAATGCCTCATTTTCGGCCCAGTCTTTATTAACCATCATTAATGATATACTCGACTATTCAAAGATTGAATCAAATAGTTTGGAGCTAGAGCAAGCGCAGTTTTCATTAACAGAAGTGTTGGAATCGGTTAAGTACGACTTAGATGCACTTGTAAGCGCCAAACGAATTAAGTTCTTGGTTAAGGAAAATAAGAATTTTGTTGAATATTGGTTGGGTGATTTGGTTAGGGTAAAACAAATCATCCTCAATATGGCTTCTAATGCTGTTAAGTTCACCGATGTCGGTAGCGTAAAAGTTAACGTAGGCTGCCAAAACAAAGAAGGACTACCTGCACTTTTTGTAGAAGTAATAGATAGTGGTATTGGTATGAGTGATGAAGCAATCTCAAGGATATTTGAGCGATTTACCCAAGCCGATACCTCAACTACCAGAAAGTATGGTGGCACGGGTCTGGGTATGTCCATCACCTTACGTCTTATTGAAATGATGGGGGGCAACATTGAAATTACAAGTAAGGAGGGAGAAGGTACGAAAGTTGAAGTTATATTGCCTTTAAAACAAGTTCAGATGATTAAGGAAGCAAAAAAACAAAAATCATTATCCGCACCTAATTTATCCAATAAAAAAATACTTATTGCTGAAGATAATCGCATTAACAAGGTTTTGATAGAATCGATGTTGAAGGCTACCTATGCCAAATTAACCATTGTTGACAACGGTCAACTCGCACTTGATGCCCTTGAGGAAGAGTGTTTTGATTTAGTCTTAATGGACATTCATATGCCTGTTATGGACGGTGTTGAAGCTCAGCGGCGCATAAGTACTATCAATCCAAATGTACCTGTTGTAGCTCTAACTGCAAACGTGATGAAGCAGGATGTAGAGAGCTACCTTGCTCAAGGTTTTGTTTCTCATGTTGCCAAGCCTATTGATATTAATGATTTGTATGGCTCCCTTAAAAACATCTTCGGTCAATAATTTTAGGGCTAAATACGTAAGTGTCAGTTAACTCGTTGTTTTCCAAAAATGAGTTAATTGAACATCCGCTATCGAAACTAAATTTAAGATGTTCAATTGCTGTTGAACGGCCAAGTTTGGGGCTTTTCTGAGATTCGGCAACGAGCGAAAACGGACTTTTGAAATTAGTATTTTAGAATGAAGTTATTGACTAAAAATTATAAGTTCAGCATTCTCTAATGGATACAATAAAACAAAAGGATTTGAATATGCTAATAGCTAGACTTAGCTTAAAAATACTTTCTATCTGTATATTTCTATTTTCGGCAAGTGCCACCTCGTGTGAAAAAGCTCAAATGATAGATTATGACTATCAGATAAAAGAAACTTTGGGTAATGGTTATTCAACTTTTGGTAGATTATGGCTACTCGACAAAAAAGAAAAATGTATTAATTCATCGAAATACGGTGCTTGTATAAGTATTGAACCAATTGAAGATGCAGCAAGTTTAACGATTAAAATAACCAAAAAAGAAGGTACGTCTTCTACACATTCTCAAAAAATTAAATACAACTCCTCTGAAGTTATTCGATTTAATACTATGTCAATGGATGTATATCTAAAATTATACGTAAGTAATACCATTGCAGATTTAAAAATGTCTGGAAGATCTTGCGATAATGGTTTTCCGAATATACCTAGACAAGTTACACGTAAAGAATTAAATAACATGTTTCGGGGATAAGAGGTAATTCAACACTATTTTGGACATAAATGAGTTAGAGATATATATACTCCCTGAACAGCTAAAGGCTCTGGTGTTGCTTGATGTTTTGTCGAGTTGAGAGTTCGTTCGAATGTAAAAGTATATCTGTTCTTAGTTTTTCTGAGTTTTTATAAATAACGAAAAAAGCCACTGAACAATTAGAAAACTTAATAATATAGAGTGCAGGGGAAAATATTCCCCTACTAATTATTATAGAGTTGAAGCTAGCTGGTGCTTATAATTATGCAAGGCTGATTTTGCTGCGTTGTATTTTTTAGAATTGTTTTTAGTTAACTTTTCATTGTATTGAATAAATTTCTCTATTGCTTCTTCAGCAGAAACTATAGAATGCTCCATAGACTCTGCAGTTCTTGTGTTAAACACTAACTCCGTATCAACAGACTCATCTAAAAATATTTTATAAATTCGTTTTGTATTGAGTCCAACTTCAAACTTTACACCATCATTATCTTGAATCTGACGCTTCTCATTAATAGGAATATATCTAAACTCAATAATTAGCTTATTTTGTTCGTCATCGAATAATGCTCTTACTGCATCAGGTACATCATATGGAGAAAGCATAAAATGAACACGCCTAGTGGGTTTTGTATTAGTTTCACTTTGTGTGATAGTTGCAGTATCAGTTTCAATCCATCTTTTCATTATGCTAAGTCCTCAAGTAGAACCCCTAGAGTATTAATTATAGTTCTAAAAGCTTTTTCTGTTTCGACTTTATCAATCCCAGTTCTATTTTGGCTATCTAACACCACAACGCCCCACCTATTACCTGAAGCTGTTCTTACTGGTATTGCCATAAGAGAACGTGATAACTCTTTACCATCTTCAATATACGAATTAACAAGCACTAATGGAATATTAGTTCTTGTGCTGTATTTTCTTCTATTTTCAGAATTAGAAGCTGAACTTAGGCTAGGCAAGTTTTCAACATGAACTGAATAATCACTAGCCCAACATTGCCCAGCTACGCCTTCAGCATTTCTACCTTCATCAGGAACATGAAATACTGTTTTAGTATTCTTACTTAAATGCCCAGAGCGGAGTACAGGAACTAACCAACCTGTGCTTGGGCCTTTGCCTTCGATAATTGACTTAAAGCATGAGTATAAGTTCCAATTAAATCGGCGCCAACACCATTTTTTATACTTAAACAATGTAACTCTGTGTGAGTCATTACTGTCTTGCTGTAAATTGGCAAATGCTATTGATTGAAGCTCGTCTATTTGCACTTGCAACGCTTCCCAACAAACTTTATTGCCTTTTCGAGTCCAATACGTCCCCAGCCAAAATAAAAAAATTAATGCACCATAAGCAAAAAGAGAGTGTTCTTTTACAAACCCAAAATATTTATGAAACGTCGGATGTTCTAGCTTGTTTACTTTTCCAGCCCACTCTATTGAAGCGGCCATTAAGGGAGTGAAATAGCCAGCAAGGGTGATTAATTTTTCACCTCGCTTATGATTTGTACTTATTTTGTCCGTATTAATTATCAAAGTGAAACAGCTTCCGATGTCGTTAAAATTGTTATTAATATGAGTTTTAAATTTCTATCATGTTTTATCATATTTAATATCTATTTGCGACTTTTGGTATGAGCTACTAATTACTATTTCCTGATTTTTAGTTTTATTTTTGTCATTCTAGGCTTTCGGTGATTGCCTAATCTTAATCGGCAACTACTAACTCACAATACAATCCAATTTGAAAAGATGCAGAAACGAGTTACGCTGATGATCCGCTTCTGGCAATTAACGGAATTAACTCACAGAACTTATTTTACTCTATTTATTAACTAATTATTTTTTTTAATACTTAATTTAATCGTCCGAGTACACTATCAAAAAGCTGTATGTTCACCTGCTCGTCCGCTTCACATCCTTGATGATCAATTGGCAACACGATATAGCAGTTTGCTTGGCTAATCGACGATAAAATACCAGAACCCTGATGAGAAAGTGGTGATACAGATAGCTTACCTTGAGCATTTACCGACGCTATTCCGCGTTGAAAATCCATACGCCCGGCACGCTTTTTAATTTTTGAGCTGGTGGTGGCAGATATAAGCATAGGGTCTTGATAACTGGTGCCCATCATTTTTCTAAGTGCTTGAACACCAAGTAAATGAAAGGTTACTGTTGCCGACACAGGGTTACCCGGTAAGCCAAAAAACACACTATCGCTTAATCGACCAAAAGCAAAAGGTTTACCTGGTTTAATAGCAATTTTCCAAAAATCAATTTGCCCTAATTCGGCTAACACCTCTTTTGTGTAGTCAGCATCTCCCACTGAAACGCCACCAGAGCTAATAACAGCATCAGCGTTTTGATTAGCATCGATAAAGGTTTGTTTTATCTTTTGGTAATCGTCAGAGATTATGCCGTAATCGATGACATTAACATTCATGTTTTCGAGCATGGCGATAATCACATGACGGTTGCTTTCGTAAATATCGCCTAATTCCAAAGACTGTCCAGCTGATTTTAATTCATCACCAGTTGAAAATACTGCAACAGTTGGTTTTCGTTTTACTTCCACTTGAGTAATACCGAGCGATGCAAGTAAGCCAATATCAGCACTGCTAAACAGGTGTCCCTCTTCAAAGACAATTTTACCTTGTGCGATGTCTTCTCCTGCATTACGTATATGTTCGCCAATTCGAAGAGGCTGATTTAACGTAACCCTATCTTCTAATACGGTGACGTTTTCTTGCATTTCGACGGTATTTGCCGAGTCGGGGACAACGGCACCGGTCATAATACGGATACATTCACCGGGTTGGAGTTCTTGTATGAATGGACTTCCCGCCATAGCCGTACCAACGAGTCTAAAGGTTTCACCTTGAGCAACCACATTATTGGTTGCGTTAGGTGCATTGAAAGCATATCCATCCATTGCAGAATTGTTATGAGCTGGGACGTTGATAGGGGATTTAATTGCGTGAGCATTAACACGTTTTTGGCAAGCTGAAACGGTGACCATATCTGTCCCTTCAACAACAGGTATGTTTTCCAGTAATTGCTTTTTGGCGATCTCAAGCGGCATTAAACCAGGAGTTGAACAACAATCGACCATAATATCCTCGAATTATCTCTAAATTAATAATTAAGATTTTGTTTGATAATTGACCATCCAAACAGCCGCTTCTACGCGAGATTTTAAATCCAGTTTCTTTAACAAATGTTTGACGTGTACTTTGACCGTGCCATCTGAAATATCTAACTCACGGGCAATGAGTTTATTGCTCAAGCCTTTGGAAATAAGTTTCAAAATTTCATACTCTCGACTGGTCAAAGATGACAGAATATTAGAGCCTTTCTTTTCCGGTTTGCGCAGTGCGCTGGCGAGTACTTGTGTGAGCTTTTCACTGATCACCATTTTACCTAAGGTAGCTTCTTTGATTTTTTCAATTAAATCGTCAGGATCCATGTCTTTAAGTAAGTAACCATCTGCGCCACTTCTAATGGCTTCTAATACATCTTCATCGTTATCTGAAACCGTCAACATAAGAATGCGCGATGATACGCCTTTTAGACGCAACGCTCTAAGCGTTTCGATGCCATCCATTCCTTGCATATTTAAATCCAAGGTAATTAGATCAGGATCGCAATCATCGACAATTGCAAGGGCTTCTGCGCCAGAACTAGCTTCGCCGACAATGGTTAATTCATCTTCTAATTCAATTAACTGTCTCAAGCCTTTGCGCAGCAGTGGATGATCATCAACCATCATAATAGCGACTTGTTGCTCTGCGTTCATAATATTCCCCTGTTCTAATCCTTTATACTTTGCCAGCACATACGATCTGGAAAGATTTATTTGATATGCATCAATTTTATCTACTTTCAACTCAGATAGCACCTTCATATTAGTTGGTAGTTAATCCTATTACTTTGTAGGTAGTTGCTATTAAACGCCTGTTTGTTGCTAGCCCTTATTCTTTGTGGAAATTATCTTTTTATTGACGTGTTCACTGGTGATGAATTGTTCATTTTACCGCTATACACTGCAAATTTACCTACCCCTTTATACCAATTGTTCTTAAAAACCAGTTATTTCATAGTGGCGATGTTGATTAATAATTATTGGAGATAACCATGGCTGACTTACAAAAATGGGATCCCGAAGACGAAAGCTTTTGGGAGTCACAAGGTAAGAAGATTGCAAACCGAAATCTTTGGATTTCGATCCCTAGTCTGTTATGCGGCTTTGCGGTGTGGCTGTACTGGGGGATTATAACAGTACAAATGTTGAACCTAGGCTTTCCATTTGCCAAATCAGAGTTGTTTACCTTGATGGCAATTGCGGGCTTAACGGGTGCGACATTGCGTATTCCAAGTAGTTTCTTTATACGTTTATGCGGTGGTCGAAATACCATCTTTTTCACGACCGCATTGCTAATGATTCCCGCCTTTGGTGCAGGTGTCGCACTACAAGACCAGAACACCCCATTATGGGTTTTTCAAGTATTGGCTTTCCTGTCTGGTTTTGGTGGCGGTAATTTCGCTTCATCAATGTCTAATATCAGTTTTTTCTTTCCTAAAAAACAACAAGGTTATGCCTTGGGTATGAATGCAGGTTTAGGTAACTTTGGTGTTACTACTATGCAAATATTAGTGCCTTTGTTTATGACCTTTGGTTTGTTTGGCGGTGAACCAATGACACTGGTGAATACCAGCGGGACATTAATAGGGAAAATCCCAGCAGGCTCTGATACTTGGATTCATAATGCGGGCTATTTGTGGTTAATTTTCCTCATTCCTTTGGCGTTTGCCGGTTGGTTTGGTATGAATAATATCAAAACCGCGGAAGTGTCTCCTGATATTGGTAACCCAGTAACCTCATGGTTTCTCATCGTTTTAATGCTACTTATCGGTTTCCTAACTGCGGGTGTGGGTTTATGGTTATTACTTCCTGAAGCCGCAAATGGTTCAGGTTTTGGTGTCCCTAAAGAAATCGTTTTAGTTCTGGTTATCGTCTCAACGGTATTCTTATTAAAACAGTTACCAGGTCAAATTAAGCAAAGTTTAACACGTCAATATAAAATCTTTGATAATAAACACACTTGGGTGATGAGTGTTATCTATACCATGACCTTCGGTTCGTTCATCGGTTTTGCGGCATCATTTCCGTTATCTATTAAAGTTATTTTTGGCTACCAGCATATTCTTGTCGATGGTGTAATGACGCATGATACCATCAATCCTAATGGACCAAGTGCATTAATGTATGCTTGGATGGGGCCATTCATTGGTGCGTTAATTCGACCAGTAGGCGGTTGGATATCAGATAAAGTTGGTGGAGCATTAGTTACACAGATTTGTGCTATTGTTATGGTCGCTAGTGCATTAGGCGTTGCTTATTTCATGCAAGCTGCCTATCAGTCAGCAACACCTGAAGAATTTTTCATCCCATTCTTTATTTTGTTCTTAATATTATTTGCTGCAACTGGCATAGGAAATGGTTCAACATTCCGTACCATTGCTATGGTGTTTCCAAAAGAGCAAGCAGGTCCAGTATTAGGTTGGACATCAGCTGTAGCCGCTTACGGAGCTTTTTATATTCCTAAAGTATTGGGCGAACAAATAAAAGCAACCACTCCAGAAGTAGCGCTCATTGGATTTGCTATTTTCTATGCGGTGTGTGTGTTTATCAATTATTGGTTTTACTTACGTAAAGATGGTGAACACTATAACCCATAACGTAATACGTTAGTTTACGACAATAGCAAACCTTTCCTTGCTATGCCCTTTAGCCCGAGTTTCTAGCGACACTAGGGCTTTTTTATGTACAGGAAGTACGGTATGCCGCGGGCGCATGGATGCGCAGGAGCGACGATGTTCAGGATGAACGGTCGAACATATGCGTCCTCGACAATTGCTCCTGCATTGTTCTAATTACATACATCCATGTATTAATGCATTTTCGACATTTCCACCATCCTTGGCGGTCGTATGCCGTGGTGCCAAGGATGGCAAAAACGGCGATGTTCACGATGATTGGGCGAAAAACGGCTCTACGGCGATTGCTCCTGTATCACCGAGACGCCAAAGCGCTACTATAAGTGGCTATGAGACTTTCGCAAGCAAGTAACTTGGTCTAAAGACAACCTCGACAATTGCACCACCATCATCAAGGTTGTGGATAGTCACATGACCTTTTAAATGTTGACTTCGCTCTTGCATAATTGCTAAACCATAATGATTGAGCTTAGTAGGATCATCAGGTATACCAACGCCATTATCTCTAATTTGTAAATGAATATTCTTATCCTGATCAGCAAAAGCGGAAATTGTCACTAAGGTGCCATGGGAGTGATGTAAGGCATTTTGGGTGGCTTCTCGGGCAATTTGCATGAGATGAATTTCTTCATTGGGAGACAGTGGAATGTTCTCTATTTGATAATCTAATTGAAAGAGCATTTTGCCATCCGCTCGGGCATTAAGGGTATCTATGGTTTCTATAAATGTTTGCTGTAAACCAGCAACATCAATTTTTAACCTAAACGTTGTCAGTAACTCCCTAAGCTGTTTGTAAGCGGAATCTAATCCTGTTTTGAGTTCAATGACAACATCTTCGATGTGCTCTTCGGAGGCTTCTTTTTGGCGTAACTTTTGAAGCCGTGTCACTTGAAACTTTAAATATGATAAAGCTTGGGCTAGTGAATCATGCAGTTCTCTAGCTATGACATTACGCTCTTTCAATAAGGTGATACGTCTATTTTGCTCATTTTGTTGACGTATATGTAAACCATTGGCGATTAATGTGGTAATGGATGAAAACAGTTGATGCTGCCATGCTTCGAGCGGTTTGTCATCGTCTAGGTTGCACACTAAAACACCATAACTAATGTTATCTTTTTTAATCGGGTAACGCATGACCATCTGGTCAGCGACCGTCGAGCAATCATTATCGTTGTCGTTTATGCAGGTAGCGCAATCTTTTTCAACACATTTGTCTGGCAAAGGTTTGTCTTCAGTAATGATGTGCTCATAGGGTTGATCGCTATTGTGCGTTGTTAAACACAGATCTAAATCAGGTTTGTGAGTGACTTTAGCCAGCTTCAAGGTAATCGGCGTTAAGTCTAATGAATCACCTGGTTCGTTAATCAGCTGTGATGTTTGGTATAGCAGTTCTAAAATATCGTTACTGCGTATTAGTTCACTGGTTTTTTGCTGTACACGTTGTTCGAGTTGCCCATAAGAAAGTGACAACGCCATTGTCATTTTATTCATGGTTTCAGCCAGTAAACCTAACTCATCATTCTGTTGGATATTGGTATGGGCGGTGTAATCTCCGGCCATTATTTGTCGAGCAGACGAGGTTAACTCAGAAAGAGGCTTTTCTATGCGGCGACTGATTTGAAACATCGTAAATGCCGCAAGTAGAATCGTTACCATCAATGAAATACCTAAAATCATACGAATACTAAAAATACGCTCTTCAGCACGTTGTTGATAAAGCCCTACTAATCCATCGAGACGAAAAACAAAATTTTCGATCGTGGCATTTATTTCAAATAGCATGACTTCATTTAGCAGTGCTGGATTGTCGGTTAAGCTGAGCAAAAGTGGTTTTAGTTCTTCCGTCCAAGTTTGACGAATGCTATCTAAGGACATTTTGATTGGGATATTGCCCTGAGAAATCGCACTGCTTTCCATGATAGGCGCATTAATCGTCTGACTAAACTTCTCAATATTTCTTTTTATCTTTTGCTGCTGAAGGCTTACAGCAGATGGCTGAATGAGTGGCAGTAGTTCGATATTGGCTAACACTTTATAGCTTTGTTTTCGTAACGAACCCGCCTCATTAATGATAAGTGCATCGTGGTCGGCCATTTCACTGATAAACACCGAACTGAACATACTTAATATTGAAATTGCACTGATGAGAAACATCATTAAACCGATGCGAAAAACGATGGAATTAAACAGTCGATCTAAAATTGCACTTTTCATTACTGACCTTCTTATGGTGATACCCACAAAAACCAAATTAGGGGTAGTGTAAACGTATTTGTTTTGTCTATTGCTTGCAAGTACCTATTCTAACGAAAGTCACGGCTAAACCCTTATACCTCTAAGGTGGTAGATAGTAAATCCATTGATTTATAGGCCATTTTTAAATTTGATCTAGATCAAGTTTTTTTGAAAACTCAGTGTCTATGATGACTCCAAACTATAAATGCTTGGAGAAAGAAATGAGTCGTTTTTTAGATAGATTACGCTTTTTTAAGCCAAAATCTGAAAGCTTCTCGGGTGACCATGGGGTTACCACTGAAGAAGACCGTAGCTGGGAAGATGGCTACCGCCGTCGTTGGCAACATGACAAAGTGGTGCGTTCTACTCATGGTGTTAACTGTACAGGTTCATGTAGTTGGAAAATTTATGTTAAAGATGGTCTAGTCACTTGGGAAACACAACAAACAGACTATCCAAGAACACGTCCTGACTTGCCTAATCATGAGCCACGCGGTTGTCCACGTGGAGCGTCATACTCTTGGTATATCTATAGCGCGAATCGCTTAAAGTATCCTAAGGTACGTAAAAAACTAATTAAGCTATGGCGTGAAGCACGTGCTCAGTACAAAGATCCGGTCGAAGCTTGGGCGTCAATTGTCGAAGATAAAACGAAAGCGCAATCATACAAACAGCAACGTGGCTTAGGTGGATTTGTGCGTGCTGACTGGCATGAAGTAAACGAAATCATTGCGTCTGCTAATGTCTATACCACGAAAACATATGGACCTGACCGTGTCACTGGGTTCTCGCCAATTCCAGCAATGTCGATGGTGTCATATGCCGCTGGAGCTCGTTATCTCTCTTTAATTGGTGGTAACTGCTTAAGCTTCTACGATTGGTATTGTGACTTACCACCTGCTTCTCCTCAAATTTGGGGTGAGCAAACTGATGTTCCTGAATCTGCTGACTGGTATAACTCAAACTATATTATTGCTTGGGGCTCTAACGTTCCTCAAACACGTACCCCTGATGCACACTTCTTAACAGAAGTCCGTTATAAAGGGACTAAAGTTGTTTCTATTACTTCAGATTACTCTGAACTTTCGAAATTAACCGACCAGTGGTTAGCGCCTAAGCAAGGTACAGATGCGGCCTTAGCCATGGCATTCGGTCATGTGATCTTGAAGGAATACCATACCACTGGTAAGAGCGAGTACTTTAATGAGTATGTGCGCACGACGACCGACTTCCCAATGCTGGTTATGCTTGATGAAAAAGATGGCAAGCTTATTCAAGGTCGCTTCCTTCGAGCATCAGATTTAGCTGACAACTTAGGTCAAGACAATAACCCTGAGTGGAAAACCATTGCCTTAAATGACGCTAACGGTGAACTCATTTCACCTAATGGTGCTGTAGGTTACCGTTGGGGTGAAGATGGTCGTAAGCGTGGTAAGTGGAATATTGAACAACGTGATGGTAAATCAGGTGATGAAGTTACCTTAAAAGTGAGCTTAAAAGAAGGTCATGATGAAATTGTTGACGTCGCATTCCCTTATTTTGCCACCGAAGCAAATGCTCACGAACATAACTACTTCGACCATACTGAGCATAGCGATATCTTAAATCGTAAAGTGCCAGCGAAGAAAATTACCTTAGCGGATGGTAAAGAAGTCTTTGTTACTACAGTATTTGATTTAACCCTTGCCAACTACGGGGTTGATAATGGTTATGACTGTGCAAACTGTGCAACAGACTACGACCAAGACATTCCTTATACGCCAAAATGGCAAGAAAAAATTACTGGCTGTCGCCCTGAAGATGTTATCAAAGTAGCGAAAGAGTTTGCTGATAATGCAGATAAAACTCGTGGCCGTTCAATGGTCATCGTTGGTGCTGCACTTAACCATTGGTACCACATGGACATGAACTATCGTGGCTTAATCAACATGTTGATGATGTGTGGTTGTATTGGTCAATCAGGTGGCGGCTGGGCGCACTATGTTGGGCAAGAAAAACTTCGTCCGCAAACTGGTTGGCAGCCATTAGCGTTTGGTCTTGATTGGCAACGTCCACCGCGTCATATGAACGGTACATCGTTCTTCTATAACCACTCGAGTCAATGGCGTTACGAGAAATTAGAAATGGATGAAGTGGTATCACCACTGGCAGACAAATCTAAGTGGACAGGTTCTATTATCGACTTTAACTCTCGTGCGGAACGCATGGGATGGTTACCGTCGGCACCGCAGTTAGGCATGAACCCGTTAAACCTTTGTAAAGAAGCTGAAGCGGCTGGTATGTCTCCAAAAGATTATGCGGTAGACAAACTTAAATCAGGTGACTTGAAGTTTGCCTGTGAAGAGCCAGATAACCCTCAAAATTTCCCGCGCAACATGTTTGTATGGCGCTCAAACTTATTAGGTTCGTCAGGTAAAGGCCATGAATACATGCTCAAGCATTTGTTAGGGACTAAGCACGGCTTGATGGGCAAAGACTTAGGTGAAGCAGGTGATAAGAAGCCTGAAGATGTGAAGTTCGAAGAAAAAGGCGCTGAAGGTAAAGTTGACTTGTTCGTGACCTTAGACTTTCGTATGTCAACAACATGTCTTTATTCCGACATCGTTCTTCCTACGGCTACTTGGTACGAAAAAGATGATATGAATACCTCGGATATGCATCCATTTATTCACCCATTATCTAAAGCGGTAGATCCGGTTTGGGAAGCGCGCAGTGACTGGGATATCTTCAAAGGTATTGCTAAGAAGTTCTCTGAGTTAACAGACGGCCACTTGGGTAAAGAAAAAGACTTAGTGACCCTGCCTATTTTACATGACACACCAGCTGAAATTGCTCAGCCATTAGGTGTTAAGTCATGGTGGAAAGGTGAGTGTGATTTAATTCCGGGCAAAACTGCACCTAATATGATTGAAGTTGAGCGCGATTATCCGAATACCTATGCTCGCTTTACCTCGCTTGGTCCATTAATGGACAAACTAGGGAATGGTGGTAAAGGGATCAACTGGGATACCACTGAAGAAGTGGAATTCTTAGGTAAGCTTAACAAGGTTCATCATGAAGGTGCCAACGAAGGTCGTCCTAAAATTGATTCTGCAATCGATGCTTGTGAAGTGATTTTATCGCTAGCACCTGAAACTAACGGTACTGTTGCTGTTAAAGCGTGGGATGCGTTAGGCAAAATTACCGGGCGAGACCACACCCATTTAGCGAAACCGAAACAAGAAGAGAAAATTCGTTTTAGAGATATTCAAGCGCAGCCGCGTAAGATTATTTCATCACCAACTTGGTCGGGTTTAGAAGATGAGCACGTGTCATACAACGCAGGTTACACCAATGTTCACGAGCTCATTCCATGGAGAACTATTACTGGTCGTCAGCAGTTCTATCAAGATCATGAATGGATGCGCGACTTTGGTGAAACCATGTGTTTATACAAGCCACCAATTAACTTAAAAACCGTTCAGCCAATGATGAACAAGAAGCCAAACGGTAATAAGGAAATTGCGCTTAACTGGATCACCCCACATCAAAAATGGGGGATTCACTCAACGTACTCAGATAACTTGTTGATGCTGACATTATCACGTGGTGGTCCAATTGTCTGGTTATCGGAAATTGATGCTGAAAATGCGGGCATTGTAGATAACGACTGGATTGAAGTATTCAATGTTAACGGAGCGATTGCAGCCCGTGCCGTTGTTTCACAGCGTGTTCCTGAAGGTATGAGCATGATGTATCACGCTCAAGAACGTATCGTGAACGTACCGGGCGCTGAAACGACTGAAACTCGTGGTGGTATTCATAACTCAGTAACCCGTGCAGTAATGAAACCGACTCATATGATTGGTGGCTATGCGCAACAATCATACGGCTTTAACTACTATGGCACGGTAGGTTGTAACCGAGATGAGTTCGTTATTGTTCGTAAGATGGCGAAAGTCGACTGGCTAGATGAAGAAGCTAAGCATGGCGGTAAAGACCAGTCTGAAAGTGAATTGAACGAGTACAGAGGTTAAGACGATGAAAGTTAGAGCGCAAATAGGTATGGTGCTGAACTTAGACAAATGTATCGGTTGTCACACTTGTTCAGTTACTTGTAAAAACGTTTGGACCTCACGTGAAGGGGTTGAATATGCTTGGTTCAACAATGTTGAGTCCAAGCCAGGTGTTGGTTACCCAAAAGAGTGGGAAAACCAAGAAAAATGGAATGGCGGCTGGGTGCGTAATGCAGCCGGCAAGCTAGAGCCAAAACAAGGGGGTAAGCGTCGTATTTTAGCGAATATTTTCGCCAACCCTGATTTACCAGAAATTGATGATTACTACGAGCCGTTTGATTTTGACTATCAGCATTTACACAAAGCGGGTGAATCAAAGCATCAGCCCGTTGCTCGTCCTCGCTCTCTGATCTCTGGTCAACGCATGGAGAAAATTAACTGGGGTCCTAACTGGGAAGAAATTCTTGGCACCGAGTTCAAACATCGTAAAGCAGATAAAAACTTTGACCACGTACAAGCGGATATCTACGGTCAGTTTGAAAAAACGTTCATGATGTATTTACCTCGTTTATGTGAGCATTGTTTAAACCCAGCATGTGTCGCGAGTTGCCCAAGTGGTGCGATTTATAAACGTGAAGAAGACGGCATCGTCTTAATCGATCAAGACAAGTGTCGTGGCTGGAGAATGTGTGTTTCCGGTTGTCCGTACAAAAAAATCTACTACAACTGGAAAACAGGCAAATCAGAGAAATGTATTTTCTGTTACCCACGTATTGAATCAGGTCAGCCAACGGTTTGTTCTGAAACCTGTGTCGGTCGTATTCGCTACCTTGGGGTTATGCTTTACGATGCTGATCGCATAGAAGAAGCGGCTTCGGTTGCTAATGAAAAAGATTTGTACCAAGCCCAATGTGACATTTTCTTAGATCCAAATGATGAAGCAGTTCAGGCGGCTGCGCGTAAAGAAGGCATACCGCAGGCCTGGCTTGACGCCGCTGTGCAGTCGCCGGTTTATAAAATGGCAATGGACTGGAAAGTGGCACTGCCGCTTCATCCAGAATATCGCACCTTACCTATGGTTTGGTATGTGCCACCACTTAGCCCAGTGCAAACTGCAATTGAGGCTGGGCATGTTGGACAAAACGGCGTGATTCCAGATTTGAAATCATTACGAATTCCAATGAAATATCTCGCAAACTTACTCACTGCTGGCGATGAAAAACCTGTTGTAGAGGCGTTAGAGCGCATGTTAGCAATGCGCGCTTATAAACGATCTCAGCAAGTGGAAAAAGTTGAAGATTTAGCGGTATTAGAACAAGTCGGATTAACTAAGCACCAAATAGAAGACATGTATCACACCATGGCAATTGCCAACTACGAAGACCGTTTTGTCGTTCCGACGAGCCATAAAGTGCAAACAGAGAATGCTTATGATGAAAAGTCTGGCTGTGGTTTTAGCTTTGGTAATGGTTGTGCAACGGGCTCATCTGGAACAAGTCTGTTTGGTGGTAAGAGTCAAACTCAACGCGAAGTAATTCCCGTTAGTATGATTGACCCAAATGAGTAGGAGAGAGCAATGGATATTTTGGCATTAATGTCTCGATTGATAGATTACCCTACAGAAGATTTAGCATGTTCTGCTGAAGACATAAAACGTTTTATCGCTGTAGAAAAACACTTAAGCGAGCAAAACAAACGGGAGCTTACCGAGTTTATTGATGGTCGATTGTCAATGGATTTACTTGATTGGCAATCAGACTACGATGCGCTTTTTGAGCGCGGGCGTTCGTTATCACTGTTATTATTTGAACACATTCACGGAGAAAGCCGCGACCGTGGTCAAGCAATGATCGATCTCATCGCTCAATACAAAGCGGCGGGTTTAGATATCAGCATAAAAGAGCTCCCTGATTACATCCCTTTGTTTTTAGAGTTTGCTTCGACGCAAGGTGATGAGCACGCCCGAGGTTGGTTGCAAGATGTCTCACATATTTTAGCGCTACTGAAAGTGCGATTAGCACAGCGAGATTCAGATTACGCGATACTGTTTCACATCTTGGTTGATCTTGCTCAAGCGGACATCGACTACGCTGATTTAGCGCAGCAAGTAAAAGGCGAAAAGCGTGATGATACCAAAGAAGCGATCGATAAAGTTTGGGAAGAGGAAATGGTGAAATTTGGTGCCGATTCCAACAGTGACGCTTGTGGCACTGCGACGAATCGCCCTTCTCAAACACAACGTCGTGACCAACAAGTTCCTATTCAAATGATGGATGCTGTGATTGCTGAAACGCTGGCGAAAGACGCTGGCCAATCAACAACGGTATCTGGAGGTTAATACTTATGGATTACTTAAATACACTTTTATTTGGTTTATATCCTTATATTGCTCTGACGATTTTTATCGTTGGCAGTATGCTGCGTTATGATCGAGAACAATATACGTGGAAAACAGGCTCGAGTCAGATGCTAGAAAGCAAAGGCATTAAGAAAGGCTCAATGGCATTTCATATCGGTATTATTGCAGTTTTAGCGGGCCATTTTGTTGGTCTACTAACGCCACATCAAGTGTGGGATGTTTTAGGCGTTACCCCAGCAACAAAGCAGTTAATAGCGATGGGCGCGGGTGGTTTCTTTGGACTAGTGTGCTTGTACGGCATTGTGATTTTACTCAATCGCCGATTAAACAATCCTCGAGTCCGTGCTACCAGTACAACCATGGATATTTTAATCTTAGTGCTGATTTTTGTGCAGCTAGTCTTAGGGTTAATCAGTATCTTGTTTTCATTGAACCATTTAGACGGTAGTGAGATGCTTAAAATGATGAGCTGGGCGCAAAATATTGTCACCTTTGATATGACAACGGCAGCTGCTTCATTAAGTAGTGTTGGACTTATTTACAAGTTACATATTTTCCTTGGTATGACGCTATTTGTGCTATTTCCATTTAGTCGATTAGTTCATATTTGGAGTGTACCAGTGAAATATTTCAGCCGTAATTATCAGGTCGTGCGCGCTAAATAAAAGTTAATGATTTAATCGTTGTTATTTTCGCTCTTATTCATCGTTGGAAAATGCTCATGTACATTTGTACACCCCGCTTTACCGCTTTGTTTAAGAGCAAAATAACCCATTAATTAGAGCGTGTTGACCTTTCTTGTTTAATTTTTGCATAGCGATTTAAACGCTAATGATAGTTAAAGTCGCTAGTTAAAAGTTAATACCAGGGTCTCAATTAACACTAAGGAAAACTCATGGAAATTATTAATGCTGCTCCGGTAAATGAGCATAAACATCATGACGATTGTGGCTGTCATGGCGATATCGAAAATCCAGCCATTAATCACGGAGATTTTTCTGAAGTTGAGGATGACCTTGCTGCAGCAAAACGTGCTAACCATGTACCATCAGAAGTGCCTGAAATTCGTGTTAACGGAGTTGAACTATCTGAGCAAGAAGTGTTGGCTGAAATGCAATATCACCCAGCTGAAACCAAGCGTCAAAGTATGGTTAAGGCGGCAGAATCACTCATTATCAACGAACTCATTAAACAAAAGGCAATATCGTTGGGGCTGTTAAATGACGAGACGTCGCTGGAGCTAGACTCTGAATATACCTTGATCAATCGTTTGATTGAGATGGAGTGCCAAGTACCAATAGCATCAGAGCAAGAATGCTTGCGATTCTATCAGCAAAACCAAAGCAAATTTACCACATCGCCTTTATTGGAGGTGCGTCACATTTTATTGGCCGTAGCGCCGGATGATGTCAATGACCGGATTAGAGTTAAAGATCTCGCTCAGGAGATTATAGCAACGATAGCGCAATCACCGGTAATGTTTGAGGAACTCGTAGATAGGCACTCGGCTTGTCCATCGAAAGAGATGAAAGGAAATTTAGGGCAGATCAGTCAAGGACAAACTGTGCCTGAATTTGAACGTCATTTGTTCAATGCCAAGGTTGGGTTATTACCCTACCCAATTGAGAGTCGTTATGGTTTTCACGTGGCGATTATTGATCGCAAAGTTGATGGACGACAATTACCGTTTGAGTATGTAAAAGACAAAGTGACAGAGTATTTAAATGAAAAAGTTAAACGTAAAAATATCAGTCAGTACATTCAGCAGCTGATTCAAGAAGCTGATATTATTGGTTTTAATTTTGAGCAGCAATCATCTCCGCTAATACAATAGCGGCGATGAAAACTCTCTGTTGAACAATCCTTTTAAAGCAAAATGGTCAGCACAAGGACACACCTTGTGTTTGGGCCATTGGCAAATTACCTATCTCGACCTGCCGATCACCTTACCGCCCAAACAAACTGAAAACGATATGGGCACTTACGGTAATTTCAGTTATTTATTTCCTGATGAAGATGCATATATCGAAGGTCTACCTTTCGAGGACTGGATAGAATCAAACGTTGATTGGCTGCTTGAGGTCTTTGAACAACATCATATTCCAACCGAGCCAAAATACTTTGAATGGTTTTACCAAGCGGTAAATGCACAGGATTGGCGCTGCAGTAGCTGCGGCGGCTGTACGTAGTCAATTCAACCAGCATTATGCCCTTGATACAAGTATTGACGGGTAAAGACAATACTCTTTCAGAGGTATATAAAAATAAGCTTTGTCACTATATCTTGTGTTTAAGTTTTATGTAAGGCACAAGATATAGTGTTATGTTCAAGGCGTTACCACCACAGATAGTATTCCAAGAAGTGCCCGATGAGGTCAGCTTAGCGTTTACAATCACAGGCTGCCCGTTACGTTGTCAAGGTTGTCATAGCCAAGAAACCTGGAACAGAGAGCTTGGCTTAGAACTGACCCCCTCCTTATTCGAAAATTACTTGTTGCAATACCAAGCAATGATCACCTGCGTCTTGTTTTTTGGCGGAGAGTGGAACAGTGAATGCTTAGTTCAGCGGTTACAAATGGCAAAAGTACATGGTCTCAAAACTTGTTTGTACACTGGCTTAGAGCGAGTGCCGCAGCGAATTTCACGTCATTTAGATTATCTTAAAATAGGCCCATGGCTTACCGAGAAGGGCGGGTTAAATGAGCCAACGACGAATCAAAGGTTAATCAATTTACATACCGGGCAATGCCTAAATTATCGGTTTTTGCCTAATCATCTTAACAATAAAAATAGAGAATCATTATGCAGCGTTTAACTCCATTTCAGATAGCAGAAAAACAGAACTTCATTCATCAGTATGTCCATGCGACTAATGCCGCAGATGGCTCAAAAATGGACGCTAATGCCAACGTGACACACAAGAACATCGCAACATTGGAGGCTGAATTAACCAAAGACTATGTAATTCAGATTAATCGAGCGCAAATCGCTGGTAAAATTAGCGAGTTGTTTTCAGATGAATTGGCGCAAGAATATATCAGGCAAATAGAAGCACATGAAATATACGTTCATGACGAAACCAGCTTAAAGCCCTATTGTGCTTCAATATCTTTATATCCTTTTTTGCTCGACGGTTTAACCAAACTCGGTGGTGAATCAAAAGCACCTAAGCATTTAGCATCGTTTTGCGGAAGTTTCATTAACTTAGTCTTTGCGATAAGTGCTCAGTTTGCAGGCGCAATTGCCACCGTTGAATTTCTTACCTATTTTGATTACTTTGCTCGACAAGAGTTTGGTGAAGACTATCTTAATACTCACGCTAAAGAGATAGACAATCACCTGCAACACGTCGTTTATGCGTTAAATCAACCGGCAGCGGCGCGCGGGTATCAAAGTGTGTTTTGGAATATATCGCTTTACGATCGTTACTACTTTGAATCGCTTTTTGAAAATTTTGTCTTTCCCGATCACACGCCCCCTAATTGGCAAAGTGTTGAAAGACTGCAAGCTTATTTTATGGGGTGGTTTAACAAGGAACGAGAAAAATCATTACTCACTTTTCCCGTCGTGACAGCGGCGATGCTGACTGACAACGAATTAGTCAAAGATACGCAGTTTGCCCAAATGTGCGCGCAGCAAATTAGCGAAGGCAATGCCTTTTTTATTTACCAATCAGATAGTGCTGATTCTTTAGCGTCTTGTTGCCGACTGCGCAATGAAATCAGTGACAACACCTTTTCATATACCTTAGGCGCTGGCGGAGTGTCGACGGGCTCAATTAATGTCATCACCATCAATATGAATAGATTAATCCAAGATGGTCGAGACTTGTTAACTGAGGTTGAAAAAATTCAACAATATCAGGTCGCTTATCGAGCGATAATCGACGATTATCTTAGTCATGGCATGCTACCCGTTTATGACGCAGGATTTATTCATCTTGATAAACAGTTTTTAACCTTAGGTATTAACGGTATGGTTGAGGCGGCAGAGTTTTTAGGCATTAATGTCGACACGGGCGAGGATTATCGGGAGTTCGTCGATAAGCAATTAGAAGTCATTTATCTCGCTAATCGTCGAGCCAAGGCGCAGTATGGCTATCAATTTAATACTGAGTTCGTCCCGGCGGAAAATTTGGGTATCAAAAATGCCAAGTGGGATAAAGCGGATGGATACCAAGTGCCGCGTGAGTGTTACAACTCATACTTTTATGTTGTTGAAGACAATGCCATTAATCATTTAGATAAGTTTATTTTGCATGGTAAGGGCTTTACCCGTTACTTAGATGGAGGCTCAGCCTTGCACCTAAATTTGGAGGAAACTTTGTCATCAACTAACGCTTTGAATTTACTCAATGTTGCCGCAAAAACGGGTTGTAACTATTTCTGCATAAACGTCAAAATCACCTTATGTAATGCCTGTAATCATATTGATAAGAGAACGTTACCGCGTTGTCCAGAATGCCATTCAGAGGATATTGACCACGGCACGCGAGTGATTGGATACCTCAAACGCGTATCGGCTTTTAGTGCGGGTAGAAGAAAAGAACATCAGCGCCGTTTTTATCATAGCCACTAATTAAACTCGTTTGCATAATCAAAGGCTTGGCTAATCAGCTGAGCCATTAATTGTTTGTGCAATAAACTCTTACAATAAATAAACGCGCTAAGTTGATTCTGATAACAAGTGACTTAACCGTTTAATGGCATGTTGTATTGGAATCGGTATGTTTTCCTCGAAGTCATAGTCGTCAATGAAGTTTTTTATCGCAAGACCCAGCTCTGTTTTGCCGGTTACCAGCAGTTTTCTTTGAAAAAATAAGGTATCAGGATCAACTATTTTATTTGCTAGCAATATTAAGCTTTTAGTGTCAGCTGAGAATTCAACATCGGCATGATGCAAATGGGATGGAAGTCGCCTGATTACTAACATTTTAGCTGTTTCGTTGGAACCATGAGTTACCGTGATAAAGCAGGTTAAATTAGAATCCGAAACGACCAACTTTAAGTATTTTTCTCGTAAGAACCTTAGCTCTTCGTTTTGTAAGGCTGTTGTAAAAAGTTTATTTAGGACTAATGACAGTAATGGCTCACTCACTCTATGAGGTAGGTAATCAATTGACCCCAGCACATGCGCTGGAGCCTTAGAGGTGAGTTTTTTAAGACATTCTACAAATGTCTGCGGAACGCCGGAAATCGTTTTTTTTGCATGAGGAAGATGTATCATATTGCCTTCCCATCTTGAGTGATTTCTTGCCACTTGCTCATCGCGACTGGATCGCCATTTTGGGCTTGGATGTATAAGTTGAGCATAAGGATTTCATGGCTTTGTGCGTCACTATCTGTGCTAGCAGGGACTTCAATAAGCGTTATACCATCATTGTGATCAACAGCAGTAAGCAAATGATCAGTAAATTCCCCCACCGTTTCACACTTAACTCCTTTTCCACCATAAGCTTCAATGAGTTTGAGCGCATTGAAAAGCGGCGTAGAACAATGATAGATGTTGCCATTACCTGACTTGCCTAAATGAAAAATATTGTTACGCATATAAATGATTATTAATGGGAGTGATTCGCGTTGAAAATGAATCAACTCATTTAATTGAAAGTTAAAGCCGCCATCACCGGTAATAACCACGGCAATATCATTCGATTGAATGGAATTGAGCTTTTTCGCGACGGCTCTGGCGTAGGGTAAACTTGTTCCCATAGCGGCATACCAGGGATTGCATATCCAGCTGCGGCCAATGGAAGATTGTTTTGTGATCAAGTCATAGGAAGCAAAGTAAGAGTTACCGACTTCGGGTAAGTATATCAAAGACTGAGATAACCCTTGTTGGATATGATTAAGCACGGTTGTTAGGTTATGAAATCCAACTTGGGTATCTTGTTTACAAGGCGGTGGTAGCTGTTTAACCACACTTAACGAAAAAAATGGAATATCAGCAGCTAAAAGGATTTTTAAAATATTGATCACTCCTTGCTGATTTTGAACCGTACCTTTAACTACTGTTTTGTTGTCAAAGTTTTCGATGATGTGAGTGCCCGTATTGAATGCCGCATTGGTATCTTGATTGTAAATGCTGGTATCAACTTCAAGAATATAATCGACTTCTTGCTCAATATATTGGCGATTTTTTTTACGACTGAAAACGCCGTTATAACTGCCTAAACATAGCGGATCGGACTCATCAAAAATTCCTTTGGCAAGCCAGCTAGTGGCAAATGGAATACTGTATTGATGGCAAAAAGACATCAGCAATTCTTTCAATTCGTTGTTTAGTTTTACATGTTCACCAATATAAACCAGCGGTTTATTAGCCAGATTGAGTTTCTTGATAATTTGCTCAGCAATTAAAGTTTCGCCTCGCAACACGAAGTTTTCACGAATGAGTTGATTACGATTTTCTGGAAGCCTGATGGCTTGAGTAGGCTGAAAAACGAGATCTCGTGGGATCTCGATAAACACTGGCTGTTTATTTAGATAAGCATGAGTTACTAATTGAAAAAAGCGCTCAGCGGCCATGTTCGGTTGATGTTTGTTTCGGGCACCTTGCAAGCGTTCAGCTTTCATCCCCAAAGCGCGAAAGGCGTCAATCGCACAGTCATATTCTGGGTGCCAGGCTGAAGCTGACGCTATCGTATGGTGTATTGTATGGTGAGATATTTCACTTTCACCAGGCGCTCCTGATAAAAATATAACAGGTAGTTTCTCCGTGATGGCTAATGCGGCCGCACTTGTGCAGGGTAAACTGCCCACAGTATAGGTTGTTAATGCGGCGCCAATACCATTAAATTCAGCATGACCACAAGCACTAAAACCGGCGTGCATCTCGTTGCTAGAAGGAGATAATTCAAGTTTACCATCTAAGGCTGCGATCAAGTTAGCGGCGAAGTCACCACCAACTCCAAACACTTGATGGCAACCAAACCAATTTAAAATATCGGCAATGGCACTACCGAGTTGCGGTAATGCTTTAGCGTACGCTTGTCCAAAATTTTCTGCGTATTGAGCATCAAATTGCAGCATAACTGTTCCCTCTATTGTAACGAAGTAAATCTATTGTCGACGTATTTTGCAAAGTTCAAATGCAAAGGCATTGCGCTGGATCAATAAATAATGACTTCATTTTAGGCTTTTAGAGGTACCTCTTTTGGGGCATTGCCATCCTATGAAAATCAGAGAAAATTAACTAAAAGTATGGAGGGTATTAGGTGGAACTTTTATGTCCAGCAGGCAATTTATCATCGCTAAAATCGGCGATTGATAATGGCGCAGACGCTGTCTATATCGGATTAAGAAATGATACTAATGCACGGCATTTTGAAGGGTTGAATTTTACTCGTAGTAAACTCGAACAAGCAGTGAAATATGTACGAGAACATCACCGGAAGTTACACATGGCGATTAATACTTTTGCCAGTGCCGATCAATGGGATACGTGGAAGCAGTCTGTTGATTTGGCCGCTTCAATTGGTGTGGATGCTTTAATTGTCGCTGATATCTCGGTGTTAGACTATGCCGCGAAAATGTACCCTCAGATAGAACTGCACTTATCTGTTCAGGCTTCGGCGACAAATGCCGAAGCTATTAATTACTACCAAAACAACTTTAATGTAAAGCGTGTGGTGTTGCCTCGGGTGCTTTCGATCCACCAAGTTAAACAACTGGCTAGGGCGACTGATGTCGAACTGGAAGTCTTTGCCTATGGCAGCCTATGCATAATGGCCGAGGGGCGTTGTCATTTATCTTCTTATTTAACTGGGGAATCCCCCAATATGAATGGTGTTTGCTCACCAGCCAAGTACGTTGATTGGAAAGAAACTGATAAAGGCTTAGAGTCTCGCTTAAATAACATATTAATTGATCGGTATGCACCTGATGAAGCGGCCGGCTACCCGACATTGTGCAAAGGGCGTTTTAATGTTGATGACAACCTTTTTCATGCATTAGAGGAACCGACAAGCCTAAACTCTATGGCACTTTTGCCCGAACTTTTAAAAATGGGCATCTCTGCTGTGAAGATTGAGGGAAGGCAGCGCAGCAGTGCTTATGTTAAGGAAGTCACTCAAGCGTGGCGACAAGCAATAGATGCCTGCAAGCAACAAGGGAGTTTCGTAGTTGAACAGCGTTGGCAACAAAAGTTAGCGAATTTATCTGAAGGTAATCAAACGACTTTAGGGGCTTATCATAAAAGTTGGCAATAGAGGTTGCGATGAAATATTCATTAGGAAATTTATTGTATTTTTGGCCCAAAGTTGATGTAGAAGCTTTTTATCAACAGGCTAAAACGAGTGCAGCAGATATTATTTATTTAGGTGAATCTGTATGCAGTAAACGTAGAGAGGTAAAACTAAAGGATTATCTATTAATAGCAAAGGAGCTTTCTCTTGCAGGCAAGCAAGTGGTTTTGTCGACCATGGTGTTGCTTGAAGCACCATCAGAACTCAAAGAGCTAAAAAAGTTTATTAATAATGGTGAATTTCTGATTGAAGCAAATGACATGTCAGCGGTACATGTAGCTAGTCAACTGGGGCTGCCATTTGTCGCAGGCAGTGCATTGAACATTTATAACCACAACTCTTTGCAGCTATTGCTGCGTCAAGGCATGGTGCGTTGGTGTATGCCTGTGGAGCTTTCTAGGGATAGATTAAAAACGATTGTCGAACAATGCCAACGAGCAGGATTTTTAGACCAGTTTGAAGTGGAAGTCCATAGTTACGGACATTTACCGCTCGCCTATTCTGCGCGTTGTTTTACTGCACGATCAGAAAATCGCTCAAAGGATGAGTGTCAATATTGCTGCATCAATTATCCCAATGGCAGGCTTACACAAAGCCAAGAAGGTGAAGCGTTGTTTGTACTCAATGGTATTCAAACGATGTCAGGAGATTGCTATAACTTAACCAATGAACAACAAGCCATGGAAGGACTCGTAGACATTATGCGAGTTTCTCCAGAAGGTAAGCAGGCGTTTGAAATATTAGAAAAGTTAAAGCAGAGCTCAGCGGTACCATTAGCAGCTAATCATAGTAATGGTTATTGGCATCATATTGCAGGGATTCATCAACTGTGATCACTACATAGGAGAATGAGATGCAATATATTGAGTGGGAAACAGGATTCAACATCGGCATAAAAGAAATAGATATTCAGCATCAAGCGCTTGTGAGCATCATAAATACATTAGCCGAAGCGATTGAAAATGACGCTAATGTCGATACTTTCAACGCTGTTTTTAATCGTCTGATAGATTACACCGAGTATCATTTTAGTGCGGAAGAGAAATATATAAAAAAGCTAACTAAAAAAGATAAGCGCTTGCATTTATTACAACATCAAAACTTCGTCAATGAGTTAATTCGCATGAATAGAAATGATATCAATAAAGAGAGTGCAATGGCTATTTGGTATTTTCTATCGGATTGGCTAATCAGCCATATTGTCAGTGAGGATATTAAACTGTCAGGAACAAAGAAGCTGGAGACAAATCGTGACTTTTGATTTTACGTCACTTTGGTTAACGATAAAGCTTGCCTTTTTTACGACTTTTATATTGCTTATTTTCTGTATCCCGTTTGCTTGGTGGTTATCAAGTTATCAAGGTCGAATGAAGGCAATAATTGAAAGTATTGTTGCACTACCTTTGGTACTACCACCTACAGTGGTTGGTTTTTATATGTTGATTGCTTTTGCGCCAGAAACTTGGTTAGGCAGAGGATGGTTTTGGTTAACTGGGCAGCAATTGGCCTTCAGTTTTGCGGGTATATTGTTGGCCTCATTAATTTATTCTTTACCATTCGTGGTTCAACCGTTGCTTGCTAATTTTGTTCAACTTGGAACTAAGTATGACCAAATGGCAGGTGGACTTGGTATATCGCCCTATAAACGATTATTTTTAGTGAGTCTTCCTTTAGCAAAGCCAGCAATCATTAGTGCAATAACCTTGGGTTTTGCTCATACGTTAGGAGAATTTGGTTTAGTACTGATGATAGGGGGTAATATTCCTGGCGAAACTCAGGTGTTATCAATTGCATTGTACAATCACGTGGAAGCGATGGAATATCAACAAGCTCATAATTTAGCTATAATTTTGATTTCAATTTCTTTTTTGTCATTAATTCTACTTTACCGTTTTAATCGACCCGCCTTATTTTATCGGTAATCACATTAAGGTCGAACATGCTTTTACTTGATTTCAAAAATGAGCTGCCAGAATTATATTTAAATCTAAATGAGAATGTAGTTGGCATATTTGGAGCCTCAGGGGCTGGAAAATCTAGCTTTTTGAAGAATATTGCAGGAATCGATGACAGCTTGATATCAGTAGTACATTATGACGGCTTGAGAGTTGATACATTATCAGCATACAAGTCACCTATATACTACCTTGATCAAGGAGCAACATTGTTTCCTCATTTATCAGTACGGAAAAACTTATTACTGGTTTTAGCTCATGGATGTTTTGCTTCTGAAAATAGCTATCAATTTGAAGATGTTATTAATTGGTGTCAAATTGAATCGATATTAGATCAGATGCCTTTGCATTTATCCGGGGGACAAATGCAAAAAGTCTTATTTGCGCAGAGCCTACTGTCTGGAAAAAAACTTATTTTGCTCGATGAACCATTTTCCGCATTAGACTGGAAGGTAAGAGAACATTTTTGTCAATTAATCCAATATCTACATCAGCACTTTCATAAGCAATTTTTATTTGTTAGTCATTCACTAAAAGAGCTAGCAATGAGCACAAATTACTTGTTGCATCTAGATCACTTTAAAGTAATTAAATCTGGTATAAGTCAAAAATTGATTTCGTCGCTCAGTCAAGAACCAGGCCAAACGCAAAGCGCTATTTTAAGTGGGAAAATCGATAAAATTATTCAAGAGTTTAACTTAGCTAAGGTAAAATTAGGATCCAACTCTAATAGCCAATTTATATATATCACAGCACCTCATTACGACTTAGCAGATGTAAATATTGAGATTGAAGCTAATAAAGTTAGCTTGTGCAAAAAAAAACCATCTCTGACGTCTATAGTCAATTGTCTTTTGACTAGAGTTAAAGAAATAAATATAAACAAGCATTTTGCAACAATTATACTTGAGATAGAAAATCAAATATTGATGTCTAATATATCATTGCTTTCTTTATATAAGTTAGAGTTGACTATTGGAGAGGATATTTACGCCCAGTTTAAAGTTTTATAAGTAGACTTGTGTTGACTTTGCTCGGTTTATCTTTTGTTTGTTAACTAGATAAATATGATTTTCCAAGTGACACACTATGCGTATTATTTAGTGACACTTGGTTGTATTATTGTTTCGTCAGTAACACGATAATCATAGAAGCTAAGTGACAAAGTATGCTTTCAGCGTCACAATTAGCAAAACTAAGTTAGCAATAAATAGCTGACTAGCTTTACAGGGTATCGTAATTGTTAGTTAAATAAAAAGAAGGTTAATCCTTTGTCTAAATTTTTTAAGTTATCTATCCTTTTGTGCCTGTTAACGATAACTAATCTAGCCAAAAGCCAATCGCTTACGGTTGCTGTCGCTAGTAACTTTTATGCGAGCGCGGTTAACTTGGCCAAACACTTTGAACAAGAACACAAGGTTGAAATAAAGCTGGCGTCAGGCGCTACGGGGGTGCTATATGCGCAAATTACTAAAGGCGCTCCGTATGATTTATTTTTGTCCGCAGATAAAATGCGCCCTATGCAATTATTTCAGCAAGGGCTTGCTTACCAAAATCAACAATACACGCTAGGAAAGTTAGCCTTATGGATGCCGAAAACAAAAACTAAAATTAATCGCTCAACTTTTGAAAAGTATCAAGGGAGATTGGCAATTGCCAATCCCAAGTTAGCCCCATATGGCGTTGCTGCGCAGCAGGTACTAGCTAACCTGAAATTTGAGAATATCGATAAAATTCAAAATATTATCGGGAATAACGTTAATCAAGTATTTCACTATATTGATTCTGGTAATGTTAATGCCGGCTTTGTCCCTTTGTCATTACTGATATTGGCCAAGCAAAAGCAACCAGAGGCGTTCGGGAAGGCGTATACTCATTTTTGGGTAGTACCTGAAAGCTATTACCAACCGATTGAGCAGCACGCTACTATTCTAAAAAGAACACGAAAATTTGAGTTAGCACAGCAATTCTTAAAATATATTCGTTCTCCAGAATCACAAGCTATTCTGGAGCAGCATGGCTATAAAGCAATTTAACTGCTTTAACCACAGATAGGACAATGTTTTGCTTTATTAATGTTAAAGGTTTTAACATCTAGGGTAAAAGCATCAATGAGCATTAATTTATTGTAAATGGGTTTGCCAAGCAGCGAAATTACCTTGATGGCTTCAATCGCCTGGATGGAACCTATCATACCAACAAGTGGCGATAACACCCCAGCTTCAGAGCACGTCAGTTGCTGCTCGCCAAAGTATTGACTTAGGCATTGATAGCAAGCGCTTTCCGATTGCATGTGAAAAACAGCGACTTGCCCTTCCAATCGAATTGCTGCGCCACTAACTAATGGCACTTTTTGTTGATAACAGGTTTTATTGATTTGATTACGTGTCACTAAGTTATCGGAACAATCAATGACAATATCATGTTGTGAAATAGTTTGTTGCATGCATTGTTCAGACATGCGTTTTTCAATGGTATTGATGATAACATCACTATTGAGAGCCAGTAACAATTGTTTTGCTGATTGGCATTTAGATAGACCAATATCAGCTTCCGAATGAAGAATTTGTCGTTGTAAGTTAGTTAGGTCGACAACATCATCATCAGATAGCGTGATTTCTCCAATGCCCGATGCAGTCAAGTATTGTGCAACAGCACACCCTAAGCCGCCAACACCGATAATTAAAACTTTACTATTGTATAGCCTTTCTTGCCCGTTGATATCCATGCCTTTGAGCATAATATGTCGGCTGTATCGCATTAATTGACTATCGCTTAAGGTTTTAGGGGCGTCTTGGGGCATAGTTAATCTCTACTATGAATGAGCATGAAGGTTACTATAAGTCATTTCACCTGGGCTTCAATAACTCTCTAGCGATAGAGTTATAAAAATAGGAGCAATTACTTAAATTGATCACCTATCGTGGCCAATGAAATTGATGGTGTTAATGTGCCAATAGCTCATCAAATAGTTGTATGTAAACTTGCTCGCCTGTACCACAGCCTTCATGTTCGCGCGGTAAAACAATGAAACAATTTGCGCGACTTATCGAAGATAAAACTCCAGAACCTTGGTTTGGTAGCGGCGTAACCGATAGTGTGCCGTTTTGAGTAACCGTTGCGATGCCACGCTGAAAGTCCATTCTACCTGCCCGTTTTTTTACCGCGGCAGCAGTTTCTGCCAAAAGTTGCATTGGCTCTGGATAGCTTGTTCCCATCATTTTTTTCAGGGCTTGTACGGCAAATAAGTGGAATGTGACAACGGCAGACACTGGGTTGCCTGGCAACCCTAAGAAAATACTGCTTGTTAAACGGCCAAACGCGACCGGTTTTCCGGGCTTGATGGCAACCTTCCAAAACTCAATTTTTCCTAGTTCATCAAGTACACTTTTAGTGTAATCAGCATCACCGACAGAGACACCGCCAGAGCTAATAACTAAGTCTGCTTGTTGGTCAGCTTTGATAAATGTTTGCTTTATTTTTTCGTAATTGTCAGGAACAATGCCAAAATCAATCACATCAAGGTTCATGGTGCTCAGCATGGCAATAATTACGTGGCGGTTGCTTTCGTATATATCGCCCGGCATTAAGAGCTCATTTGTTGCTTTAAGCTCATCGCCGGTGGAAAATACTGCAACCTTTGGCTTACGTTTTACTGCTATTTCACTAACACCCAATGAGGCAAGTAAGCCAATGTCGGTGTTACTGAATAGGTGCCCAGCATCGAAAATTAACTCCCCAAGAGCAATATCTTCACCTGCTTTTCGTATATGGTTACCTAGGTTTACTGGCTGATTTAGTGTCACTAGTGCGTTTGTTATCGTGACATTTTCTTGCATTTCTACGGCGTTGGCGCTGGCCGGTACAACGGCTCCGGTCATAATTCGAATACATTCACCTGGACGCAATTCTCCAGTAAAAGGGCGCCCTGCCATTGCTGTGCCTACGAGCTTAAAAACGTTGCCTGCCGCAATAGTACTATTTTCAACATGTTCTGCATTAAGCGCATAGCCATCCATTGCTGAATTATTGTGAGCGGGCACATTGATGGGAGAATGAATAACGTCGGCATTGACGCGTTTTCGACAATCAGCAATTTTCACTAATTCGTTTTCTTTTATCGAGACAATTTGCGTTAAAAGTTTTGCTTTAGCCTCTTGAAAAGGCATTAAACCGGGAAAGTTGCAATTGTCGACCATGATATCCTCTATTAATGCTAATTGTTAAATAACAGTGTGCGGTGGTGGTTTGTTACAAGTAACTAAATAGTAACAGCCGCAGATAAACGTCGCTAGCGCTATTGTTCATGCAAAGAGAACAAAACCTTGTTCAGCCACCCTTGGTACGAATGTCGTTGAATATAAAAACCTCGCGTTTTATCATGCTGAATATTCCAATGAAAAAGATTTCCCTGTGAACCTTGATTTAACTGCCTTGTGGTTAACAATAAAATTGGCCAGCTTAACGACTCTTATCTTGCTGATGGTTGGTGTGCCTTTTGCCTGGTGGTTATCACGTTATCATGGTCGCATGAGAGCCATTATTGAAACCTTTATTGCTTTACCATTAGTGTTACCACCAACGGTATTGGGTTTTTATTTACTGATTGCCTTTGCGCCAGAAACTTGGCTCGGAAAAAGTTGGTTATGGCTTACCGGGCAACAATTGGCGTTCAGCTTTACCGGGATATTATTTGCCTCACTGATTTATTCATTGCCTTTTGTCGTTCAACCGTTGCTGGCCAATTTTAGTCAACTTGGCGTTAAGTATGATCAAGTCGCGAGCGGATTAGGCTTGCCGCCCTTAAAGCGAATGTTATTGGTTAGTCTTCCCCTCGCTAAACCTGCCATTATTAGTGCCGCGACATTAGGTTTCGCTCATACCTTAGGGGAATTTGGTTTAGTGTTAATGATCGGAGGGAATATCCCTGGTGAAACACAAGTGTTGTCTATTGCTTTATACAATCATGTTGAAGCAATTGAGTATCAACAAGCTCATGCGTTAGCATTAACCTTAATCTTGTTGTCGTTTATCAGTTTGTTTTTACTGTATCGATTTAATCGACCTGTACTCTTTCAAAGTCAGCCAAGCAAGGATTAGTGATGTTATCGTTTAAGCTAAACCATGCGGAACTTGCTGAGGAGATAGCGGTTGCTCTTGATGTTCAGCAGCATGTTATTGGACTATTTGGTAGTTCAGGTGCGGGCAAAACTAGCTTATTAAAGGGGATTGCAGGGCTAGCTGATGACTATGTCACTGCACGTTACTTTAACGAAATGGCGTTAGATAACCTTCAAGTTTGCCAATCACCCATTTATTATCAAGATCAAAACGCCACGTTATTTCCCCACTTAACGGTAAAAAAGAACCTCGAGTTAGTGGTTAGCCATGGCAGGTTTGCCAGCGATAGCCCTTTTAGCATCGAAAAAGTTGTTCAATGGTGCCAAATTGAATTGATACTTGAGCACAAGCCCTCGCAACTGTCAGGGGGACAAATGCAACGTGCTGCTTTTGCACAAAGTATTCTGTCAGGCAACAAACTTATTTTACTGGATGAGCCTTTTTCTGCGTTAGATTGGCAAGCCAGAGAGCATTTTTGTCAACTTATTCAGCACTTACATAAAACCTATCAGCTACAATTTGTATTAGTTAGTCACTCATTAAAAGAACTCGCCTTGTGCACCAATTATATTGTTCATTTAGCAAAATTCTGTGTGACCAATGCTGGCAGCAGTCAGCAGATGGTGTCATTTTTGAGTCAGGAGTCAGTACAAAATCAGTGTGCGGTATTAACCGGCACCATTGAAGAAGTCATCGAAGAGTTTAAGCTTGCTAAAGTGCGGTTATCTTCAGCCAATGAAGGCCAGATTATTTTTATCAGCAAACCAGAGTTTGCCCAGCGGCAAGTAAATGTAGAAATTGACGCAGCCAAAGTCAGCCTTGGTAAAAGCCAACCGGCCCAATCGTCAATTGTTAATTGTCTGCAAGCCCAGATAACCAATATCAACGCAACTAACAGTTTTGTAACGGTTGAATTAGCGGTAGAGGGGCAAGTTTTACTGGCTAACATATCATTATTATCATTTAAAACGCTCGACTTTAAGGTTGGCGACCACGTTTACGCTCAGTTTAAAGTGTTATAACCAGCGCAATCAAAAAATTAGCAGGAACTAAAAATTATTAGTTGACCTGTGAGTAACTCATAGCTTTATAGTACACTCAGTTGATCACATTTGGGTTGATGATCACCATAAGGGGGTATGATGAAAGCAAAGCAGCTAGCCGATAAGTATCAAGTTAATGTTGATACCGTGCGCTATTACACACGTATTGGTTTATTGACACCATCAACCAACCCTATCAATGGCTATAAAGCCTATTCGTCGGCTGATGAAACGCGCATACAGTTCATTATTCAAGCAAAAGCGTTAGGTTTTAGTTTGCAAGATATTGAAACCTTTATTCAAGAATCTCAACTTGGCCACTCTCCGTGTCCAACGGTACGCGAAATAATGAAACAGCGAATAGAAGAAACGCAAGCGAAAATTCGAGCAATGCAAATAACCTGTGAGAAAATGCAAAATGCGCTAGCCTTATGGGAAACCTTACCAGATTGCAACCCAACGGGTGATCATGTCTGTCATTTAATTGAAGGTCTAATCGAAGAGGAGTCTGATCATGTCTAGTTGTTGTGGCTCAAATAATAGCCAAGAGAAATCGGTTGCTGAAAAAACAGGGAGCGACGACCAGCAAAGTGCATCAAGTTGCTGCGATAGTGATAAGCAGAGTGTTGATTGGTTAATGTGGGGCTCAGCGATAATTGTCTTGATAGCGTTTGTTGGGTATTGGTTACAGTCTCCGTCAGAAAAATGGTATTACACGGTAAGTGCTACCACCGTTGAGATGCTAGACGCTATGTGGATAGGTATGGCATTTGGCGTGTTAATCGTTGGATGGCTAAATCGTTTACCTAAAGATGTGGTTATTGCCACCATTGGTAAAGGACATACTGTCTCTGGATTGTTTAGAGCGACAATGGCTGGCCTATTATTCGACCTATGTAACCACGGTATTTTAATGGTTGGGATGAAACTCTATGAGCGAGGAGCCAGTTTAGGGCAAGTAATGGCGTTTATTATTGCTAGCCCATGGAATTCCTTTACGCTGACGTTTATCTTGATTGGTTTAATAGGCCTTAAGTGGACATTGGTATTTATCGCCTTATCACTGGTGGTAGCGTGGGTAAGTGGTTATATTTTTGATCGCCTAGAAAAGTCGGGTAAGTTACCTAAAAACCCCCATGCACATGAACTAGCTGATGATTTTAACTTTAAACAAACCTTAAAGGTACTCACTAAAAATGCTGATTATTCACCGAAAGCGCTAATCAATATGATCATTAACGGCTTTAAAGGTTCACGCATGGTTTTTCGTTGGGTCGCGGTTGGTATTGTATTGGTAGGGCTAATTCGCGCGTTTGTGCCTGAGGATAGTTTTGCTACCTGGTTTGGTGCAACCGCAGGAGGTTTATTGTTAACTTTGCTGGCAGCAACGATTATTGAAGTGTGCTCTGAAGGTTCAACACCAATTGCTGCTGACTTAATCACGCGAGCGTCAGCACCAGGTAATTCGTTCACCTTTTTAATGGCCGGTGCTTCAACTGACTATACGGAAATTATGGTATTAAAAGATACCACTAAAAGCTGGAAAATAGCCTTGTTTTTACCACTAATTACCGTGCCACAGGTATTGCTAATTGGCTGGATACTTAACACCGGCTTTGCTGGTTAATTCATCGATTAACTGAAAGATACGGCCAATTTGGCGCAGATAATAGCTAAATTGGCCAAGCTCAGGCATAATTTCTCCGTTCATTCTTATAAAAATAGTTAATAGGAAAGATTATGATCCATAGTATGACCGCCTTTTCACGTGTTGAAATTAAAGGTGACTGGGGTAATGCCGTTTGGGAAATTCGCAGCGTTAACCAACGATTTTTAGAAACCTACTTTCGTTTACCCGAGCAATTTCGAGCCATAGAGCCTATTTTACGCGAGCGTTTTCGCAAACAACTTAATCGCGGTAAAGTTGAATGCTCTTTGCGTTTTAACGCCAATCCTGCCGCTAAAGGCAAATTATCGTTAAACAAACACCTTGCTGAAGAACTGCTGCAACACGCAGGTTGGATTAACGAGCAAACCCTTAACAGTCAAGTTAATCCAATTGAAATTATGCGTTGGCCGGGTGTGATGGAAACCGAAGAAACCGATATGGACGCCATTCAAGCCGATATCCTTGCTGGTTTTGATCAGGCGTTAGCTGATTTCATTTCTGCCCGAGCGAGCGAGGGCACTAATATAACGGGCATGATAGAGCAACGCTTAACCGCAATTGAAGCAGAAGCTGAGAAAGTTAAAGGCCATATGCCAGAAGTCATTCAATGGCAACGTACCCGTATTTTAGAGAAGTTCGAAGAAGCAAAAATTGAACTTGATTCAACCCGCGTAGAACAAGAGCTTGTCATGCTGGCGCAAAAAATGGATGTTGATGAAGAAATCGATCGCCTTCATAGCCATGTCAAAGAAACTCGCAGTATCCTCAAAAAAGGTGGCCCACAAGGCCGACGCTTAGATTTTATGATGCAAGAGTTTAACCGCGAAGCGAACACCTTAGGCTCAAAATCTATCAACGCAGATGTTACCAACTCAGCTGTTGAGTTAAAAGTGTTGATCGAACAAATGCGTGAGCAGATCCAAAATATCGAATGATGTTTCACGCTGTTTCAGAATGTTAAAATAGTCAATAAAATCTGTAAGTTATATAATTTCACTGTTTCACCTTGTTACCACTGTTTGCTCTTTGTTAAGTAAAAGTGGTGACAGAAATGGTGACAGGTTTTTCAATAAATTGAAAATTAGCCTAAACTTATAACAATCTGTCACCACTTCAAGGATAAGAGGTTGAAATGACAGCAATAATTACAGTTCAAAAAATAAAAAGTCTTATAAAAAACAAGACTATAGGAAAATACGCTATCGGAAATGGCTTATACATTCGTATAAGTGATGAAGGTAGCGCATTTTTTACAATTCGTTATACCGTACATAAAAAACGTAAAGAAATGACTTTGGGAAAATTCCCTGAGCTTTCACTAGCTGATGCAAAGTTTAAAGCAGCAAAAATAAAGGTTGATATTAAGAATGAAAATATCGACCCTCTTGCAGAAAAAAAACGTCTTGAACAAGAAGATATGCTCACAGTAAACCATCTTGCTGATGATTGGTTAAAAGACTGTGAAAAACGGCTGAAGCATCCAAACATTCCTAGACGTGTTTACCAAAAAGATATTGCACCTTTCGTTGGGGAGCTGGGAATCGACAAAGTAACCCCGAGAGATATTAGAGCGATCATCCAGCATATAGCGGAAAGTAATCGCCCTACTATCGCTAATGATGCGCTTATGTACTGCAAACAGCTCTTTCGTCATGCTATTAAATTAGATCTACGTACTAGCAATCCAGCAGAAGCATTTACATTATCTGACGCTGGTGGAGTCGAACAAAGTCGTAGTAGAGCATTATCTCTTGATGAACTACAGGAAGTATTTCAATGTTTTCGAGATCACTACAATCAATTTACTCGTGATAATTATTTAGCAACTGCCTTGCTTGTCTCTCTTGGAGTACGTAAAGGAGAGCTGATTGCTGCGAAATGGGAAGAGTTTGATTTCAATTCGAGCCTTTGGCACTTGCCACAAGCAAGAAGCAAAACGGGAAAAGCGATAACAGTTCCTCTTAGTGATGTGGTTCTTGGTTGGTTAGAAGAGTTGAGAGTGAGAGCATTTGGCTCTGACTTTTTATTTCCGAATCGAAGATCAAGTAAACGCTTTGGTCATATAAGCCCAGATACATTAAATGCAGCAATTCAAAAGCTTTTTCGTGAAGGAAAATTGCCAGTAGAGCATTTTACAGTCCATGATTTACGAAGAACATGTAGGAGTTTACTAGCAAGTAATGGTGTTGCAGGGCATGTTGCTGAACGATGCTTAAATCATAAGTTAAAAGGCATTGAGGGTATATATGATAGATATGATTACCTCAATGAACGAAAAGAAGCATTAGATGGGATATCAGCAATGTTAGCTCCTGTAATTAATTATTAATGCTATTAAGCAATAAATAGGGAATAGCTTAAATATAAATTTATTTGTGTAATTTTTTGAGAGCGTTTTTATTTAACGTTCTCAATATTATGCAGGTAATTTAAGCTTTATAAAGGTCATGGGAGTTAAGACCTGCTCAGTTATTAACTCCAAAGAGTTCTATTTAATTATTGGCATAGGTGTTTTGGTTTAAATTAGTGAGAAATCTTCAATTTTAAAAGTGTGCGATAACACCAGCATAAGTACCTTTGAATTCAAGGTTGGTAGATAAATTGTTTAAATTTTCAAATTCCATTTCTACGACTCTATATCCTAAGGCCAAATTAAGATCCATCATTCTGTTATTAATTAATTCGTAACTTAAGCCAACTTGATAGTCAGAAAGTGAATGGCTATCTATGAATAAAAAATCACCTTGAGCAAATAGACTTAGGCCTATTAACGGTAAGCTAATATTTGAGGCAACATATAACATAGGCTCCACTTTGTTAGTCTTTATTTTACCAAAAAGGGGAGTAGGATTTCCTCCTCCAGTACAAGGACTGTCAGGAGACGGATTAGGATCATTACAAGAACCATTATCAATAGTTGTCGTCCCTGAAACAGTGACATCACCATTAAAGTCTCTCGCGGTCAATCCCAAATCAATTGAAAATAAGTCGTTATCGAATAGCTCATAATATAAAGTGTAATCGATATAACTTACGTTAAAACTGGCATCAACATCGTTACCAATAGAGAAAGTTTCACCTCCAAAACTAAACTCTTGCGTTAAGGTAGTTTTACCAGTGGTATCGAGAGTGGTACTTGAAATACGGGCATTAGGAAGCCAAGAGAAAGGGTGTTCAATTGCAACAAAATAGACAATTTGCTGTTCTTCTTTTAAATTAAAGTCAACAAGTGTATTTAGTTCACCAAAAATTCCATTTACTTCACTTTGCCAAATTTGACCGCCGAGGTATAAGCCGACCGTATCTGCTTGTACATTAGCAGCAAAAAGTGCGGCAAGAGTTGTTGCCAAAGCCATTTTTTTCATCTAGTTACTATCCTTATTTACCAGTGGTGATGTTCCATTTTTCTTAGATTCGACTTTATCGTTATGACTAAAATTGGTCATGAAAAAGAGCTATTAATACAATAAATTATAGTAGCTCATACTTCAATTCAAGTTAATAAATGCTTAACCATTAAGCGTTTATTTCACCCGATTAGTATATTCTGATTCCCAACTCTAACAGGTATAATTGGGAATCAACATCTAGTCCTGATGCTAGTTTTATAAATTTAATTTAGAGTGGTCTTTCCGTAAGCTTTATTATTACAAATTTATTATTGTTGACAATAAAGATAGTGTATGTTTTGATTTTTGTTGCAGGGAGTGATCTGCAATAATCAAACAGGACACTTTGATAATGGAATATAATCCAAATATTGAGGTGTTAAATGACAAAAAGAACAAACAGAAGTTACACAGCAGAATTTAAACAAGAAGCTGTGGCATTAATA